>DATFPH010000492.1:0-11771 GCA_035264905.1 Thermoanaerobaculia bacterium
GCCGGTCAGCCAGCCGCGCTGCCAGCGGGCGTAGTCGGCGTACTGGAGCGGCAGCTCGGGCAGCTCCGGCGGGGCGCCGGTCACGAAGGCCGCGTAGAGCGCCGCCAGCTCGCGCACCATCACGCCCGCCGACCAGGCGTCGGTGACGATGTGGTGCACCACCACCACCAGCGTCGACCGCGCCGGCGACTCGCGCAGCAGCGCCGCCCTGAACGGCGGCCCCGCGGCGAGGTCGAACGGCTGCCGCGCGATCTCCGCGGCGAGCCGCCGCGTCTCCCTGGCTGCGAGTCGACCGGCGAGCGGGCCGAGGTCGACCACCGACAGCGCCGCCGCTCCCGGGGCGCCCGGCGGAGCGACGACCTGCACCGGCTGGCCGTCGCGGCTCGCGAACGTGGTGCGCAGGCTCGCGTGGCGGCGGACGACCTCGGCCAGGGCGCGGCGCAGCGCGGCCACGTCGAGCGCTCCTTCGAGGCGCACCGCCGAGGGGAGGTTGTAGGCCGCGCTCTCCGGATCGAGCTGGGCGAGGAACCAGAGGCGCTCCTGGGCGAACGACGTGGGCTCGCCGTCCCCGGGGTGGGCCTCCCTGCGCGGAATCATGAGCCGCTGGACCGGCGCGGCCTGGGCGGCGCCGCGCAGGCGGCGTTCGAGCGCCGCGCGCTTCTCGTCGGAGAGCCCGCGGCGCAGCCGCTCGAGCTGCGCCTCGCGGGCGGCCAGGCGCGCCGCGAGGCCGTCGGATGCATCGTCGGGTGCTTGGCGACTCATGACAGGCTCGCCAGCTCCTCGTCGGTGAGGTCGTCCATGTGCAGGATGAGCTGTTCCTCGACCACCTGCGCCAGCTCGGCGAGCGTCGGCGTCTCGAAGAGAGCGCGCAGCGGCAGCTCGACGCCGACCGCGGCGCGCACCCGCGCCACCACCTGGGTGGCGAGCAGCGAATGGCCGCCGATGGCGAAGAAGTTGTCGAACGCGCCGACCTGCGCGACCCGCAGCACCTCGCGCCAGATCGCGGCGAGCATCTCCTCGGCGGCGGTGCGCGGCGGCTCGTACAGGGTGGTGTCGACCGGGCGGCTCCAGTCGGGGACCGGCAGGGAGCGCCGGTCGACCTTGCCGTTCGGGGTGAGCGGCAGCTCGGCGAGCGGCACGAAGAGCGCCGGCACCATGTAGTCGGGGAGCCGCTGCCTCAGGAACGCGCGCAGCTCGACTTCATCCAGAGGCGCGGCGTCTTGCGGGACCACGTAGGCGACCAGGCTCTTGTCGCCGGGCTGGCCGGCGAGGGCCAGCACCACGGCCTGGCGCACTTGCGGATGGGCGCCCAGGGCGGCCTCGATCTCGCCGGGCTCGATGCGGAAGCCGCGCACCTTGATCTGGTTGTCGACGCGGCCGAGGAACTCGACGCTGCCGTCGGGGAGCCAGCGCGCCAGGTCGCCGGCGCGGTAGAGGCGGGCGCCCGGCACGGTGGAGAACGGATGCGGGGTGAACTTTTCCGCGGTCAGCTCCGGCCGGCCGAGGTAGCCGCGCGCCACGCCGGCGCCGCCGATGCACAGCTCGCCGGGCATGCGCGGCGGCAGCAGGTCGAGCCCGCCGCCCAGCACCCAGGCCTCGTTGTCCGCGAGCGGCCGGCCGATCGGCACCACCGCCGCCGCGGCGGGCACCGGCAGGCAAGGCGTGCCGTCCCCGGCGGCGAGCGGCAGGAAGGTGGTGTCGATCGTCGCCTCGGTGACGCCGTAGGAGTCGATCAACCGGGTGCGCGGGCCGCAGAGGCGCGCCAGCGGCGCCACCTCGCCGGCGTACCAGGCGTCGGAGCTCACCACCACCAGCCGCATGAAGTCGAGGTCTCCGCCCTCGCGTTCCAGGTGATCGACCAGGGCGCGGACCACCGCCGGCACGAATTCGGCGCCGTCCACGCGCTCGCCGCGCATCAGCCCGTACAGGCGGCCTGGATCGAGCAGCACCTCGCGTGGGCAGAGCACCAGGCGAGCACCGGAGCCGAGGGCGCGCACCAGGTCGCCGGTGAACACGTCGAACGAGAAGCTGGCCATCTGCAGGTGGCCGGTGACGTCGCCCAAGCGGTAGGCCTGCTCGTAGGCGGAGTAGGCGGTGAGCAGGCTGCCGTGCTCGATCATCGTCCCCTTGGGCCGGCCGGTCGAGCCCGAGGTGTAGATCACGTACGCGAGGTTGACCGGCTCGAGGCTCACCTCGGCCGGATCGAGGTCCGCCGCGCTCTCCGCGGCGAGCTCCGCCGCCAGCCCCGGATCGTCGAGGCGCAGGACGTCCGCGCCGGGCGGCGGCGCGAAGCCGGCCAGGTCGCCGCGGGTGACGAGCACCCGCGCCCCGGCGTCGGCCGCCATGAACGCCAGGCGCTCGCCGCTGTAGGTGGCGTCGAGCGGCACGTAGCAGCCGCCCGCCTTGAGCACGGCGAGCGCGGAGACCACGAGGTCGGCGCCGCGGGGCAGCCAGAGCGCCACCCGCGCCTCGGGAGCGACGCCGCGGCGGCGCAGGGCGCGCGCCAGCCGGTTGGCGCGGGCGTTCACCTCGCCATAGCTCAGGCGCTCCGCCGGCACGGCGTCGTCGCCCGGCCAGACCACCGCTTCCGCCTCAGGCCGCAAGGCCGCCCAATGCTCGATCCGCTGGTGGATGAAGGAGACCCCGGGGAGGCGCTCGGCGGCCGGCCGCGGGAGGCCGCGGCTCCACTCCGCGGCGACCTGCCAGATCTCGGCGGGCGCGAGGAGCGGCAGCTCGTGGATGGCCGCCGCGTCGATCCCGCTCTCCAGAGCCGCCCGCAGCAGATGCTCGAAATGGTGGCCGAAGCGGATCATCGAGGCGCGGTCGAACAGGTCGCGGTTGAAGACCAGGGTGGCGGTGTAGGGGCCGGAGGACGGATCGCAGAGATCGAGCATGAGGTCCACGTTGGCCGGGTTGACGGCCGAAGACATCGGCTCGAGACCGACCTCGGCGAGCCGCAGCCGGCCGCCGGGGGGCTGCTGGACGCAGACCACCTGGAACACCGGCGGCATGCTGAGATCGCGCGGCAGCTTCAGGTCCTCGACCAGCTTCTCGAACGGCAGGTCCTGGTGCGCGTAGGCGCCGAGCGCCGCTTCCCGCGCCTGCGCCAGGAGCCCGCCGAACGTGGGAGAGCCGGAGAGGTCCAGCCGCAGCGCGAGGTTGTTGACGAAGAAGCCGATCAGCCCCTCGAGCTCCGGGCGGTTGCGGTTGGCGACCCAGGTGCCGACCGCGAAGTCGGCGTGGCCGCTGTAGCGGTGGAGCAGGGCGTTGAAGGCGGTGAGCCCCACCATGTAGGGCGTGACCGCCTTCTCCCGCGCCAGGCGGCGGACCGCCGTGGCCACCTGCGGGGAGAGGTCCAGCGAGAAGGTGTCGCCGGAGAAGGTCTGGAGCGGCGGCCGCGGGCGGTCGAGCGGCAGGCGCAGCGGCACCACGCCGGCCAGCCGCTGCCGCCAGTAGCTGGTGATGCGCTCGAGGTTGTCGCCGCTCAGCCAGGAGCGCTGCCAGCAGGCGAAGTCGGCGTACTGGATCGGCAGCTCGGGCAGCGGCGACGGGCGGCGTTCGAGCGCCGCGGCATAGAGCGCCGCGAGCTCGCGGGTGAGCACGCCGGTCGACCAGCCGTCGAACACGATGTGATGGAAGGTGAGGAGCAGCAGGTAGCGGGCCTGCGCCTCCGCGGTCTCGGCCGCGAGCCGCAGGATGGAGAAGCGGAACAGCGGCCCCTCCGTCAGGTCGAAGCCGCGGAGCGCCTCCTCGTTCTGCAGCCGCTCCGCCGTGGCGCCGCGCACCGGCTCGGGGAGCGCGGTGAGATCGACCAGGGGCAGGAAGCGGGGAACGGACGGCAGCACGACCTGCGACGGCCGCCCCTCCTCGGTGCGGAAGATGGTGCGCAGCCCCTCGTGGCGGCGCACCACCTCGGCGAGCGTCGCGGCGAGCGCCGCCACGTCGAGGCGGCCGGCCAGGGTGAGCGCGCCCGGGAGGTTGTAGAAGGCGGTTCCGGGCATCATCTGGTCGAGGAACCAGAGCCGCTCCTGCGCGAACGACAGCGGCAGCTCGGCGCCCGGCGCGCGCCGCGGGATCGCGGCATACGCCTGGAGATCGCCGTCGCCGCCGGCCTCGGCGCCGGTGCCGGCGGCCAGGGCCGCGCGCAGCCGGACGGTCAGGCCGGCCACGGTGGGCGCCTCGAACAGCAGCCGCAGCGGCAGCTCGACGCCGCAGGCCTGGCGCAGGCGCGAGATCACCTGGGTGGCGCGCAGCGAGTGCCCCCCGAGGTCGAAGAAGCTCTCGTCGGAGCCCACCCGCTCGACGCCCAGCACCCCGCACCAGATGCCGGCGACCATCTCCTCCAGCGGATCGCGGTAGGCCGCGGCGGCCTCGCGCGCCGCGTCCTCCTCCGTGCGCGCCGCGAGCGGGCCGAGGCGGAGCAGCGCCTCGCGGTCGACCTTGCCGTTGTTGGTGAGGGGCAGGGCCGGGACGACCCACAGCGCCGCCGGCACGAAGGCGTCGGGCAGCCGGCCGCGCAGGGCGCCGCGGAGCGTGGCCGGCTCCAGCTCTTCGGTCGCACCGGCTGGGGTGACGAACGCCAGCAGGCGCAGCTCGCCATGGTCGCCAGAGTCGCGGTGCGCCACGACCACCGCTTCGGCGACGCCGGGGAGCGCGGTGAGCGCCGCCTCGACCTCGGCCGGCTCGACGCGGAAGCCGCGGATCTTGACCTGGCGGTCGACGCGCCCGATGAAGTCGAGCGCGCCGTCGGACAGGAAGCGCGCCAGGTCGCCGGTGTGGTACACGCGCGCTCCCCGTTCCTCGGGCAGCGGGTGGGGGCGGAAGCGCTCGGCGGTCAGGTCGGGCCGGCCGAGATAGCCGCGCGCCAGGCCGTCGCCGCCGATCACCAGCTCGCCGGCCACGCCGATCCCGGCCGGCTGGCCCGCGATGTCGAGGACCAGCACCCGCGTGTTGGGGACCGGCCGGCCGATCGGGACCGAGCCCTCGATCCCCGCCGCGCGGACCTGCCAGCAGCTGCTGAAGGTGGTGCCTTCGGTGGGGCCGTAGCAGGCGATCAGGCGGGTCGACGGCAGCTCGCGCGCAACCCGCAGCACGTGCGCCGGCGACAGCGCCTCGCCGCCGGTCAGGAGCTGGGAGACCGGCGCCAGGGCGCGCAGGTCCTCCTCGACCATCTGGTGGAAGAGGCCCGCGGTGAGGTGGAGCGTGGTCACCCGGTGGCGCTCCAACATCGCGGCCAACTCCGCCAGGGTGGGCGTGCCGGGCGGCATCAGCACCAGCCGGGCGCCGTGCAGCAGCGCGCCCCAGATCTCCAGCGTCGAAGCGTCAAAGGAGGCGGGAGCGATCTGCAGCCAGACCTCGTCGGGGCCGAAGCGGGCATAGTCCACCCCATGCACCAGCCGCACGACGCCGCGATGAGTCACCGCCACCCCCTTGGGGCGCCCCGTCGAGCCCGACGTGAACATCACATAGACCAGACGGTCCCCCATTCCCCCTCTCCCGGGCGGGTGTGAGTGCGTGTGGGAGAGGGGGTTAGGGGGTGAGGGTCCCGCGCCAGCGGCCTCTTCGTCCTCGAGCACGATGCGCCCCGTGAATCCTGCGAACAGCGGCGCGTGGCGGGAGGAGGTCACCAGCAGCCGCGGTCCCGCGGACGCTGCCGGCCAGAGGTCGTCGAGCATGGCGGCCATCCGCTCGGGCGGCTGCTTCGGATCGAGCGGCGCGAAGGCGGCGCCCGCTGCGAGGACCCCGAGCAGCGCGGCGATCAGCTCGGGCGAGCGCTCGAAGCAGACCGCCACCGGCGTGTCGGGCGCGGCGCCGAGGGAGAGCAGGCACGCGGCCAGACACCCGGCGCGCGCGGCGAGCTCGCCATAGGTGACCGTCACCGGCTCCGCGGCCGCCGAGGTCAAAGCGACCAGCGCGACACTCTCCGGGTGCGCCGCGGCGCGCGCCGCGAACAGCTCGTGCACCGGGAGATCGCGCGGATAGGGGCTCGCCGCGCCGCCCCATTCGGCGAGGAGCTGATGCCGCTCGGCGGCCGACAGGAGATCCAGCCCGGAGGCGCGCGGCGCCGCGGCACCGGCCTCTCCGGCCGCGGCCAGGGAGGTGAGCAGGTGGGCCCAGCCCTGCGCCCAGCGGGCGACGGTCGTCGCCGAGAACCGCCGCGGGCGGTACTCCCAGGTGGCTTCGAGCCCCTGCGGCGTCTCGGCGACCTCCATGGTGAGATCGAACTTGGCGGCCCCGCCCGCCACCGGCAGCGGCGCGAAGCTCAGGCCCGGCACCTCGACGCGGTCGACGCCCGCCGCGGCGAAGGCCGGGCGGGTGGCGTTCTGCAACACCAGCATCACCTGCACCACCGGGTCGTGCTCCAGGCTGCGCTCCGGCTGCAGCGCTTCGACCAGCCGCTCGAAGGGGATCTGCTGGTGGGCGAAGGCGCCGAGCGTGACCTCGCGCACCCGCGCCAGCAGCTCCGGCACCGGCGGATCGCCGCGCAGGTCCGCGGGGAGCGGCAGGGTGTTGACGAACAGGCCGACGATCTCTTCGACCTCCGGCCGCAGCCGGTTCGCCACGGCCGTGCCGACCACCAGCCGCTCCTGGCCGGTCAGCCGGTAGAGCAGCACCTGGAAGGCGGCCAGATAGACCATGAACGGGGTCGCGCCGAGCGACCGGGCGAGCCCGCGCAGGCGCGCCTGCGCCGCCGCCGGCAGGACCAGGGTGTGCTGGCCGGCCTCGTCGTCCGTCTCCGCGGCCTGGGCCGCCTCGGCGGCCCGCCCCCGGTCGGCGGGCAGCTCGAGGCGCAGCGGCACCCCGGCGAGCAGTCCGCGCCAGGCCTCCAGCTCCCGTTCGACCTCCTCGGGGGTGAGCCACTGCCGCTGCCACCAGGCGTAGTCGGCGTACTGCACGGCGAGCTCCGGCAGCGCCGCTCCCGCCGGGCCGGCGCCCAGCAGCCCGGCGATCTCGCGGATCAGGAGGGCGAGCGACCAGCCGTCCGCGACGATGTGGTGGAGGACGAGGAGCAGCACGTGCTCCGCCTCCGCGCCCCCGGCCAGCCGCAGCATCACGGCGCGCAGCAGCGGCCCGCGGGAGAGGTCGAAGGGGAGCGCCGCGACGCCGGAGGCGAGGCGCAGGGCCTCCGCCCTGCCGCGGCCGGCCGGCACAGCGGAGAGGTCGACGACCGGCAAAGGCGCCGGCTCGGCCGTTGGCGGCGCGATGACCTGAACCGGCAGGCCGGGCAGGCCGTCCAGCTCCTGGAACGTGGTGCGCAGCGCCTCGTGGCGGCGCACCACGGTGGCCAGGGCCGCGGCGCAGGCCGGGGCCGAGAGCGCTCCCCGCACGTCGAGCGCCAGCGGAATGCTGTAGGCCGCGCGGTTGGGCGCGAGCCGGTCGAGGAACCACAGGCGCTCCTGCGCGAAGGAGAGCGGCAGCGGCTGCGTCCGCGGCGCCCTCCCGACCGGCGGCGGCAGGGCCGGCGGCGCCTCCGGCGATCCGGCCGCGGCGAGGGCGGCGGCGAGATCGGCCAGCACCGGATGGGCGAAAATGAGCTGCGGAGTGAGCGGCAGGCCGGCCTGACGGGCGCGGCCGACCACCTGAAGCGAGAGCAGCGAGTCGCCGCCGAGGTCGAAGAAGTGGTCCCGCGAGCCGACGCGCTCCCGGCCCAGCACCTGCCGCCAGACGTCCGCCAGCAGCTCCTCCGCCGGGGTGCGCGGCGGCACGAAGCCGTCCTCCTCCGCGCCGGCCGGCCGGTGCGCCTCGGCGAGCGCCAGGAGCGCTCTCCGGTCGACCTTGCCGTTGGCGGTCAACGGTAGCGCGTCGAGCCGGACGAAGGTCGCGGGGAGCATGTGCTGGGGCAGCCTGTCGCGGAGCCAGGCGGCCAGCGCGGATCTGGGATCGGACCGATCGGTCGGATCGGTCGGATCGAGGACGACGCAGGAGACGAGGCGGCCGGCGCTGGCCAGAACGACGGCCTGCTGGACGTCCGGGTGTGCCAGGAGCGCCGCCTCGATCTCTCCGGGCTCGATGCGGAAGCCGCGGATCTTGACCTGCTGGTCGCTGCGGCCCAGGTATTCGAGCTCGCCGGAGGGGAGGAAGCGGCCGAGGTCTCCCGACCGGTACAGGCGGGCTCCGGTCCCGGAGAACGGATCGGGCACGAAGCGCTCGGCCGTGAGATCCGGCCGGCCGAGATAGCCGCGGGCGAGTCCGGCGCCGCCGACCGCGATCTCGCCCGGGACTCCGATGGGCGCGAGGCCGCCGGACCGGTCGAGCACGTGGACGGAGAGATCGGGGATCGGAATGCCGATGACGCTGTCTTGCCGGGTCTGGGCGTCCCGGGCGGTGAGCGGCCGGTAGGTCACGTGGACCGTCGTCTCGGTGATGCCGTACATGTTGACCAGCCGCGGCCGGTCGTCGCCATGGCGGGCGAGCCATGGCGCGAGGCGGGCCGGCACGAGCGCCTCGCCGCCGAAGATCACCAGCCGCAGCGCATCGAGGGAGCCCGCGCGGGCCGGATCCTCGTCCGCCCGCATCAGCTCGGCGAAGGCCGAAGGGGTCTGGTTGAGCACCGTCACCCGCTCGGCTGCCAGCAGGTCGTGGAACGCCTCCGGCGTCCGGCTCGTCATCCAGGGGACCACCACCAGGCGTCCGCCGGTGAGCAGCGCGCCCCAGATCTCCCAGACCGAGAAGTCGAAGGCGGCGGAGTGGAAGAGGGTCCAGACGTCGTCCGGCCCGAAGTCGAACCAGGTCTGGGTGGCCGCGAGGAGGCGGACGACGTTGGCGTGGGTCACCTGCACGCCCTTGGGCTTGCCGGTCGAGCCCGAGGTGTAGATGACGTAGGCGGTGTTGTGGGGCACGGCCGACCGCGGAGGACCCTCACCCCCGCCCGGGAGAGGGGGAACCTGCTCAATGCCCTCTGCCCCCACAACCACCTGCGCACCGGCATCTTCGATCAAGAACTCCAGCCGCTCCCGCGGGTAGCCCGGGTCGAGCGGCACGTAAGCGCCGCCGGCCTTGACGATGGCGAGCAGACCGGCGACCAGCTCCAGCGAGCGCTCGACGCGGAGACCCACCCGTACCTCGGGCCCGACGCCGAGCTGCCGCAGGCGGTGGGCGAGCCGATCGGCCCACGCGTCGAGCTCGCCGTAGGTGAGATCGCGCCCTTCGCAGCTCACCGCGCGGGCGCCGGGGGACCGCCGCGCCTGGGCTTCGAACAGCGTGGCCAGCGTCTCGACGACCGGCTGGTCCTCCCGCGCGCCGCCCCAGCCGAGGAGCTGCTGTTCTTCGCCCGGGGCGAGCAGCGGGAGGTCCGCGACTCCGGTGGCGGGCTCCGCCACGGCCGCCGCGAGCAGGGTCTGGAAGCGCCGCGCCAATCGCTCGACCGTGGCGGCGTCGAACAGGTCGGTGCTGTGCTCCAGCGCGCCGGCGATCCCCTCCGGGCCTTCCTGGAGATTCAGGATCAGCTCGAAGCGGGCGTTGTGGATCTCGTCCTCCAGCGGCGCGAGCGTCAGCCCCGGGATCTCCAGCCTCCGCGGGCCGCCGGTCTCCAGGGCGAAGAGGACCTGGATCAGCGGCGAGCGCGCGACGTCCCGCCGCGAGACCACCTCCTCGACGAGCCGCTCGAACGGGAGGTCCTGGTGGGTGAAGGCCTCCAGCGCCGCTTCGCGGACCCGCCGGAGGGCCTCGGCGAACGCCGGAGCCTCCGACAGGTCCGCCCGGAGCACCAGGGTGTTGACGAAGAACCCGATCAGCCCCTCGACCTCCTGCCGGTTGCGCCCGGCCACCGGCGCGCCGACCAGCAGGTCGTCCTGGCCGGCATGGCGGCCGAGGACGACCGCCCAGGCGGTCAGCAGGGTCATGAAGGGGGTCGCGCCGTGCCGCCGGCTGGCCTCGCGCACCGCCGCCGGCAGTCCGGCCGGCAGGGCCACGGGGCGCTCGGCGCCGCGGAAGGTCCGCACCGCCGGCCGCGGCCGGTCGGTGGGCAGGGCGAGCGCTTGCGGCGCTCCGGCGAGGCGGCGCCTCCAGACGGCGAGCTGCGCCTCCAGGACCTCGCCGTGCAGCCACTCCCGCTGCCAGACCGCGAAGTCGGCGTACTGCACGGGCAGCTCCGGCAGGGGGGAGGCCTCTCCCCGGGAGAAGGCGGCGTGGAGAGCCGCCACCTCGCGGACCAGGACGCCGGTGGACCAGGCGTCCGAGACGATGTGGTGCAGGGTGACGAGCAGGAGGTGGTCCCGCGCGCTCAGGCGGACCAGGAGGAGGCGCAGCAGCGGCCCCCGGTGCAGATCGAACGGCCGCGCGCCTTCGTCTCTCGCGAGAGCGCGGGCCGCGGCCTCGCGCTCCGCCTCCGGCAGGCGCGACAGGTCGACGAGCGGCAGCTCCGGCCGCGCGCTCCCGGGCGGCGCCACGATCTGCACCGGCCGGTCTCCGCGCAGGGCGAAGGTGGTGCGCAGCACCTCGTGGCGCCGCGCGATCTCGGCGAAGATGCGCGCGAGGAGCGCCGGCTCGACCGCGCCCCCCAGGCGCAGAGCCGCGGGCACGTTGTAGACCGCGGAGCCCGGATCGAGCTGATCGATCAGCCAGAGCCGGTGCTGCGCGAAGGAGAGCGGCAGATCCGAATCGCGCGGCACGGCGACGATCGGCGGCGGCGGCGCGGAGCCCCGGCCCGCCTCGACCGCGCGGGCGAGCCCGGCCACGGTCGGCGCCTCGAACAGGGCGCGCAGCGGCAGATCGACGCCGAGCACGCCGCGGATGCGCGACACCACCTGCGTGGCGAGGAGCGAATGGCCGCCGAGATCGAAGAAGTCCTCCTCGCGTCCCACGGACGGGCGGCCCAGCACCTCGCTCCAGATCCCCGCCAGCAGCTCCTCGACCGGCGTGCGCGGCCCCTCGCCTTCGGCACGCGCCTCCCACTCCGGGACGGGCAGCGCCGCGCGGTCGATCTTGCCGTTGGTGGTCAAGGGCAAGGTGTCGAGCGGCACGAAAGCCGCGGGGATCATGACCTCCGGCAGCCTGTCGCGGAGCCAGGCAGCAAGCCCGGAGGGGAGATCGGACCGATCGGTCGGATCGGTCGGATCGGTCGGATTCAGGACGACGTAGGCGACCAGGTGGACCTCGCCGGGCTTGTCGCGCCGCACCATGACCACGCACGCCGCCACGCCCGGGTGCTGCTCGAGGACCGCCGCGACTTCGCCCGGCTCGACACGGACGCCACGGACCTTCACCTGCTCGTCGATGCGGCCGAGGAAGTCGAGGGAGCCGTCCGTCCGGTAGCGCGCGAGGTCGCCGGTTCTGTAGGCGCGGGCTCCCGGTGCGGCGGAGACGGGGTCGGGCACGAAGCGCTCCGCCGTCAGATCGGGGCGTCCCAGGTAGCCGCGCGCCACGCCGACGCCGCCGATGGAGAGCTCGCCGGTGACACCGCAGGGGACGGGCGCGCCCTCCCGGTCGAGCACGGAGAGGCTCGTGTTGCCGATGGGGCGGCCGATCGGCAGCTCCCGCGCGGCCGGCTCGCCGCCGATCCAGCGGTGGATCGTCGAGGTCACGGCGGTCTCGGTGAGACCGAAGACGTGGAACACGGGGATGCCGTGCCGGCTCCAGCGCGCGAGCCGCGCGAGAGACGGCTTCTCGCTGCCGAGGAGCAGGCGGCGCACCGACCGCGGCGGCGCCGCGCCCCGCCGTTCCAGGTCGTCCGCCCACACGTTCCAGTACGGCGTGGGCAGCTCCAGGGCGGTCGCGCCGTGGCGCTCCAGCACCCGCTCCAGGCCCGACGGCGTGAGCAGCTCCTCCTGCGG
>DATFPH010000493.1:0-10976 GCA_035264905.1 Thermoanaerobaculia bacterium
GTCTTCCGCCGCGAGGGCGATCCCGTGTTCTTCCCGCGGCAGTCGAAATCCGAGCTGGCAGGCGCCCTCCTCGACCTGTTCGGGGGTACACTTCGTCAGTGAGCCGCTCCGTTCCGACCCCTATCTCCGAGATCCTGTCCTACCTGAGCGAGATCGGGTACGGCGACGTCTACCTGAAGCAGCCCGATCCACGTCCTTCCCGCGGCGCGACCGCGACGGCGGCTCCGACAATGCAGAGGCCGCCGCGGCAGCCACCGGCTCCGACGCTGTCTCCCGGGTCCCCGGCGCGGCTCGCCGAACTGGAGGGTCTGGCCGCGACGGTCGCCTCCTGCACGCGGTGCCGTCTCGCCGAGGGGCGGAAGAACGTCGTCTTCGGCTCCGGAAACCCGAACGCCGATCTGATGCTCATCGGCGAAGGACCGGGGGCGGAAGAGGACCGGCAGGGGCTGCCCTTCGTCGGGCCGGCCGGCGAGCTGCTGACCAAGATCATCCAGGCGATCGAGATGCGGCGCGAGGACGTCTACATCGCCAACGTCGTCAAGTGCCGGCCTCCGGGCAACCGCGATCCCCAGCCCGACGAGGTGCAGGCCTGCCGCGGGTACCTGGAAAAGCAGATCACCTTCGTGCAACCCAAGATCCTCGTCGCCCTGGGGCGGGTCGCGGCGCAGGCCCTGCTCGGCAGCGAGAGCCCGATCGGGCAGCTCCGCGGACGGTGGCACCAGGCGTTCGGGATTCCGACCATGGTGACCTACCATCCGGCCGCCCTGCTGCGGAACCAGGCCCTCAAACGGCCGACCTGGGAGGACTTGCAGCAGGTCCGGGACCGTCTCCGCGGCGGCTGAGTGCTCGCCTCGCTGGACATCTTCCGGGAAAAGATGTTAGTTTTGGTTTAGACGCGAACCTTTTTTGGCCGTTGGAATGTCCACTCTGGAAAACCCCGAGCCTGAGCTGAGCTTCGACGATTTCTTGAAAATCGTCGAGCCCAAGCTCAAGAGGCTCCTGTCCACGTTTCACATCCCTGCGGACGACGCCGAGGACGTCCTGCAGCAGAGCCTTCTCGCGCTCGTCTATCAATGGGACCGGGTGCGCGATCCGGAATGCTGGCTGCTCGGAACCCTGAAGCGCCACTGTCTGATGTATTGGCGAACCAGCCGCCGCCGCATCTACTCGGCTGTCGATTCGACGATCCTGGAGCTGCTGTCCGAGCCGGTCGCTCCCACCCAGGAGCGGACCGATCTCCTCTTCGACCTGGAGAGCCTCTTGAACCGGCTCCCCGCGCGCTGCCGCCAGGTGCTGCACCTCCGCTTCCAGCTGGGCTATGAGCCGCTGGAAGTGGCGCGGCAGCTCGGCTACCGGGCCTCCAGCATCGGCAAGATCACCACGCGGTGCCTTGCCGCGCTCAGCCGGGAGCTCCTCGCGGCCGGCCTGATCCGCGATACGGTGGCCGAGAGCGAGCACGAGCCGGACCCGGCCCGGGCCGGACGCCGCTGAATCAAATCCTGGAATCCCGTTTGGCCGAGACATCGCATCTCCTTCCCCAGGCGGAGCGCCTGGTTGCCAGGCTCGCAGCGCTGGACGCGCCGCTCGTGCAGGTCTGGGGGTGGCCCGGCAGTGGCAAATCGGCGCTGCTCGCGGCCTTCCTGGAGCAGCAGGGGGGAGCGGCCATCGGTCTCTCCCTCGGCGCGCTCGCCGCCGGCGCCGGGCTGCGCGAGAGCATCGAGGCGGCGCACACGGCCGGAGTCCGCTGGCTGGTGGTGCCCGGCGATCCGGGAGAGCTGCTGGCCGGCGCGGCGCTCTGGTTGCGGCCCGGTCAGCGCCTCGTGTTCGCGGGAGAGCGGCGCTGGCGCGATCCGGCCCTGGAGATCGCCCTTCTGCCGCCGCAGGAGCTTCTCCTCGGAGCCGGGGAGGTCGCCGCGCTCTGGGAGCTCCTCACCGGGAGCGTGCCGTCGGCGGCCGTGGCGCGCCGGCTCCAGGAGGCGGGCGACGGCTGGTACCGTCCTTTGCGCCTGGCCATCGAAGCGACCGGCGGCGCCGGTCTGGAGGCGGCGACGCCCGAGCTTCTTCTGGAGATCCCACCGGTCCGTTTCTTCCTGCGGCACGAGGTGTTCGACGGCTTCGTGGCCGAAGACCTGGAGCTGTTGCTGGCGGCTCCCGCGGAGCGGTTCGGCAGCGAGACTCCCGAAGCGGGCGCCGCCTGGTCGCTCCTCGAAAGCCGCGGCCTGTGGGCCGAGGGAGCGCAACGCGACCGGATCCCGCGGCTCCTCGCGGCCGGGCTGCAGCGCGAGCGGCAGCGCCGGGAGGCGCGCGCCGGCAGGGTCCGGCCGGCCGTGGCGGCCCCCCCGTGGTCTCCCGAGCAGCGCACCTCGTTCGTCCTCTGCCTCCTGGGAGCGCCGGCCGCGAAGCTGCGCGGACCCGACGGGGAGACTCCGATCGAATGCCGGCTGAAGCGCTCGTTCCAGATCCTCGCCTATCTCGCCTCGTCCCCCGGTCTGGAAGCGACCCGTGACGAGCTCATGGAAGCGATCTGGCCCACGGACGGCGAGCAGACGATCGAGCGCAACTTCCATCCGACCCTCAGCCATCTGCGCCGCGCCCTGGAAGGGGAGCGCAGCAAGGAGGAGCCGACCGCGCTCCTTTTTCGCAGCGGTGTGTACCGGCTCAACCCCGAGCTCGACTGGGAGGTGGACGTCCTCGATCTCGTGCGCCGGTTCGAGGAGGGGAAGGCGCTCCAAACGCGCGGCGACCTCCCCGCGGCCGCCGACGTCTGGCGCGGCGCCTGGAGCCTCTACCGCGGACCCTTCCTCCAGGGGCACTACGAGGCCTGGGTCGCGGCGCGGCGGGAGAGCTATCAGAAGTCCTACCTGGAGATGCTGCGCGATCTCGGCGACGTCTACCAGCGTCTCGGGCGCGCCGAGGACGCGATCGACGCCTACCGCTCCGTGCTGGTCGAAGACCCGCTCCAGGAGCGCGTTCATCTCTCCCTGATGCAGCTCTATGCGGGCCAGGGCCGCCGCGATATGGTTCGGCGCCAGTACGACCGCCTGTGCACCCTGCTCCTCGAAGAGCTGGGGGTCGAGCCGATGCCGGCGACGACGCGGGAGTACCACCGGCTGATGGGGTAAAAAATTCGATGCGCGAACGACAGGACGTGATCCTCGGCGGCGGCCTCTCCGGCATGACGGCCGCCTGGTACCTGCAGCAGGGCGGCGAGGATCACTGGCAGATCTACGAGAAAGAGGACCGGGTGGGCGGGCTCGCCCGCTCCGTCCCGGTGGACGGCTACCTGTTCGACCACGGGCCCCACATCCTGTTCACCATCGACGCCGAGATGGAGGCCCTCATCCGCGACCTCCTGGGCGACAACTTCCACGCCCAGGAGCGCCAGGCCTTCATCTATCACCACGCCCACGACCTCTATACCCGCTTCCCGTTCCAGGCCCATCTTTACGGGCTGCCGGTGCCGGTCGTGCGGGAGTGCCTGGTCGAGCTGGTGCGGGCGGTCCAGCGCTTCGAGCGCGGGGAGTTCCATCCGGAGAATTACGAGGAGTGGATGCGCGGCGTCTTCGGCAACGGCATCAGCGACCACCTGATGATCCCCTACGCCCGGAAGATCTGGACCATCGAGCCCTCGGAGATGGAGTTCAGCTGGATCGGCCGGCGCGTCCCGACGCCCGACTACGAGCGGATCATCGCCGGCGCCCTGACGGACGACGTGGACCAGGTGGGCTCGACCGCCTCCTTCTGGTATCCGAAGAGGGGAGCCATCGAGCCGCTGCCGCGGGCGTTGGGGCAGAGGCTGCGCAACGTGAACCTGCAACGCCAGGCCGTGCGCATCGAGCTGCCCCAAAAGCAGGTCGTGTTCTCCGACGGGGACGTGGTCCCCTTCGACCACCTGCTCTTCTCGCTGCCCCTCCCCTTCATCCCGCGGCTGTGTACCGGTGTGCCGCCCGAGGTGGAGCGCGCCTGCGCGGCCCTCAAGTACCAGGGGATCTATTGCATCAACTTAGGGGTCGACCGGCCGGACGTGTCGGACAAGCATTGGGTCTACTTCTACGAGGACCCGTTCCCCTTCCACCGCCTGTCCTTCCCGGCGACCTTCAGCCCGGACACCGTGCCCCCCGGCAAAAGCTCCATCGCCACCGAGGTCGCCTTCTCGAAGTGGCGCCCGCTGGACCGCGACACCGCCGTCGAGCGGACCATCGAGGCCCTGAAGCTCGCGAAGATCCTGCGGCCGGACGACCGCATCGAGCTGGTCCACACCGAAGAGATCCTGCCGGCCTACGTCATCTACGACCTGGATCACGCGAAGAACGTGGGGATCATCCGCGCCTGGCTGCGCGAGCACGACATCTGGAACATCGGCCGCTTCGGCGAGTGGCAGTACTTCAACATGGACCACTCCATGCGCAGCGGCAAGACGGCGGCGGAGGAGATTTTGCGGGGGCGGGGGTGAGGGGAATCAGGTAGCATTGGATCGGTTCCACGGAGGGCCCTGTCCATGCTCCTGAAGCTCCGTCTTGCCTTGATCCTCACCTTCCTCCTGCCGCTCGCCGCCGGCGCTCAGCGCATGCCCGAGGAGCGCGGCTATGACCACCGCGGCGGCGATTACGACTCGTTCGACGTGAGAGGAGTCTCGGCCTGCCAATCCGCGTGCCGGCGCGATGACCGCTGCGCGGCCTATACCTTCAACCGGCGCACGGATCGGTGCTATCTCAAGGACCGGATCGGGGACTACCAGCGGAATGCGGAGACGGTGACGGGGGTGAAGGAGGAGTAGCCCCGGAGCCCTCACCCCCGGCCCCCTCTCCCGCGAGCGGGAGAGGGGTGTAGGTTACTCATTCCGAGGTACGCCACCGTCTCTTGCAGCTCTCAGAGCCCTTCAAACCCTCCCCCCTCTCCCGCTGGCGGGAGAGGGGCCGGGGGTGAGGGCTCTCCGCCCCCCTCCGCCCCCTCGCCACCCCCCTTGGACCCACCGCGCCGGCGCCGGCGCCTACGGCCCCTGTTGCGCGCAGGAGCTCCGCCCCCCTCGCCACCTTCCGCGGAGACGCCCTCGGCCGGCTCGTGATCATCATCGTGCTCGTGCTCGAAATCGTGGTCCTCGCCGCCGCCTTCGAACGCGTCGTCGGTGAACGGAGCCGCTTCGGGGGACGCCGACTGGCCGTTCGCGGCGCCTGCCTTCTTCTTCTTGCGCCCGCCGCGGCGGCGCTTGCGGCGCTTGCTCTCGGCGGTCTCCTCGGCGCCAGCTGCGACGGCGCCCTCTTCGTGGTGCGCGGGAGGGGCCTCCTCGCGGTGCAGATGGACCTCCTCGCGCGGTCCGCGGCTCTCCTCCCGCCGCGGCCCGCGGGCGGCCTGGTCCTGGCCTCTGTCCTGGCCTCCGCGGCGGCCTCTCTTCTCCCGTCCCCGGCCTGGACGCCGCTCCCGCTTCTCCTCCGGCCGGGAGTCCGGCGCCTTCTCTTCCGGTTCCTGTTCCTCTTCGTCCTCTTCAGGCAGAGCGAGGTCCCACGGACGGAAGGTGACCGGAGCCTGCTTCGGCTTCTTCGGCGGCGGCAACGGCCTCTCGCGGCGGACCCACTCGACCTGCTCCTCGGGACGGTGCAGGCCGGGCGCCGCGATGATCTCGATCTGCAGATCGAACTCTTCTTCCAGCGCCGCCACCTCCTTGCGGTAGTGGTTCTGCATGGCGTCGGCGAGCTCGGGGTGAAGACGGATGCGCACTCCCTGGATCGTGCCGGAGGCGGCCTGCGCCTCGATCCGCCGGATCAGGCTGAGGCTCACCATCTCCTGGCTGGGCAGCCGGCCGAGGCCGTTGCAGGTGGGGCAGGGACGGTGCGTGCGAAGCTGGAGCGCCTGCTGGATGCGCTGCCGGTTGATCTCCAGGAGACCGTTCTGGCTGATCCGGCCGATCGAGGACCGCGCCTTGTCGATCTTCATGGAGTCCTTGACCGCCTTCTCGACCTTGCGCTGGTTCTTTGATGCGCGCATGTCGATGAAGTCGACCACCACGAGGCCGCCGATGTCGCGCAGCCGGAGCTGGCGCGCGACCTCCCGGGCCGCCTCCATGTTGGTGTTGACCGCGGTCTCTTCCTGGGTCGCGGCGCGGGTCGAACGGCCGGAGTTGACGTCGACGGCCGTGAGCGCCTCGGTGGGATCGATGACGATGTGCCCGCCGCTGGGGAGCTCGACCTGCCGGTCGTAGACCCGGTCGATCTGCGCCTCGATGCCGTAGCGGGCGAACAGGGGGAGCCGGTCGGAGTAGCGGATCAGGCTCGTCTTGGCCCGCGGCATGAACGCCTGCATGTAGGCCTTGGCCTTCTCGAACGCCTCGTCGTCGTCGACCAGCACCTCCTCGACGCTGTTGTCGAGGTAGTCGCGCAGGGCTTGCAGGATCAGGTCCTGGTCGGTGTAGAGCAGGCGCGTCCCCTTGCCCTGGACGGCGGCGGTCTGTACGCGCTTCCAGAGCCGCAGGAGAGCGCTCAGGTCTTTCGTGAGGGTCGCCTTGGTCTGCTCCAGGGCGTTGGTGCGCACGATGACGCCGCAGCCGTCGGGTAAGTCGAAGCCGTTGGCGATCGCCTTCAGCTTGCGGCGCAGGTCCTCATCCTCGACCTTGCGGGAAACGCCGCGGGTGTTGTCGAACGGGGTCAGGACCAGGTAGCGGCCCGCCACGCTCAGGCTGGTGGTCAAGGCGGCGCCCTTCTGGCCGACCGAGTCCTTGACGACCTGGACGACGATCGGCTTGTTCTTTTCGAGGACGTCCTCGATGCGCGGGTGCCCGCCCTTGGGCTGGCGGTAGTAGGCATCGGGAACCACGTCCTGGATGGCGAGGAAGCCATGGCGCTCGGCGCCATAGTCGATGAACGCCGCGTTGAGACTGGGCTGGATGTTGGCGATGGTACCCCGGTAGATGTTGCCGCGGGTGATCCCGGATTCGGCGACGTCGACTTTGTAGCTTTCCAGGGTGTTGCCATCGATGATGGCGACACGCAGCTCTTCCGGACGCTGCGCGTTGATCAGCATTCTGCGAGTCAAGTGGTCTCCGTGTTTTTCTGGGATGTGGGATGGATAGGACGTTCAGGCTTGCATAGCGAAGGGCGGACGGAGGAGGGGCAGGCAGGGTGACAGCATTTTCCGCAGGCTATTGTGCAGAATTGCAACCAGATGTGCAAGTGGGGGAGGGGCGGGGGTGAATGTCTCTCCTTGCCAACTCCCGCAAACGCTGCTACGTTCGATCCTCACAAACCGGCAGGCGATCGCGTCGACAGGTCGACAGGAGGGACGATGAGCTACCTCGATGTTCCCCGCATCCATTTCGCAGGTCTGTTCTTCACCAACCCCAGCACCATCAACAACTTCGACCAGAGCTACAACAAGAGCGTCCCGCTCACCAACGCGCAGGGCGCCTACGTCTCCGTGCCCCCCGGCGGGCCGCCGGCCGGCTGGAACGCCGTGGGCACCGCCCAGCTCTGGATCGCGGAGTGCGCGGTGCTGTCCGCCGTCGGGCCCGGCGGGACAGCCGTCTCCGGCGATCCCATCGTCGGCGCGCTGGTCGAATCCCCCAGCCCGCAGACACCCAAGACCACGCCCGACGGCAAAGGCTTCTACGACATCGCCAAGCTCGTCGACCTGGACCCCGACCAGCAGGGCCGCTCGGCCGTCTACGGGCTGCGCATCTTCGTCACGCTCCCCGGCGGCGGCGGCTTCTCCGGCCTCATGTCCGTGCCCGAGCTCCAGGACCTCAATGGCCGCGTGATCGCGCCCAACTCGCGGAGCAGCTGGTCGGCCGTGGGCACCTGGATGGGGCAGATCACCGAGGTGGAATGGAACGTCGAGCCTGCGTCCTCGCCCTTCCTCACCCAGTTCCAGCAAGCCTGCCGGCAAGGGATCGCCGTCAAGCTCACCACGGACCTCCACCAGAACAACTTCAACACGCGGCTCACCGCGGGCAACATGTTCTGCTACGGGCGCGTCCTCGGAAGCCTGGGCCCGATCCAGACCGGAGAGCTCGCCCAGGTCGTCCCCGGCCGGCAGATCGCGACCCCCCCAGCACCTGCTCCCGAAGCCATGGCCCTGGAAGCGGCGCCGCGCCCGCAACGCACGCACGCCGTCGGCACGAAGACGATCAACGACCGCTTCGGCGGCGGAGAGGCGGCGCCCGGGCTCGAGTCGGCCGCGGCGGTCCCGGAAGCGGCGGAAGCGTCCGCGGACCCGTCCCTGCAATGGAACATGGCCCCGGCCCAGGTGAGCCAGGTCGACGGTGGCTCCATGCTGCACATCGACCTCGGCGGCTCCCTCCTGCTCCAGGGCACGAGCGATGCGAACGGCATCTGGTCGTCGACGGGTCAATTCCTCCAAGACACCGGCATCGCCGCCGGCGTCCTCACCAGCGCGGGCATCCAGCCCCTCGCCAACGGCCGGCAGATCAGCTTCGCGAACCAGTACGTGCCGCTCAATTCCCAGAACAAGCAGGTCGACCTGGTGACCAGCTCCGGCCTGGTGGACATCCCCCTGGAAGCGAACGAGGTCGCCCTGGTCCAGAACAACCCCCTGGTCATCACGGTCAACGGCACCACCGTGCTCCAGGAGCCGGCGAATGGCCTCCTCATCGGGAGCGAGCCCTTCTCCGTGCGGCTGACGCCAGGCGCGAGCGTGACGGTCCAGGTCATGGCCCGGCAGTTCGGCCAGCCCCTGGTGGGGCAGCAGCCCGTCACCTGGGAGGTCGACGCGGTCGCCACACAGCAAGGCAGCCTCGTTCCATCGACCAACGTCTCCCTCGCCTGGAACGGCTCCACCGACGCGAACGGCCTCGCCATCCTGACCGTCTCCACGGTCGCGCAGGACCCGACGCTCCCCGCGTACCGCCAGCCGATGGACAGCCAGGTCTACTACGTCTTCTTCAGCGATCAGGCCGGACAGCAGGTCGGCGACGGCAACGCGAACGTCTCCGTCCTGCGCTTCCAGAGCTACGCGGCCCCCGCGGACCCCACCTGGCAGCAGGACGTGGGCCCCGTCCTCCAGGCCTACGCCCGCCTCTATCCCGGGATGAAAGGCCTGCTCGACATCGGCGACCAGGCCACGGTCAAGGGATTCGCCACCGCCATGCTGGGCCGGATGTCGCTCCCGATCCTCGATCCTGCCTACATGCCGGTCACGCGGGACCTCTCGCCCGCCAAGATCGCGATGATCCTCGCGTGGCTCGAAACCCAGGTCAACGCGCCGAGCGCCTAGAGCCTTCGACCGCCCGACAGGAGATGACGACATGACGATCCACATCCGCACCTCCCTCCTCCTCGGCGCCCTGCTCCTGGGTCCGGCCCTGCTGGGAGTCGCCGTCGCCCAAACGCCTCCGGACGTCCCCTACAGTCTCGGCCTCCAGGCCTTCACCATCGCCGGCTACCCGGGCCTCCACTCCTTCGCCATGGCCGGCAGCCCCGGCCAGGTGGTGCTCCTCGGCGGGCGCACCAACGGCCTCCACGGCTTCGCCCCCAGCATCGACGCGGCGCAGGCCCCGTCGTTCCCCAAGACCTCCGCCAACGACACCGTCTACGTCCTCGACCTCGTCAACCGGAAGCTGCTCGGCCAGGCCAAGGTCACTGGCCTGCCCCAGCCGTACCTCAGCCAGTTCCAGGCGACGAACCTCCAATACCTGCTCCAGGACGGCTTCCTCTACATCGCCGGAGGTTACGGCCCCGATCCCACGACCGGGACCATGGTCACCCTGCCATACCTGACCGCCGTCGATTTCAACGCCCTGGTGAAGACCGTCACCACCGGAGGCACTCTGGACGCGGCCTTCGCCCAGGCCAACATGGCAAGCTTCCAGCACCCGGCCCTGGCGATCACGGGCGGCGACCTGGAGGTCCAGAACGGCGCCTTCCTCCTCATGTACGGCCAGCTCTTCAACGGTGAGTACACCAGCAACGGCGGCGGGACGGTCCAGCAGGAGTACAGCAACAGCATCCGCGTCTTTTCCATCCAGGCCACCCGTGGAACGAGCGGCATCCAGCTCCAGGCGAGCTACACGGGCGCCTTCCCGAGCGTCACCAGCGGCATGGACCCGGACAATCCGTACCACCGCCGCGACCTCACGATCGCACCGGCCCTCGACCCCACGGGTACCCCGCGCATCGGCGTCTACGGCGGCGTCTTCAAAGGCGGCAAGATGCAGGGCTACGTCACGCCGCTCTACGTCACGCCCGGGAGCAACGTCGGCTTGAACGTCGCCGAAGACACAACGGCCGCCCAGCTCCTCAGCCAGTACGATTGCGCCACGCTCCAGCTCTGGTCGAAAACGAAAGGCGCCATGTACAGCACCTTCCTCGGAGGGATCAGCCAGTTCTATTGGGACCCGAGCTGCAACTGCCTCAAGGGAGACGCGGTCAACCTCTCGACCAAGCCGGTCGACGGCCTGCCCTTCATCTCCAGCATCTCCACCTTCCGCGTCACGAGCGCGGGAAGCGTCCAATACCTCCACCAGGGAGCCGCCTTCCCGCCGGCCGGAGCCGAGCCCACCTGCCCCGGCACGAACGGCGGAACCGTGACCAGCCAGTACCTCGGAGCCGAAACCAAATTCGTCCCCGCGGCAGGCCTGGCGTCCACAAACGACGTCCTCCTGCTGGACAACCTGACCACTCCGACCGTCCTCGGCTACCTGATCGGAGGCATCGCCGCCTGGTGCCCGCCGGTCAGCGGCAAGACCGTCCCCAACTGCTACGCCTCCGGCCTGGGGACCACCTGTGCGTCGAGCCAGATTTATCAGGTGACGCTCGACCCGGGAACGGCGACGCCGACGGTGAAGCTGAGCGCACCGGCGGCTCCGGTTACGACGGGTCGCTGAGCTGAAAGCGAGGGCTCCGCCGGGAGTGGCGGGGCTCTCACCCCGAGGGCAGAGACATTCCGCCCGAAACCGCCGTTCCAGCCGCCGGGATGCGCGCGGGCGGCTCCGAAAGCGGCGCCTTTCCCACCCTGCGGTGCGACATTCC
>DATFPH010000494.1:0-6814 GCA_035264905.1 Thermoanaerobaculia bacterium
CCGGCAGCCGGGCCGGCTCGCCGCGCCGGAGCCGGGTATCCGCCGCCGTCAGATCGGCCAAGAGCACGCGCCACGAGACGCCGTCCATGATCAGGTGATGGGCGAGCAGGAACAGCCGCGGCGGCTCCCCCGGGGGGCCGGCGAACAGGACGGCCCGGAAGAGCGGCCCCCTTTCCAGATCACTCGGATCGAGCCCCGCCTGGAGCGCCGCACACCCGACGGTGATCGCGTCAGAGCGCCGCTCCTCCGGCAGTGCCGCCAGGTCGATCACGGCAAAGGGAGCCGGGCCGCCAGCCGGCGCGATCTCCTGCCGCCGGCTTTTCCCGTCCCGCGGAAAGCGGGCGCGCAGCGCGGCATGGCACTCCACCAGAGCTGCCACCGCCCGTTCGAGACGCAGCGGGTCCACCGCGTCCGGCAACCTGAGGAGGAGAGGCATGTTCCAGTGCTGCGGCGCCGGCAGGTCCCGGGAGAAGAACCAGCGCTGGACCGGGGTGAGGGGCACCGGGCCGGCGCCGTCTCCCTCCTCAATGTCCGGCGAGGAGCCCGGGGTCCTCGCCGCCACCGCAGCCAGCTCCGCCACGGTCGGGTGGGCGAAGATCATCCGCGGATCGAGGCGCAGCCCCGCCGCCGCCGCGCGGCCGATCACTTGGAGGCTGAGGATCGAGTCGCCCCCCAGGACGAAGAAGTCGTCTTGGATGCCGACCCGCTCAATCCCCAGCACCTCGGCCCAGACGCGCGCCAGGGTCTCCTCGGCCGGCGTGCGCGGCGCCGCGAACGGCGCTCCGGTCTCGGGTCTCTCCCCTGCGGGGGGCGGCAAGGCGCTCCGGTCCGGCTTGCCCGAGGGAGTCCGCGGCATCTCCGCGAGCAGGACGTAGGCGGACGGCAGCATGAAGCGCGGCAACCGGTCCTCCAGGAAGGCCCGCAGATCGCCCGCCGTGGGCGCGGATCCGGGGCGGGGGACGAGCCAGGCGCAGAGGCCGCCCGAGGGAATCAGCCCGACGGCGGCCTCCGCCACCTCCGGATGGCCGCGCAGCACGGCCTCCACCTCCTCGGGCTCCACGCGGGAGCCGCGCACCTTCACCTGCCGGTCGATCCGGCCGAGGAACTCGAGGTCCTCATCCGGCCGGCGCCGCACCCGGTCGCCCGAGCGGTAGAGGCGCTCGCCCGGCGCCTCCGCGAACGGATCGGGGATGAAGCGCTCGGCGGTCAGGTCCGGGCGGTCGAGATAGCCGCGCGCCAGGCCCGCGCCCCCCAGGCAGAGCTCCCCGGGAACGCCCAGGGGAGCGAGGCCCAGGTCGTCCTCCAGCACGAAGGCGCGCACGTTCGCCAGCGGCCGGCCGATGGGGAGCCGCTCCTCATTCCAGGTGATCTCCTCCGGCAGCGCCGCGACGGTCGCGATCACCGTGGCTTCGGTGGGGCCGTAGGCGTGGAAAACGCTCCGTCCGGGCGCGGCCCAGGCGCGCGCCAGATCCGGCGGGACCACGTCCGCGCCGACGCACAGCACACGCAGGTCCGGCAGCGGCCGGGGCGGCACCGCGCCGAGCGCCGCCGGCACCGTGTGCAGGTGGGTGATGGCGCGCTCCTCCAGGAACTGGCCGAGGGATTCGCCGAGCAGCCGGTCGGGCGGCGCCAGATGGAGCGCGGCGCCGTAGGGCAAGGCCCAGGCGATCTCGCCCAGGGAGATGTCGAAAGCGGGCGGGCCGAGCTGCAGCACCCGGTCGCCCGGCCCGCTGCGGAAGCCGGGGACCCGCGCCCAGGCCAGGGCGTGATTGGCCAGAGCCCGATGCGGCACCATCACCCCTTTGGGCCGGCCGGTTGAGCCCGAGGTGAAAAGGACATACGCCAACTGGTCCGGCTCACCCGCCGCGCGCACCGGCAGGTCACCGTATGCCGTGATCTCCGGACCCTCCTTCGCAATCAGCACCGCGGCGCCGCTCTCCTTCCGCACCAGATCCTGGCGCGCCGGCGGCCAGGACGGATCGATCGGCACCCAGACGCCACCCGCCTTCCACACCGCGAGCAGGGCCACCACCGCCGCGGGCGAACGCTCCAGGGCCACGGCGACCCGCTCTTCAGGGCGCACTCCCAGGGAGAGCAGGTGCCGCGCCAGGCGGTTCGCCCGCCGGTCGAGCTCGCCGTAGCTCACCGTCTCACCCTCGGCCACCACGGCCGGTGCCTGCGGCAGCCGCTCCGCCCAGGCCTCGAACAGCTCGTGCACCCGCAGGTCCGGCAGCGGCGCCGCCGGACCGTGGGACTCGCCGAGAATCACCTTCCTCTCCTCCGCGGCGAGGCCGGGCAGGGCGCTCAGCGGTCGCTCCGCCATCCCGGGCTCACCGAGATCCGCGAGCAGCACCTCGATCCGGCCGAGGAAGCGCGCCAGGGCCTGCGGATCGAACCACCGCCGGTCCCAGGTCAGGCGAAGCCGCAAGCGCTCCCCCGGCACCACGCTCACGCTCAGCGGATAGTTGGTCCTCTCGAGGATCTCCAGGTCGGTCACCCGCAGGCCGGCCACGGTCAGGAGAGCCGGATCGGCCGGATAGTTCTCGAAGGCGAACAGAGTGTCGAAGAGCGGAGCGCGCGCCACGCCGCTCCAGCGCTGCACGTCGGCCAGCGAGGTGCGCTGGAACCCGGTCATCGCCCCTTGGAGCGTCTGGAGCCGGTGCAGCCAGTGCGCGAGGGGCTCGGCCGGCTCGATCCGCACCCGCAGCGGCAGGGAGTTGATCCACAGCCCCACGGGGGCCGCCTCCCCGGCCAGATGAGGGGGCCGGCCCGCGGTCACCAGGCCGAAGACGACATCCCGCCGGCCGGCGGTCCGCGCCAGGGCGAGCCCCCAGGCGCCGGCCGCCACGGCCGCGAGGCTCACCCGGCAGCCGCGCGCCAGCTCCGCGAGCCGCCCGGTGGTGTCTTGGGAAAGCTCGAGATTCCGCTCCTCTAAGTCCTCGGGCCCGGCCGGGTCTTCCGGATTTTCCGGATCTTCCGGATCAGGGCGGCCGCGGCGCAGCGCGTCGAGGGGCGTGGGCTCGGTGAAGCCGGCGAGCGCCTCCCGCCAGAACGCCTCGGCCGCCGCCGCGTCCTCCGGCTCCGGAGCGCTCGCCAGCTCGCCGGACGCGGGGGGTGGCAGCGTGGCCCCCCCATAGAGAGCGAAGACCTCGCGCAGCACGAGGGGGACCGACCAGCCGTCGAGCAGGAGATGGTGCCAGCTCCACACCACGCGCCAGGCCTCGCCGTCCTCGCGGGCGAGAAAGAGGCGCAGCAGCGGTGGGCGCTCGGGATCGAACCCCTGGCGCGCATCCTCGTGCAGGAACGCGCGCAGCCGCTCCTCGCGCGCCGCCGGGGCGAGGCCGCGCCAGTCCTCCTCGCGCCAGGGGAGGTCCACGACCGGGTGCACCACCTGGACCGGCCGCTCTCCCGCCAGGTGGAACGACAGGCGCAGCGCCGGATGCCGCGCCAGCACCCGCCGCCAAGCCTCCGCGAAGGCGCCGGGGTCGAGCGCCCCCTCGATGCGGCAGCCCGCCTGCTCGACGTACACCCCGGAGCCGGGAGCGGCCAGGCTGTGGAAGAGCATCCCGGCCTGGAGCGGGGTCAGGGGAAGGTCGCCCGCGGTGGGCGCTCTTTCGCCCCCGGCCGGCCGGAGCGGCTCCTCCCCCTTGCGCGACGCCGCGGCCAGGCCGGCCACGGTCGGATGATCGAACAGGTCGCGCGGCGTCAGGCCGAAGCCGCGCTCCTGGGCGTGCCACACGAGCTGGAGGGCGAGGATCGAATCGCCTCCAAGGGCGAAGAAGTCGTCGTCGATCCCCACCCGCTCGACGCCCAGGAGCTCGCTCCAGAGAGCGGCCAGCTCCGCCTCGACCGCATCGCGAGGCGGCTCGAAGGCCCGGACCGGACGCTCGCGCAGCGCCTCCCGCGCCCGCCGCGCCAGCTCACGGCGGTCCACCTTGCCGGCGGGCGTGCGCGGCAGGGCTCCCAGAACGGCCATCCCCGCCGGCCGCAGGAACTCGGGGAGGCGGCCGGCGAGGTGGGCGCGCACGGCGGCGATGAAATCGGACCGATCGGTCGGATCCGTCGGATCCGTCCGATCGGCCGCCACCGACACCACGAAGCCGACCAGCCGGCCGTCCCCTTCCGCAGCGACCACGGCGGCTTCGAGGACTCCGGGATGGGCGCGCAGCGCCGCCTCGATTTCCCCGGGCTCCACGCGGAAGCCTCGCACCTTGAGCTGGGTGTCGATCCGTCCCAGGAAGTCGAGCCGGCCGTCCGGCAGGACGCGGACCAGGTCTCCGGTGCGGTACAGCCGGCCCCCCGGCTCTCCGCCGAAGGGGTCGGGGACGAACCGCTCGGCCGTGAGGTCCGGCCTGCCAAGATAGCCGCGTGCGACGCCGGCTCCCCCGAGCCACAGCTCGCTGGGCACTCCCACGGGCGCCGGAGAGCCGCCCGGCTCGACCGCGTAGGCCCGCACGTTCGGCAGCGGCCGGCCGATCGACGGCCTCTCCCCTCCCTTCAGCGCCCCTTCGGTCAGCGGCTCCACCGTGGCGCAGACCGTGGCCTCGGTGGGGCCGTAGGCGTTGACCAGCCGCCGGCCGCGGGCCCAGCGGAGCGCCAGGTCGGCCGGCAGGGCCTCGGCGCCGGCGCAGAGCACCCGCAGGGCCGGGTACTCTCCGGGCGGCAGGAGCGCCAGGGCCGACGGCGGGAGGATGGCGTGCGTGATCTCCCGCTCGACGAGGAGCCGCGCCAGGCCGGGGCCGGGCAGAGCGCCCTCTCTCCCGGGAAACACCAGGCGCGCCCCCAGGGCGAGGGTCGTCCAGGTCTCCCAGACCGCGGCATCGAATCCGGTGGAGGCGAGTTGCAGGAAGCGGTCGCCGGGCCCGACGCTCAGGGCCGCTGCCGTGCCGGTCACCAGATTGACCAGGCCGCGGTGCTCCACCGCGACCCCCTTGGGGCGGCCGGTCGAGCCCGAGGTGTAGATCACGTAGGCGAGGTGGCGCGGCCCCGCGGCCGGCGGGAGCGGGCCGGCCGCCTCCCCCGCCTCCGCGAGGCGGACGGCGCGGCAGCGGGACGGCAGCCCGTCGGGCAGCGCCGCTTCCAGGGCCTCCGAGGTCAGGACGAGCGGCGCCCCGCTGTCCTCGATCATCCAGCGCAGGCGCTCGCCGGGATACGACGGATCGAGAGGAAGATAGGCGCCTCCCGCTTCCAGCACGGCGAGCAGGCCGACAACCATCGCCGGAGTGCGGTCCGCCGCGACCGCCACCACCACCTCCGGTCCGACGCCGAGCCGCCGCAGGCGGCAGGCCAGCTGCCGCGCCCGGCCGGTCAGCTCGGCGTAGGTCAGCCGCCCCTGCTCCGCCTCGACCGCCACCGCGCCGGGAGCGCGCTCGGCCTGGGCGGCGACCAGCTCGTGGATGGCGAGCTGCTCCGGGAACGGGGCGCTCGTGGCGTTCCAATGCACCAGCAGCTGGCGGCGCTCGGCCTCGCCGAGCAGGGGGAGATCCGCCAGCCAGCGGCCGGGATCGGCGACGACCCCCTCCAGCAGGCGCAGCCAGTGCCCGGCCATGCGCTCGATCGTGGCCGGATCGAACAGCTCCGCGCTGTGCTCGATCCACCCCGCACCCTCGTCGGGTGATTCGGTCAAGCCGAAGGTCAGGTCGATCTTGGCCGTCCCGGTAAACGTCTCGACCAGGCGCCGGACCGCGAGCCCGCCCAGGCCGGAGCGCGGCGGCTCCTCGGCGGCCTGGGTGGCGAACGTCACCTGCACCAGGGGCGGACGGGACGGGTCGCGCTCGATGCCGAGGGCGTCCACCAGCTTCTCGAACGGCACCTCCTGCCGGGCGAACGCCTCCAGGCAGGTGCGCCGCACCTCCGCCAGGAACGCGCGGAAGGGCAGGTCCGCCGCCGGCCGCAGGCGCAGCACCAGGGTGTTCACGAAGAAGCCCATGACGTTTTCGAGATCGGGATGGCCGCGGCCCGCGCTGGGCGAGCCCACCACCAGATCGTCCCGCGCCGTGTAGCGGTGCAGCAGGACGGCGAAGACGGCGAGCAGCGTCATGAACGAGGTCGCCCCCTCGCGGGCGCCGGCGCGGCGGACCTCGGCGAGCAGAGAGCCGGGCACGGCGAGCTCATAGAGCCGACCGGTGCCGCGCGGCGACCGGGGGCGCGGCCGGTCCGCGAGAAGTTCGAGCTCGGTCGGCACCCCGGCGAGCTGCTCCGTCCACCAGCCGAGCATCTCGTCGAGCACCAGGCCGCGCAGCTGCTCGCGCTGCCAGACCGCGTGATCGGCGGCCTGGATCCGCAGCGGCGGCAGGACCGGGAGGAAGCCCTCGCGCAGAGCCATGCAGACGATCGGGAGCTCGCGGAAAAAGACGGCCATGGACCAGCCGTCGGTGACGATGTGCGGCAGCGCGACCAGGAGCCGGTGCTCGCGCCGCTCCAGGCGGACCAGGAGCCGGCGCAGCAGCCCTCCCCCTGCTGGAGCGATCAGATCGAACGGCCGGCGGGCTTCGGCTCCGGCGATCCGCTCCGCCTCGGCCTCTCGAGCTGCCGGCGGCAGGGCCGAGAGATCGGCGCACGGCAGATCGATCGGCCGCGGCGGCTCGATCACCTGCGCCGGCCGTCCCGCCTCCTCGACGAAGCGCGTGCGCAGGGCCTCGTGACGCGCGGCCAGCACCTGGAGCGCCGCCGCCAGCAGTGGCGGGTCCAGCTCCCCGTCCAGCCATCCCACCATGGCCACGTTGTAGGCGGGCGAGTCCGGATTCACCCGGAAAAGAAACCAGAGGCGCTGCTGGCCGAAGGACAGAGGATACGTCGCGGCCGGCGGCCGGAC
>DATFPH010000495.1:0-8200 GCA_035264905.1 Thermoanaerobaculia bacterium
CGGTCAAGACCAACCTCGGGCATCTCGACGCGGGCGCCGGCATCGCCGGGCTCATCAAGACCGTGCTGGCCCTGAAGCACGGGATGATTCCGCCGAGCCTTCACTTCCGCGAGCCGAACCCGGAGATCGAGTTCGCCGAGAGCCCGGTCTACGTGAACGCCTCCCTGAAGCCCTGGGACGCGAACGGCAAGCCGCGGCGGGCGGGAGTCAGCTCGTTCGGTATCGGGGGCACCAACGCCCACGCCATCCTGCAGGAAGCGCCGGAGTTTCCCTCCGGACCCTCGCGGGAGCACCAGCTCCTGGTGTGGAGCGCCAAGAGCGAGGCGGCGCTGGACGCCGCGACCGGCAACCTCGCGCAGTCCCTGGGAAGCGTACAGGCGCCCGCGCTGGCGGATGCGGCGTTCACGCTGGCGACCGGCAGGCGGGCCTTCGAGCACCGCCGGGCACTGGTCGCCCGCGATGCTTCCGAGGCCGCCGCGGCCCTCGGGAGCCGCGACTCCCAGCGCCTTCTGCCCGGCGACGGACCGGTCAGCCGCCGGCCGGTGGCCTTCCTGCTGCCGGGGCAGGGGAGCCAAAGGGCGGGAGCGGCGCGCGAGATCTATCAATCTGAAAAGGTTTTTCGTGCCGAGGTGGACCGCTGCGCCGAGCTGCTCCGCCCGCATCTGGGCGCCGATCTGCGGGAGCTCCTCTACCCGCGGGCCGGGGCAGGGGAGGAGGCCGAGCGCCGGCTGGAGGAGACCGCCTGGTCACAGCCGGCGGTGTTCGTCGTCGGCTACGCGCTGGCCCGGCTCTGGATGTCCTGGGGCGTTCGGCCCGAGGCCCTGGTGGGCCACAGCCTGGGCGAGTACGTCGCCGCCTGCCTCGCCGGCGTGATCCGCCTGGAAGACGCCCTGGCGCTCGTCGCCCTGCGTGGAAAGCTGATGCAGGCGCTCCCGCCGGGAGCCATGCTGGCCGTCCCCCTGAGCGAAGCCGAGGTCTCGACGCTCCTGACCGGCGATCTCGCCCTGGCCGCGATCAATGGACCGCAGCGGACGGTGGTCTCCGGACCCCTGCCAGCCATCGAGGAGCTGGAGACGAAGCTCGCAGAACGGGGAGTGGAGGGGAGACGGCTGCGGACCTCGCACGCCTTCCATTCCGCGATGATGGAGCCGATGCTGCCGGCCTTTGCCGAGAGGCTGCGGGCGATCCAATTCAAGGCGTCGCAGATCCCCTACGTTTCGAACGTCACCGGCGATTGGATCACGGAGCAGCAGGCGACCGATCCCGCCTTCTGGCTGCGGCAGCTTCGCGAGCCCGTGCGCTTCGGAGACGCCGTCGGGTGCCTCCTTGAATCGCGCGACTCTGCGCTCCTGGAAGTCGGTCCCGGCCGCACGCTGACCTCGCTGGTCAAGCTGCACCCCGCGTTGCGGGAGGCGCACCGGGCCGTGGGCTCGCTCGTCGCCGCATCGCACTCTTCGTCCGAGCTGGCCGCGCTGTATGAAGCCCTCGGGCGTCTCTGGACCTCCGGCGTGGACATCGACTGGTCGGGTTTTTATGGCGACGAGCGCCGCCGCCGCGTCTCGCTCCCAACGTATCCATTCGAAAGGCAGCGTTATCTGATCGATCGGCCGGCGGGAGCCGCCGCGCCTTGGACCGAGCTGGCCGTACGGCAGCAGGAGCACGTCATGAACAGTGAAGAACCGCAGGTAATCACTGACAGCCCCAGCCCCGCGCGCCTGGCGCTGATCGATCTTCTGAAGGAAATGATCCGGGACTTGACCGGCACCGAAGCCGAGAGGCTCGATCCCCAGGCCGCTTTCCTGGACATCGGCGTCGACTCCCTGCTGATGGTCCAGGCCGCTCAGAGGCTGCGCGATCAGCTCGGGGTGAAGCTCACGGTGGTGCAGTTCCTGGAGGAGCTGACGACGTTGGAGAAAGTGGCGGAGTACGTGGAGCGGGAGATGGACCCGGAGCGGCTGGCGGAGCTCACCCCCCGACCCCCTCTCCCATCGCCCCCCCTTCCCCCGGGAGAGGGGGCGCCACCGCCCAGCCCTCACCCCCAACCCCTCTCCCGCGAGCGGGAGAGGGGAGAACAGCCCTCCGCCCCTGCCGTACAGGTTCCCAGCCCGGCCGATTCTTTGCCTTTCACCCCTCTCCCGCTTGCGGGAGAGGGGCCGGGGGTGAGAGCTCAGTCCACCGATGTCACCCAGCTCCTCGCCCAGCAACTCCAAGTCCTCCAGCAGGTCATGTCCCAGCAGCTTCAACTCCTCCAGGGCGGAGCCGTCGTGCAGCCCCAGCCTGCCGCGCAAACTGCGCCGACCATCCAGCCAGTTGCCGCCCCCCCGCCCGCCCAGCCCACCGTCTGGACGCAGTTCGCCAACTTCCACCCGATCGACAAGCGCCCCCCCGAAGAGCTGACGCCGCAGCAGAAGACCTATCTCGACCAGTTCATCCGGCGCTATGCCGCGCGGACGGCCAAGTCCAAGCAGATGACCGAGACCTACCGACCGGTGCTGGCCGACGGGCGTGGCACCGTGGCGTTCCGCCGCATGTGGAAGGAGATCGTCTATCCCATCCACAGCCAGCGCTCCAAGGGCTCGCGCATCTGGGACGTGGACGGCAACGAGTACGTGGACATCACCATGGGCTTCGGCCTGCATCTTTTCGGGCACTCCCCGGACTTCCTGGTCGATGCCCTGGAGCGCCAGATCCGGAAGGGCATCGAGGTGGGGCCGCAGTCGCCTCTCGCCGGACAGGTGGCGGAGCTGCTCTGCGAGATGACGGGCATGGACCGCGCCATGTTCTGCACCTCCGGCACCGAGGCGATCCTCGGCGCTTTGCGGGTGGCGCGCACGGTCACGGGGCGCAACAAGGTGGCGCTCCTCTCCGACTCCTTCCATGGCTGGTCCGACACCACCATGGTCCGCCGCGCGGCCGGACGGCTCGGCGCGATGCCGGGCGCGCCGGGGATCTCCGCCAAGGCGCTCGAAGAAGTGGTCGTCCTCGACTATGGCAGCCCGGAGACGATCGCGCAGCTCGAAGACCTGGGCGGCGAGATCGCGGCGGTGCTCGTCGAGCCGGTGCGCAGCCGGTTCCCGGACCAGCAGCCGCGGGAGTTCCTCCAGGCCCTGCGCCAGGTCACGAAGAAGACCGGGACGCTCCTGATCTTCGACGAGATCGTCACCGGCTTCCGCATCCATCCGGGCGGCGCCCAGGCGTACTTCGGCGTCGAGGCCGACATGGCCACCTACGGCAAGCTGATCGCCGGGGGCCTGCCGATCGGCGTGATCGCCGGCCGTACCGCGGTCATGGACGCCTTGGACGGCGGCGCGTGGCGCTTCGGCGACGACTCCTATCCGCAGGCGGAGAAGACGCTCTTCACCGGGACCTACTTCAAGCACCCGCTGGTGCTCGCGGCGACCTGGGCCGTCCTCGACCGTCTGCGGACTCTCGGACCGGGCTTGCAGGAAGGCCTGAACGCACGCACGGCGCAGCTCGCCGCGGACCTGAACGCCTGGTTCCAGGTGAGCTCCGTGCCGATCGAAGCCGTCCACTTCGGCTCGCTCTTCCGCTTCCGTCCTGCGCGGACGATGCAGCTCCCGGAGCTCTTCTACTTCCACCTGGTCCATCACGGGCTGTACTTCACCCTGGAATCCGGCAACTGCTTCCTGACCACCGCCCACAGCGAGGAGGACGTCGAACGGATCCAGCGGGCAGTGCGACAGAGCATAGAGGATCTGGCGGCCGGCGGATTCCTGCCGGAGGCGCGGCCGGTTCCCGTCGCCGAGCGCGAGGCCGAACGGAAGCCGAGTGGCCGGAGCGGCATCCCGCGCGTGCTGGCCTCCAACGCGGTGACCGGGCTCTCCGGCAAGCTGCCGGCGCCGTCGATCATCCCGCACCGGCAGGGGATCGACTTCAGCCTGTACTACTTCGGCCCGTACGAGGCGGGCTACGATCCGGCCAAGTACGAGCTCCTGCTGCAAGGAGCGCGCTTCGCGGACGAGCACGGCTTCTCCGGCATCTGGCTCCCCGAGCGGCACTTCCACCCGTTCGGCGGCCTCTCACCCAACCCTTCGGTTCTGGCGGCAGCGCTGGCGCGCGAGACCAAGCACCTCCAGCTGCGCGCCGGCAGCGTCGTGGTGCCGCTGCACCATCCGATCCGGCTGGCCGAGGACTGGTCGGTTGTCGATAACCTTTCCAATGGCCGGGTGGGCGTCTCCTTCGCCTCCGGCTGGCACGCCAACGACTTCGTCTTCGCTCCGTACTCCTACGACAGCCGCTACGACGTGATGTACGAAGGGATCGAGAAGGTCCGCTCCCTCTGGCGCGGCGAGCCCCTGCGCGTCCGCGACGGGGCGGGCACGGAGCTCGACGTGCTTCTCCATCCGCTGCCGAAGCAGCGCGAGATCCCGGTCTGGCTCACCGGGGCCAGTCCGGAGACCTTCCGGAAGGCCGGCGCAATGGGTGCCGGCGTGCTGACCAACCTGCAAGGGCAGCAATTGGACGAGCTGGCGGAGAAGATCGAGCTCTATCACGAGACGCTCGCCAAGCACGGCCACGATCCCGCATCGGGCCGGATCACGGTGCTGCTCCATACCTTCCTCGGCGACAACGTCGAGGCCGCGCGCGCCAAGGCCGAAGGACCGCTCCGGGAGTACCTGCGCACCTCGTTCGACCTCTCCCGCAAGCTCGTCGCGAGCCAGGGGCGCAACGTCGATTTCGACGCGACGTCGCAGGAAGACGTCGACTACCTCCTCGACGCGGCCTATGAGCGCTTCGTCGCCGATCACGCGCTCGTCGGCACTCCCGAGAGCGTCGCGGCGCTGATCCAGAAGCTGATCCCGCTGGGGGTCACCGAAGTCGGGTGCCTGATCGACTTCGGCGTCGAGCCGTCCGAGGTCATCGCGTCGCTCCCGTGGCTGGAGAAGGTGCGGCAGCGCTTCGAGCGCAAGCCCTACACCGAGCTGCCGGTGACCGACAACCAGCGCGTCCTGTGGATCGCCTCCAAGATGAGCGCGGGCGCCAACCGCTCGTACAACGAGCCCCTGGCGCTGCACGTGCGCGGTCCGCTGAACGTGCCGGCCCTCACCGGCGCGGTCCAGGAGGTCGCCGACCGGCACCAGGCGCTGCGCTCCTCGTTCAGCCCGGACGGCACGCGCCAGAAGATCTCCGTGCCGACTCCCGTGCAGTTCCCGCTCATCGACTACTCGGGCCTGCCGGAGCCGCAGCGCTCGCAAGAAGTGCTGTGGTGCCTCAAGGCGCGGGCGGGCGAGATCTTCGACCTTGAGAACGGGCCGCTCCTGCGCGTCAGCCTGCTGCGGCTCGGCGCGGAGGAGCACTACCTCTCGCTCATCGCGCACCACATCGTCATCGACGGCGGCTCGGCCGGCGTCATGGTGCGCGAGCTCACCCGGCTGTACACGGCCCGGCTCCGCAACGAGCCGAACCCGCTCGGCCCACCGGGCCTGCTCTCCGATTACGTGATGCGGGTCGTCTCGCGGTCGCCGGAGGCTCCTGATCAGATCGCGGCTGAGGCCTACTGGCGGCAGATCTTCGAGCGGCAGGTCAACCTGCTGGAGCTGCCCACGGACCGCCCGCGCCCGCGCAGCCTGCCGTTCTGGGGCGACCGGCGCCCGTACCACATCGACGCGGACCTGATGAACGGCATCCGGCGCCTGAGCGCCCGGGGCCAGGCCACGCCGTACGCGACGATCCTCGCAACGTTCGGCGCGCTCCTGCACGACCTCACGCGGCAGGAGGACATCATCGTCGGCGTGCCGTCGCGCGACCCCTCGGTCACCGGCGCGATGGTGGGGTACTTCATCAACCTGCTGCCGGTGCGCATGTACCGCCACCCGGACGACACGTTCACCACGTTCCAGGCGCAGGTGCGGAAGGCGCTCCTCGGCGTGCTGGAGCACCAGAGCTTCCCGCTCAACCGCCTGCTCGAAAAGCTCGGCCTCGCGGGCGGCCTCGACGGCTTCCTGATCGGAACGACGTTCAACATGGAACGGCTCGAAGAGCCGCAGCCCATGCCCGGTCTGGACGCCGAGTACTCCTGGGTCTACCACGACGCGGCGCGTATCGACCTCCACATCAACATCATGGAGAACACCCGCCACGGCGGCGCTCTCCTGGAGCTCGCCTACCGCACCGCGATGTACAACGCGGCCTCGGTCGACCGCTGGGCGCGGGCGCTCCTCTCGGTGCTGCGCGCCATCGTCGCCGACCCGGAGATCAGCCTCCACGCCCTGCCTCTCCTCGCGCCGGAAGAGCAGCAGCAGTTGATTTCCGAGTGGAACGACACGCGGAAGGATCTCCCCTCCGCTCTCTTCGTCCACGAGCTGTTCGAGCGGCAGGCGGCCTTGCGGCCCACAGCTCCGGCCCTGGCCCTGGGCGCGGAAGAGCTGACCTACGGCGAGGTCGACCGCTTGGCCACGACCCTGGCCGGCTACCTGGTCACGTTGGGAGTCGGGCCGGAGGTTCGCGTCGGCCTCTGCCTGGAGCGCTCGTTCGAGATGATCGTCGTCCTCCTCGCCATCCTCAAGGCCGGCGCCGCCTACGTGCCGATCGAGCCCGGGCAGCCCGCGGAGCGCCTGCTCTACCTCCTGGAAGACGCCAAGGCGCCGCTCCTCCTCACCCGCCAGTGGGTGATCGAGAAGCTGGGCCAGGGTCTCAAGGACCTGGGCATCCGCGCCTTCGACGTGGACGCGGGCCTGCCGCAAGGGACGGCGCCGCTGCGGAGCGATGCCGGGCTCGACCCCGGGCTTGATCCCGAGAATCTCGCGTACGTCATCTACACCTCCGGTTCGACAGGCAAGCCCAACGGCGTCCAGGTCAGCCACCGGTCCGCGGTCAACTCGATCCTCGAATTGGGAGCCGCGTTCCAGATCGGACCGGACGACCGGTTCGCCCTGGTCAGCTCGATCGGTTTCGACGTCTCGGTCATGGAGATCTTCCAGACCTTCGCGGCCGGCGCCTGCCTCTGCCTGACGCGGGAGGAGGAGCTGGCGAACCCCGTACTGCTGGCGGACCGCATGGCACGCCTGGGCGCGACGATGACCTTCTGCACACCATCGCGGCTCACCGTGCTGCCCGAAGCCCCGCTCGCGAAGATCCGCACGATGGGAGTGGGTGGAGAAGCCTGCACCGCCGAGTTGGTGACCCGCTGGTCGCGCGGCCGGCGCCTGGTCAACTGCTACGGCCCGACCGAGGCCGCCATCTTCGCCATGGTCGAGATCTTCGAGGACCAGGTGCAGGAGAAGATTCCGCCGATCGGCCGGCCCCTCGCGAGCTTCGACATCCACGTCCTCGACCGCGCCATGAAGCCGGTGCCGATCGGCGTGATCGGGGAGATCGCCATCGGGGGCATTGGAGTGGCGCGCGGCTATCTCGACCGCGCCCAGAAGACCGCGCAGAAGTTCGTGCCGGATCCCTTCGCCGCGGCCAAGGGCGAGCCCGGAGCCCGGCTCTACCTCACGGGCGATCTCGCCCGCTACCTGCGCGACGGCCGCATCGAGTTCCTCGGGCGCGACGACGGGCAGATGAAGCTGCGCGGCTACCGCATCGAGCTCGGCGAAATCGAGACCGTCATCGCCACCTGCCCTGGCGTCAAGGAAGCCGCCGTGGCCGTGCGCGGCGAGGGGCCGAACCAGATGCTGGTCGCCTACGTGGTCTGGGAGGAAGGATGGCCAGAGCGGGAAGTTGCCGCGCTGCGCCGGAGGCTCCAGCAGCAGCTGCCGGAGTACATGGTGCCCGCGGCCTGGATCGAGCTGAGCGGTCTTCCGCGCACCGTCAACGGCAAGCTCGACCGCCTGGCGCTGCGGGCCCTGCAGAAAGACGCGGAGATCATCCCGCACGTCGATCCCGAAACGCCTCTCGAAAAGTACCTGGTCGACCTCTGGATGGAAGTCCTGCGGCTCGACAAGCTGAGCCTGCACGACAACTTCCTCCAGGTCGGAGGCAACTCGATCAACGCCGCGATGCTGGCCTACCGGGTCCAGGAGGTGCTGGAGGAGACCCTCCACGCCGTCCTGGTCTTCGACGCCCCCACCGTCGCGGACATGGCCCGCTTCCTGGCCGAGCGCTATCCCGATAGGGTGATCCGCATCTGGGGAGAGGAGAGCCTGCCGGAGAATCTGCGCGGCGAGCTCCTGGAGCTGGCCGAGCTGATCGACGAGGCCGGCGTCGAGGCGCTGGAGCTGAAGCTGGCGAACGAGCG
>DATFPH010000496.1:0-36475 GCA_035264905.1 Thermoanaerobaculia bacterium
ATCTCGTTCTCCATCTTCATCGCCTCCAGCACCAGGACCCCCTGGCCGGCGGCGACCTCGTCCCCCTCGTTGACCAGCAAGGCGACCACGCGGCCCGGCATGTAGGCGTCCACCCGCTGCTTGCGCCGGCCGCCCTTGCCGCCGCGCGTCTGCTGGGCCAGATGAGTCAGCGGATCGGTCACCGAAACCGAGACGGCGCCGTGGCGGCTCACCACGGACCAGCCCTCGCCCTGGCGCCGCATCGAGACCTCGTGCTGCGCGCCGTCGATCCGCAGGCTGCGCACGCCGTCGCGCACCCCGGCGGCATCGACCTTGTAGATACGGTCACTGATGACGACCTCATAGGAGTCGTCGATCTTGCGGACCCGCACCTTCTCCTCGCGCTCCGCGAGACGGGCGATCAGCTCCATGAGCCATCTCGCAACGCGCCGCGGCGGGCGGCGCTCTCCCAGCGCGAGCGCCGGCTGCTGACGCCCTGCGATCCGGGCGCGGAGCCGCCGGCGGCAACGCGCGCCGTGTCCTCGAAGTGGGCCAGAGCGGCAGCGATCAGCGGCAGGTCGGCCGGACCGTCCTCTTCCGCGGGTGGATGCAGCTCGCCCGAAGCGAGCTTGCGGTCGAGCATGCCGATGTCCATAGTCCCTGTGCGGAAGTCGGGGTCGGCGAGCAGGGCCTCATAGAGGGGGACCGTCGTCCGAATCCCCTCGATCCGCATCTCGGAGAGGGCGCGCTCCAGCCGCCGCAGCGCCAGCTCGCGGTCCGCGGCCCAGACGATGAGCTTGGCCAGCATCGGGTCGTAGTAGATCGAGACCTCCGACCCCTCGTAAACGCCGCTGTCCACCCGGACGCCGGGGCCGTCGGGCCAGCGCAGGCGCTCGATGCGGCCGGGCGACGGCGCGAAGCGGTTGAACGGGTCTTCGGCGTAGAGGCGCACCTCGATGGCATGGCCGCGCGGCTCGATGCCGTCGAATTCCGGCCCGAGCGGCTCCCCCTCGGCGACGCGGATCTGCGTGTGGACGAGGTCGATCCCGGTGACCAGCTCGGTGACCGGATGCTCCACCTGGAGGCGCGTGTTCATCTCCAGGAAATAGAAGTTGCCGTCGCGGGCAAGGAGGAACTCGCAGGTGCCGGCGTTGCTGTAGCCCACGGCGGAAGCGGCCTTGACCGCGGCCTTGCCCATGCGGCGGCGCAGCTCGGGGGAGACCACCGGCGAAGGGGCCTCCTCCACGACCTTCTGGTGCCGGCGCTGAAGAGAGCACTCGCGCTCGTTGAGCGAGACCACCTTGCCATGGAGATCGCCCATCACCTGGATTTCCACGTGGCGCGGATCGACGATGAACTTCTCCATGTAGACCGAGTCGTCGCCGAAGCTGGCCCCGGCCTCGGAGCGGGCGGCGCGGTAGGCGGACGCCAGACCGTCGGCCCCGTCGATGCGGCGCATCCCCTTGCCACCGCCGCCAGCCGACGCCTTGAGCATGACGGGATAGCCGATGGATTCGGCGAACGCGGCCGCGCTCTCGAGGTCGGGCAGAGGGTCCTGGCCGCCGGGAACGACCGGCACGCCGGCCGCGATCATCAACCGGCGGGACTCCACCTTGGAGCCCATGGCGTCGATCGACTCGGGCGACGGGCCGATGAAGGTGATCCCGGCGTCGCGGCACAGGCGCGCGAACCCGGCCCGCTCCGAAAGGAACCCATACCCCGGGTGGATCGCATCCGCGCCGACGCGCACCGCCAGCTCGACGATCGCCTCGCCGCGCAGATAGCTCTCGCGGGAAGGAGCCGGCCCGATCGGATACGCCTCGTCCGCGAGCAACACCGGCAGCCCCAGCCGGTCAGGCTCGGAGTAGATCGCCACCGTGCGGATCCCCCGCTCGCGGCAGGCGCGAATCACCCGGACGGCGATCTCGCCGCGGTTGGCGATGAGGACCTTCCGGATCTTTTTCTTTGGGACGTTGTCGGTCATGGCAGGGGGGTTATCTTACAGGCAAAGGACTTCAAGGACGACCAGGACTCCAAGGACGAAAGGCTGCCTGTCCTTGCCGACCTTGCTGTCCTTAAAGTCCTTTATTCTTTCCTCCCGCCCCACCACGCCAACCCCGGCAGCAGCGCCAGCCCGAAAGCCACGACCAGGAACGAACGCACCAACGGCCGGCGGTCGATCCAGAGGCGGATGTGGTGCCGGCCGGCGGGGACCTCGACGCCCAGCCGGTGCAGGTTGGCCGTGAGCACCTCGGCCTCTTTCCCATCTACCTCTGCCTTGTACAGCCCGTGCGACCTCTGGACGACCAGCAGGCTCCCGCCCGGGCCGGCGACCGCCTCAACCTCCAGGCTCTCCGGACCCTTCTCGACGATCCTCGCCGTCCCTCCCCCTCGCTGGACCGGCGGGCCGTCTTTGGCGGCCGGGAGCACGGCGTCGGTGCGGGCGTCGAAGGCGGCGCTGCTCAGCCGGGCGTAGGCGGCGTTCAGGTGCGGCGCCGGGAAGACGCGGCGGGCCAGGAAGGCCTCCGGTGCGCGGTCTCCGATCTCATAGATATAAAGGACGCGGCCGAAGCTCGGGATCTCGGCGAGGAGGCGGGCGCGCTCCGGCTTCGGCGTGAGCGGGTGGTTCATGACCAGCCGGCCCACCCCCCAGGCGGCGAGCAGGCGGATGCGCTGCTCGTTGTCGCGCGACCCTTTGACCGCCCCCTGCGCCATCCGCGTCAGGAAGCTGTCGAGCCCCTCCGCCGAGACGTTCAGCTCGTAGCGCCGCTTCCAGAGCGGACCGGTGAACGGATAGGCCTCATAGAAGGCCCGCCGCTCCACCCATTCGGAGCTCTGCGCCGGGAAGGTCCCCTGCTTCAGAGACGACGGTCCGAAGAGATAGTTGAAGTCCGGGTTCACCACCGTCAGGTTCGCCGGCAGGTGGTCGAGCGCCGGCGGCGGCACGCGATAGGGGACCAGCGCGTCCATCGGGAAAAGCGGCCGGAGCAGCAGGAGCTGGCCGAGAGCGAACACGGCGAGCAGAGACGCCGCGCCACCCACCGGGCGCCGCCGGGCGATCCGGGCGAGGAGGGCCAGGACGCCCAGGAAGACCAGCGAGAGCAGGCAGAGCCCGGCCCACCGCAGGCGCTCGTTGGCCACGAACGCCGCGTCGAACTTCTCCGGGATGAGCCCCCGCAGCCAGGCCTCCGACCACCCGGTCGTGAAGCCGAGCCAGAGCCAGAGGCCGCCGAGGATCACGAAGAGGACCGCGAGAGCGATCCGGAACGACCGCCGGGCGCGCAGGTCCCCGCCCTCCGCCGAGAAGAGGCGGGCGAAGCCAATCCCGCAGAGGAGCGCCGCCCCGATCGCCACCGGCATCCACAGCTTCACCGGATAGCGCAGCGCTCCCTGCCCTCCGAAGATCCACGCCGCCAGCGGGTTGAAGCGGCCGAGCGAGAGGAAGATCCCGGCGAGGATGCCTCCCCAGGCCCACCAGGCGGCTGTCGACCGCGGCCGGCCGGAGGCGGCGACCAGAGCGAAGGCGAGCAGACCGGGGTAGAGCGAGAGGTAGTAGGGAGGCGTGTCCGTATAGAACTTGCTCCCCCAGAAGGTCCCCTGGTCGAGCAGGTCCGGCCGGCCATAGGCGAAGGGGATCAGCCATTCGAGGAGCTGCCGCGGATCGAAGCTGGCCACAGTGGCCACCTCCCGCGTGTACCCCCAGTGGCCGCGGAAGGAGAGCGGGAGGATGCGCAGAAACTCGGAGATCTGCGGCCACGCGAGGAGGGTGCCCGCGGCGACCGCCGCGGCGAACAGGAGCGGCGCGCCCCACCCCGGGCGCTCGCGGCGGGCGCGCCAGCCGCTCCCCCAGGTGGCGAGGAGCGCCGTGCCGCCGAGCAGGCCGGCGAGCGCCGCCATCAGCGGATCGCCGCCGAGGAGGAGCAGGGCCCAGAGGAGAGCGAGGAGCGGGGCCATCCAGCGCCGCCGCCGGCCGGCCGCGAAGTCGAGGCAGGCGGCGATGAAGGCCGGCGCGAGGGTCGCCGCGGCGATCAGGTTGTAGAACGAGAGGTGCGACAGATAGAAGCCGCCCACCAAGTAGCAGACCGCGGCGGCCCAGGCCGGCTCGCGGGCCAGGCCCCAGCTCCGCGCCATCCAGAAAAAGGCGAACGGCGCCAGGAGCAGGTGGACCCAGAAGTGCGCGTTGAGCGCCCAGAAGGCCGATCCCGCCAGATAGAGCAGGTTGGTCGGATAGAACGGCACCGCGTTCGGGTTGCCCGAGAGCGGCTGCCCGCCGGCGCGGTACGGATCGATCACCGGGAACCAGCCATGCCGCCAAGCCTCGGCTTGCGCCTGCTTCATCGGGAAGTGGGTATTGAGCACGTCCCGCAGATAGAGGGTCTCGGTGCCGCGGATCAAGGGGAGGGCGACCCAGACGAGCAGGATCAGGAGGGGGAGCCCGTACAGCAGGAAGATGCGGCGTCTCATGCGTTTCCGTCCTTTGACCTGACGATTGACCGTACAATACGGCCCCGTGATCCGGCCGCTTCTCGTTTCGCTCCGGCCCCTGCAATGGGCCAAGAACCTGTTCGTCCTGGCTCCTCTGGTGTTCGGCCATCTGCTCGGCGACCCGGCGGCCGTGGGCCGTGCCCTGCTCGCCCTGATCGCCTTCTGCTGCGCGGCGAGCACGATCTACCTGATCAACGACGTCCGCGACCGCGAGGAAGACCGCAATCATCCTCTCAAACGCCTGCGTCCGCTCGCGGCGGGCACGCTCGCGGTCCCCGTCGCGATCGCCGCGGCGGCCGTCCTGGGAGGCGCCGCGCTCACCCTCGCCGTCTTCCTCGGCCGGCCCTTCCTGGTGACCCTGGGCATCTACATGGGCCTGAGCCTGCTCTACACCCACTGGTTCAAGCACATGGTCATCCTGGACGTCATGTGCATCAGCCTGGGCTTCGTCCTGCGGGTGCTGGCGGGCGCGGCGGCCACGAACGTGCAGGTCTCGCGGTGGCTCTTCCTCTGCACCATCTTCCTCGCCCTGTTCCTCGCCTTCTCGAAGCGCCGGCACGAGATCACCCTGCTGGCGGGCGCGGCGTCGGGGCAGCGGAAGGTGCTCGACCACTACAGCCCGGCGTTCCTCGACCAGATGATCAACGTGGTGACCGCCTCGTCGGTGGTCGCCTACGCGCTCTACTCGGTCGCCCCCGAGACGGTGGCCAAGTACAACACGCAAGACCTCGTCTACACGATCCCTCTGGTCCTCTACGGGATCTTCCGCTATCTCTATCTGATGTACCAGAGCCCGGGGGAGCGTAACCCGACGGAGGCGATTCTCAGAGATCCGCCCTTCCTGATCAATATGGTGCTCTGGGGGCTGGCCGTGATCTGGATCGTCTACGGGGGCGGGCTCGGCGGGATTCTCGGAGGCTGAGCCGCTCCGCCGTGCGCATTCTGGAGGTGGTCGTCCGCTTCCATCCCTACGTCGGCGGGGTGGAGAACACGGTGCTGGAGGTGGCGCGCCGGCTGGTGGGGCGCGGGCACGAGGTGCGGGTGGTCTGCGCCGACGAGCCGGCGGGCTCGCCGCCGCGAGTGGACGGCATCGACGTGGTCCGCCTCCCCTGGCGCGGCAAGATCGGCAACACGAATCTCTGCCCCGGGCTGCGCGCCGCGCTGCGGAGCGAGCCGCGGCCGGACGTCCTCCACACCCACCTGCCTACCGCCCTGTTCGCCGACGCGGCGGCCGGTCTCGCCGCGGCGACCGGGGTGCCGCTGGTCCTCACGTACCACAACGACCTGGTGGGGGATGGGCTCAAGGGGGTGCTGGCGGGGGTCTACAACCGGCTGTTCCTGCCGCGGCTGCTGGCACGGAGCCGGCGGATCGTGGTGACCAATCCGATCTATCCGTCGCAATCTCCTCATCTGATGGAGGGGGATCCGAAGATCGTCTGCATCCCCTGGGGGGTCGATGCCGACGCATTCCGTCCGCTGAGCGACGTGCCGGCGGAGAGCGGCGAGCTGGTCATCGGCTTCCTGAGCCTCCTCGACGCGCACCACGGCTATAAGGGACTGGACGTGCTCCTCCGCGCCGGCGCCCAGCTCCGCCGGGAGGGGGTCCCGGTGCGTCTGAAGATCGGGGGAGCCGGGGAGGCACGGGACGACTATCAGCGGCTCGCGGCCGAGCTGGGGGTCGCGGACGCCGCCGACTTCCTCGGCTTCATCCCGAGTCAGGATCTGAACGCCTTCTACGCCGCGTGCCACGCGTTCGCCCTCCCCTCGACGGACGGGCGGCGCGAGGGTTTCGGCCTGGTGCTCCTGGAAGCCATGGCGTGCGGCCGGCCGGTGGTGACCACGCCGGTCGTCGGAGTCGCCGGAGATCTGGAGGAGAGCGGCGCCGGGCTTCTGGTCCCGCCAGGAGACGTGGACGCCGTCGCCGCCGCCCTGCGGAAGCTCCATGAGACGAGGAGCGAGCTGCCGGAGAGGGGACGGAATGCCCGCCGGCTGGTCGAGCGGCGCTACACCTGGGAGCGAGTGGCCGGCGACTACGAGGCGCTCTTCGGGTCCTTGACCACCTCGAGCTCGAAGTAGAGCTCGTTGGCACCCCAGAATCGGATGGCTGTAGGATGACGTATTGACAGGGTATACATGGTATACTTATCCCATAGAAATGGGGCGACCACGAAATTCACACAAGCCCGTGACGATTACGATCACCGGGACTCCTAAGTTGGCAGCGTATCTTGACGATCTTGTTCTAGAAGAGGGGTACGGGAACTCGCGGGCCCAAGTAGCTCAAAGTCTGGTTTGGCGAGGAATCGAGGACCTGATAAGCAGAGGCGTTCTCGATAGGCGTCGCGGCGGGATTGATGAAGGAGAGGTCTGAAGGCGGCTTATAGGCTTGTGGTAGACTGCCGGTCCTATTTTTGCAGATGCCGATGGCGGAGGCCGACATGAGCGAAATTTCAGAGCTACGGCAGGAGATCGCAAACATGGAAGAGAGAATCCTTACCGCAATCAGCAGCGTTGGCGAAGAGCTTAGAGCAATCCGCACAGCCATCGAGGTTATCAGCGAGAATCATCTCGCCCCCGATCATCAGAAGCAGGTAAAGCGGGCACTAGCTACCGCTGGCCGACGGTAGAATTCAGCCCCCCTCCTTCCCGCTTTCGACTTACCCGTTTTGGGTTGCTCTATTTCGAGCCAGTGGTCTTGACCACCTCGAGCTCGAAGTAGAGCTCGTTGGCCGGCAGCATCCAGCAGAAGAAGCGCTCGTAGGCGAGCGGGAAGAGGTTGATCAGCCCGGTGATCACCTGGCTCTTCCAGACCCGCCGCTCGTTCTTGATCCAGTAGAAGCGGATCTCGCGCTTGCGGATGCGAAAGCGCAGGTGCGAGTAGAAGTTGTAGGTCCCCTCCGGCGTGAAGTAGTCGAAGCTGTGATAGCCGAAGAAGCGCTTGTGGGTGGGATCGGTGTAGGCCCCGAAGAACGACAGGTGGGGGACCTCGATCCGCAGCACCGCGCCGGCGCGGCAGATGCGCGCCAGCTCGCCCAACAGCGGGATCAGCTCGCGCACGTGCTCCAGGACGTGCGACGAGAAGATCTCGTCGAACGAGTCGTCGCGGAACGGCAGGAAGGCCTCCAGGTCGGCGACCACGTCGAGCCCCGGCATCTTGACCAGGTCGAGGTTGACGTAGCCCGGCCGGACGTCCCGCCCGCACCCCAGGTTGAGCTTTCTCACGGCGGGGAAGGATAGCAGGGAAGAGGCAACCGGCAGGCAAAGCCCCCCGCAGTGCTATAGTCCCTGCCGATTTTCGTAGGAGATTCCTGTGGAGCCGAACCCCCAGAGCCGCGCCGCGCCGTCCGCTCCAATCTTGCCTGACGAGGGGGCGGAGGAGATCGAGGTGTCGGTCGTCCTGCCCTGCCTCAACGAGGCCGAGGGCGTGGGCATCTGTGTGGAGAAGGCGTGGCGCGCGTTGCGCTCCATGGGGGTGAGCGCCGAGGTGATCGTGGTCGACAACGGATCGACCGACGGCTCGCCGGAGGTCGCCGAGCGGGCCGGCGCCCTGGTCGTCCACGAGCGGCGGCGCGGCTACGGCTCGGCCTACCTCCGCGGCTTCGCCGAGGCGCGCGGCCGCTTCCTGGTGATGGGCGATGCGGACGACACCTACGACTTCCTGGCCATTCCGAGCTTTATCGCGCCGCTCCGGGAGCAGGGGTTCGACATGGTCATGGGCTCGCGCCTCAAGGGGAAGATCCTTCCCGGCGCCATGCCCTGGTCGCACCGCTGGATCGGCAATCCGATCCTTTCCGGCATGCTCCGGCTGTTCTTCCGCACCAGCGTCTCCGACTCGCACTGCGGCATGCGCGCCTTCACGCGCGAAGCCTACGAGAGGATGCGCCTGCACACGACCGGCATGGAGCTCGCCTCGGAAATGGTGGTCAACGCCCTGCGGGAGAAGCTTCGGATCCAGGAGATCCCGATCACCTATCACCCGCGCATCGGCGAGTCCAAGCTCTCGGGCTTCCGCGACGCCTGGCGGCACGTCCGCTTCATGCTCCTGTTCTCGCCGTCCTACCTGTTCCAGCTCCCGGGTTTCCTCCTGATGATCCTGGGGGCGCTCCTGGTGGTGCTGCTGGCGGGCGGGCCGCGCGAGATCTTCGGCCGGACCTGGGACTACCACGTCCTGATCTTCGGAGCGCTGGCGCTGATCCTCGGGTACAACCTGATCCTCTTCGACGTCTTCGCCAAGACCTTCTCCATGGGGGCCGACTTCGCGCGGCCGGGGCAGTGGCTGCGGCGGCTGATGGGTGGATTCTCCCTGGAGCGCGGCTTGATCCTGGGCGGCCTCCTCTTCCTGGCGGGCCTCGGGCTCGAGGTGAAGATCGTGCTCGACTGGCTCGGCGCCGGCGCCGGCGCGCTGATGGCCGTGCGCGGAGTCGTCATCGGCATGACCGGCATGGTGATGGGCGCGCAGACGGTGTTCGCCTCGTTCCTGGTCAGCCTCATGCTGATCCCGCGGCGGTGAGCACAGACCGGGCCGCCGGGCTCGGCACGCGGGCCCGGCAGGCGCTCCCCTGGCTGGCGGCGGTCGCCCTCTTCGCCTGGCTGCTCCACCGGGTGCCGCTCGACGAGGTGCGGGAGGCCCTTCGCCACGGCCCGTACCTCCTCCTCCTCGCCTACGTCCTTCTGGAGTACGTCGTCACCCTGCCGGCGGACGCCTTCGCCACGCGCGAGGCCCTGGCCGTGGTGGGCGTGCGCCGTACGTTCGCCGAGCTGATGCTGGCGCGCGCCGCGACCTATCTGCTGGGTCTCCTCTCGTATTTCGCCAGCCTGGGCGGGATCGGCTTCTGGGTGGCCAAGGGGGGCACCCGGGCGGCTCGCGCCACCGGCAGCGTGCTCCTCCTGATGGTGACGAACGGCATCGCCATCGTGCTCGTCGCCGCCGCCGGGCTCCTGGCCGACCTGCCGGCGGGCAGTTTGGAGCAGATAGACCGAGAGATCCTGATCCTGCTGATCGTCGGGGCGCTCCTCGGCATGCTCCTCTACCTGGCGGTGATCGCCATCCGCTGGCGCTGGCTCGCCGGCTGGAACGTGCTCGCGCCACTCTTTGAGGCGGGGGTCGCGGGGCACGTGCGGGCGATCGCGGCGCGCATTCCCCACATGCTCCTGCTGGCGCTGCTCCACTGGGGCGCGTTCCGCCTCTGGGGCGTCGCCGTTCCGTTCCTTCAGGGGACGGCCCTGATGGCGGTCGTGCTGCTGATCTCGGCGCTGCCGATCACGCCGAACGGCCTGGGCACGACCCAAATCCTCCAGGTGCTCTTCTTCAGCGTCTGGGCACAGGGAGCCACGGCGGAGGCGCGGGGAGCGGACGTCCTCGCGTTCAGCCTCGTGCACTGGGTCTTCAGCCTCGTCTGGCAGCTGGCGATCGGCCTCGCCGGCCTGGCCCTCCTGCGGCGCCAGGGTGTGGTGCCAGAGATGGGGGAGGAATGAGAGCGCTCTCGGTCCTCCTCTTCTACGACTGCATCTATCCGGAATCGGTCGGCGGCGTCGAGCACCGCAACTACGAGCTGGCCAGGGCGCTCGCCGCGCGGGGCCATCGCGTGACCCTGGCCGGCTTCGCCGCCGCGCCGTCGTGTCCCTACGACGGGGTCGAGATCCTGCCGGTGGGCCCTCCCGGCCGTCTCTACAGCGCGGCCGGCAAGCGGAGCACGAGCGAAGCGGCGCGCCTGGCCGCGGCGGCGGCGCGGATCGATCTGCGGCCGTTCGACGTGGTCGAGGCGGCCAACATCCCCTATGCCCACCTGCCTCTGCTCGCCGCGCGCTGCCGGCTCCGCGGCAAGCCGTTCGTCGTGACGTGGCACGAATACTGGGGCCGCTACTGGAAGCAGTACCTCGGCGCGAAGTGGCCGGTCTACGCCGCCGTCGAGCGCCTGAGCGCGCCGCTGGGGACCCGGGCGCTGGCCGTGAGCCATCTGACCGCCTCGCGAGTGGAGGCCCGCCGCCACGAAGAGGTGCGGGTGATCCCGAACGGCATCCCGGCCGCGCGCATCGAGGAGGCCGCCGCCGAGGGAAGGAAGGAGACGGGGCCGCCCCTCGTCTACGCCGGCCGCCTGCTGCGCGAGAAGCGGGTCGACCTGCTCCTGGAAGCGGTGGCCAAGCTCGCTCCCAGCCGGCCCGGGCCCCTCCTCACGGTGATCGGCGACGGCCCGGACCGCGAGCGCCTGACCGGCCTCGCGGAGAGCCTCGGCCTGCTCGGCGCGGACCCGCGAGTCACCTTCCACGGTCACCTGCGCACCAACGCGGCCGTCTGGCAGACCATCGGCGCCGCGCGGATCGCCGTCCAGCCCTCCTCGCGCGAGGGGTTCGGACTCTTCCCGCTGGAGGCGATGGCGGCGGGCCTGCCGGTGGTCTACTGCGAGTCGTCCGAGAGCGCGTTGGGGGAGCTGGTCGAGCCCGGGATCCACGGGATCAGCACGCCGGCGCAGCCGGGCGCCCTCGCCGCGGCCCTCGGCCGGCTCCTCGACGATCCCGAGGAGACGCACCGCTTGGGCGACAACGCGCGCCGGCATGCCGCGCGCTTCGACTGGTCGGCGGTGGCGGCGGAGATGGAAGCGGCCTTCCTCTCGCTCCTTGCCGCCGATTCGTAGAGAATCCGCGCCATGCTCGTCGTCGACCTGCTGGGTGCGGTCCTCACGCTGATCACCCTGCTCTTCCTGGGGCTGAGCGGCTACCTCCTCGCCCGGCTCCTGCTCGGAGAGCAGGCGGAGGAGGACCCGCTCGCCTTCGCGGTGGCGGCGCTTCTCGGGATGACCGCCCTGGGGACGCTCCTGGCGATCGGGCTCGGTGCGGCCGGGCTTCTGAAGATCCCGTTCGGCTTGCTGCTCCTCGCCGTCGTGACGGTCCTGCTGCTCCGGCGCGTCCGGAGTCTTTCGGGTGCAGGGGGCGACCCGTGGGGGCCGGCCCGCCTCCTGGGCCGGCGCGTCGGGAGCCGGCTCCGCGAGCATCCGGCCCTGGCGCTCATCGCCGTGCACGCCGCGGCGGCCGAGGGGCTGCGTGGGCTGCTGCGCCCGCCGCTCTCCTGGGACAGCCTGATGTACCACATGCCGATCGTCGCCACCTGGGTCCAGGAAGGGCGGATCGATCCGGTCTTCGGCATGCGGCCGCTCAATTTCTACGGCTACATGCCGGCCGGCGGGTCCGCCTGGCTCTGGTGGTGGGTGGCGCCGTCGCACAGCGAGCTCTACGCCAATCTGGCGTTCTTCCCGCAGGCTGTTCTGCTCGCGCTGGCCGTGGGCGCCGTGGCGCGCGAGCTCGGCGCCCGCCGGCACTGGCCGCTCGCCGCCTATCTCGCGCTGATGGCGCCCACGGTGATCCGCTGGGCCGCCACCCAGTACGTGGACATCCTGGTCGGCGCCGCCATCGCCGCCGCAGCGTTCTTCGCCCTGCGCTGGCTGCGCGCGCCGCGCTGGAGCGACGCCCTGTTCGTGGGAATCGGCCTGGGGTTGGCCTCGGGAGCCAAGGTGCTCGGCCTCGCCTACGCGCTGGCCCTCGCTCCCATGGCCGTCGTCCTGGCGCGGCGGGAGTGGCGCCGGCGCATCCCGCAGGTGGTCGCCGCCCTGCTCCTCTGCACGCTCCTCGGCAACTACTTCTATGTCCGCAACATCGCCCTCGGAGCCGGCCCGCTGGCCGCGCAGTGCGACCAGGGCGATGCGATGAAAGAGGTGAAGGTCGCTCCCGCCATCCCGCGGATCAACACGGTGGCCTACCTCTGGAAGGACATGCTCGCCAAGGGATGGCTCCTGGACTCGTTCCTCGGCTTGACTTATCCCGGCTCCCTGGAGCTGGGAGTGGGCCCGCAGGTCCTGCTCCTCCTCCTGGCGCTCCTCCTGCCGCTCGGCTTCGCCGGGGAACGGCGCGGGGCGATCCTGGTCTGGAGCCAGATCCTGGTCCAGCTCTTCGTCTGGGTGACGGTGCCCTATGCGAGCTCGGGACACGTCTTCGCGAATATCCGCTACCTGATCGGCGCGCTGGGCCTGGCCTTCGCCGGAGTGGTCGCCTGGGCCGAACGGAAGGGGATGCGGGACGCCTGGATCGCGGGGCTCGCTCTGGCGCTGCTGATCCAGGATCTCCTTATGCTCCACGCCGAGATGCCGCGCGGCGTGCGTCTCGCCCTCGCCGCGGTGGATATCGCGGCCGTGGCGCTCGCCCTGTCACCCGGCCTGCGCGGCTTCGCCCGCCGGCGGATCCGGGAGCTGGCCGTGGCCGCCGTGGTCCTCGCCGTGGCCACCGCCCCAGCGCTCGCCCGTTTCCGGGTGCAGGACCGAGGCCGCGCTTTCCTCCGCGAGTTCACCACCCATAAGGTGGCGACCCAGCACTTCGCCCGCGCCTGGCGGTGGCTCGACCTCTACGGCGGCGACGGCACGGTGGCGGTGGTGAGCAGCCCGGTGAACTACTTCGTCTACCCGGCCATGGGACCCCACCTGGAGCGGCGGGCCACCTACGTCAACATCAACCGCCAGGACTCGCGCAACGCCGCCGACTATCCCGCCTGCGAGCCGCGGGTCGACCCCGATCCCCAGGCCTGGATGCAGAACCTGTTCAAGCAGGACGTCCGCTGGATCTGGCTGAGCCGCTTCCCGCAGATCGGTTTCCCGGACGAAAACGCGTGGGCGCAGTCCCGGCCCGACCTCTTCGTCGTGCGCTACGAGGACACGACGAACGTCATCTATGAGTTCCTGCCGTGGCAATCGCGGCGGGCGGGCGAGACTCGTTGACCCGAGTCGGCATCATTGTTACAGTGTAGATCGTCGTCTACACGTGGTGACCAATGGCACTGAACATCAGGAACACAGAGGCAGAACAGCTCGCCGAGACGTTGGCCAAGCTCACGGGTGAAACCAAAACCGAAGCCGTGACGCAGGCACTGCGGGACCGCCTTGCCCGTCTACGCCGCGAGCGATCCCGGCGGCGTCTCGCAGATGAGCTCGACGAGATCGCCCGCCATTGCGCCCGGCTACCCGTGCTGGATGCGAGGACCCCTGAGGAGATCCTCGGGTATGACGAGCACGGGCTGCCGCGCTGATGGTGATCGATACCTCCGCCCTCGTTGCGATCCTTTTTGACGAGCCTGAGCGCCGCTCGTTCAACGAAGCGATCGAAGCGGCAGAATCCCGAGCTCTGTCGACCGCGAATTTCGTCGAGATCTCCATGGTCTTAGAGTCGCGACTCGGTGCCGAAGGACTCCGCGACCTCGACCTATTCATCGAACGGGCGGGCATCAAGCTCGTCGCAGTGGATTCCGAGCAGGCACACATGGCACGCAGGGCGTTCAGCCAATTTGGCAAGGGACGGCACCCGGCCGGGCTCAACTACGGTGACTGTTTCGCGTATGCGCTCGCGACGGTGCTGGGTGAGCCGCTCCTCTTCAAGGGCGATGATTTCTCCAAGACCGACATAACACCGTTCACGCGCCTTTCTGGTTAGACCTTGTTGAGGGCAGCTACCATTGCTCCCTCCGCTGGAGATTCAGCCGCTCCCGCAGCCGCAACCCCGCCGGATTTTCCGGATCGACCTCCAAGAGCCTCCGGTTCAGCTCGCGCGCGCCGTCGAGATCCCCCCTCCCGGCAAGGAGCAGGGTCTTGTTATGGAGAGCGGAGAGGTTCCGAGGATTCAAGGTGAGAGCCCGATCCAGCGACGCCTCGGCCTGGGCCAAGTCTCCGAGTGCCAGCCAGACGCCTCCGAGGTTGCTCGCGACATCGTCCGACCGCGGCTCGATCGCCTCCGCCCGCTGGTAGAAGCGGAGCGCCGTGGGCCAGTCGCGCTGGCGCGCCGCGAGGTTCCCCAGGTTCATGCAGGCCAGGAAGCTCCGCGGATCCAGGATGAACGCCGCCTTGTAGTGCTCGTGCGCCGCCGCCGGGTCCCCGCGCTCCTCGGCCAGTCGTCCCAGGTTGTAGTGCACCAGGTCCATGCGCGGCTCGAACCAGGGCAGATCCGGCAAGAGAAACGCCACGGTCAGAAGCGCCACGCCGGCCAGCCAGCCGCGCCGGCGCTCCCGCCAGGCTTCGCCGAGGCAGACGAGCGGAACGGCGGCCAGTGGCAGCAGGGCCGGCACGACCGGCAGGCGATAGCGCGAGAAGAGGAAGAAGAGCGCCGTCGAAAATATCCAGCCGAGGGCGAAGAGGAGAGCCGGCGCGAACGGCCCCGGGCGCTTGCGCATCAGCCAAAGCCCGGCGAGGGCGAGCAGCGAGACTGTGCCGAATTCTACCAGCGGGAGGCGGTAGACCGACGAGAGCCCCCGCACCCAGTAGTAATCGACGGCGTCCGGCCATTCATACCAACTCCAGAACAAGCCGAGCTTGCGGAGCTGAAGGCGCAGGAAGGCGCCTGGGTGCCCGATCGCCCAATCCAGGGCCTTGCCCAACCAATAGGAAGAGACCTCCGCGGGAGTCAACGATCGGCCCAGCTCCTGCTCGGCGACGCGCACCGGCTCCTGCCGCTCCAAAGCCGGGATCTGCTTGCCGGGGACGACCGGCTGATAGGTGCCGTCCGCCTCCGGGTTGTTGCCGATCCAGAAATTGACGCCCCCCTGGAACGTGGTGGGGAGGAAGTCGCCGCCCACGAGCCCATTGCGCACGGCCACCGGCGCCAGGGCGAGAAGCAGCCCGGCGACCAGCGCTCCTCCCGCGCGGAGGAAGCCGGCCCTTCTCCGCTTGCGAGTCCAGGCGAGAGGGAGCAGGAAAGGGAGCAGCAGGAGAGCATTTTCACGGAGCAGGGCGAGCACCCCGAGCAGGATCCCGGCTGCGAGCCACCGTCGGGACACCAGAGCCCAGAGGAGAAAGCAGGTGACGGTGACCGCGAGCGACTCCTTGAGGAGCTGCACGTCATAGAAGAGGAAAGGGCCGTAGACCGCGGCGAGCCCCGCCGCCACCAGCCCGGCCCGCTCGTCCGCCATCTCCCGGGTGGCTTGATACAGCGCCCAGATCCCGGCGATCGCAGCGGCGATCTGCAGCAGATAGATTGCGTCGAGGCTCCGGCCGACCACCGCGTAAACGGCGGCGAGGAGATACGGATAGAGGGGGGCCTGGAAAAAAACCTGGGAGCCGAGCCACGCGCCGCCGGCGATCTCCTGCGCCCAGCGGTCGTACTCCTGGCTGTCCATCGCGAGCTGCGCAAAAAACGGCTCGTCCCGCACCGCCCACCAGTGGGCGAGGCGGAGGACCAGCGCGATCGCCAGGATCGCCCAGAGGAGGGGACGCGGCCGGGATGGGGTGCTCACCAACCCGCTACTCTGGCACAGATCCGGGTGCGCAGTGGTACCATGTCGGCCTCGAAATCCCGCGCCTTTGACGATGTACCAGCTTCAGAAGGAAGAAGACGACCATGTCGCGCATTGAGTTCACCGGCAATTACGAGGATCTGTCCACGGACCGCGGCTACCAGTTCAAGTTCTACTGCGAGAAGTGCGGCAACGGCTACATGTCGAGCTTCAAAGCTTCGAAGCTGGGCCTCGCGGCTTCGGCCGCGCAGGCGGCGGGCAGCCTCTTCGGCGGCGTCTTCGGCCGGGTGTCGGACACGGCCTACCAGATCCAGCGGGCGGTGGGCGGGCCGGCGCACGACGCGGCGCTGCGCGAGGCGGTCGAGGAGATCCGGCCGCTCTTCAAGCAGTGCACCCGCTGCGGCAACTGGATCTGCGAGCCGATCTGCTTCAACAAGAAGGCCCAGCTCTGCGAGAGCTGCGCGCCCGACCTCGACGAGGAGCTCGCGTCGGCGCAGGCCGAGGCCGCGAAACAGCAGGCCTTCGAGCGGGCACAGCAGGTCGACTGGCTGAAGACGCACGGAAGAGACGTCGCCAAGCCGGCCGCCGCGGTCTGCAGCTCCTGCGGCGCGAAGACCGGCAACGCCAAGTTCTGCCCCGAGTGCGGCACGCCCACCCAACAGAAGAGGGGCTGCGACTCCTGCGGCGCGCAGGTCGAGGGAAGCCCCAAGTTCTGCCCCGAGTGCGGGAACAAGTTCGCGTAGGAAAGGCTACCGCCGCCGGGCTAGCCAACGGATCAGGAACGGCAGAGCGAGAAGCCCCAGGCCGACGGCAAACCACAGCGTTGCGCCGCGGACGACCAGGGTGACCAGGTTGGCGTCCGCCGTGTCGAGACCCTGGGCGTGGAGGAGTGCCGCCATCGAGCCTTCGGCGGCTCCGAGCCCTCCGGGGAGCATGGAGAGCGAGCCGACCACGGTCGCCCCTGTGTAGTTGAAGAGCGCCGCGAGGAGATCCGCATCCGGCGCGTACTCGCGGACGACCAGCCAGAAGCCCACCCCCTCCGCTCCCCAGGCGATCACCGACACCGCCAGCGCACCCAGAAGCAGCCCCGGCGAGAGGAGGCCGCGCAGGCGGTCGTACATCTCGATCAGGGACGGCAGACGCCGGCTGATCAGCGGCAGGCGCGCGGCGATGCGGAAGGCGACGTCGGCCAGCGGACGCCAGGTGATCGCCAGGACTACCCCTGCCACAGCCGCGAGCAGCAGGCCGGCGATCCACGGGCCGTCCGGGAAGGGGAGCGCGCCCACGGCGATCAGCACCAAAACGCCGAGCAGGTCCGTCACCCGCTCGGCCAGGACCGCGGGCACCACCCGCAGCGCGGGGCCGCCCCCCAGCTCCCGCACCAGCCAGGCCTTGCCCAGCTCCCCCGCCTTGCCCGGCGTCACCGAAAGGAGGAAGCCGACCAGGAACACCCCCAGGCTCTTTGCGCGGGCGAGCCGCACCCCGAGCCGGTGGAGATAGACCTCCCAGCGGCCGAAGCGCAGGATGTAATTGAGGAGCGAGAGACCCAACACCCAGGGGAGCAGGCCGGGATCGAGCCGGCGCAGGCTCGCCATCAGCTCGCGCGGGCTCGCCGTCAGCACCAGGCCGGCGGCCACGAGCAGGCCGAGGACCAGCGGCACCAGGAGCCGCCGGCCCAGCCGCTCGAGACCGGTGCCGCTCTCTTCGGGATTCAGGCAGCCTTCTCGAGAGGGGTCGCCTCGGGGTACTGCTCGAAGAGGCGCATCCACTTGCTTGTCTTCTTGTAGTGCTCGATCCGCCGCTTGCCGATCGTCGGGTACCACGCGTAGTCGTGGTAGAAGAACGACCCGAACACGAAGAAGTAGACGAGCGGCGTGCGGAACAGCATCTTCTGCATCCAATGGAGCGGCCCGAACCACACCAGGTCGCCGAAGCGGGAGACCGCGTTGTCTCCCACCGTGAAGCGGAAGTTCCAGTTGGAGACGTCCTCGCCCACCACCTCGATGTCCCGCGGGTCGCCGACGCCGAGCCCCGCCTCATGGGCCAGGCGGATGTACTTGATGCTCATGGGATCGAACCCCATCATCTTCGCCGCCACCGCGTCGATCGCCACCTGATCGCCAGAGGCCATCAGGATGTCCTTCTCCACGGGGATCATCGTCCGCGGCCCCGGGCCGTTGCCGCAGGTCGTGCCGTCCTTCACCGCGAAAATGCCGCTGTGGATCTCCTTCTGGATGGTCAGCAGGTCCACCAGCGTCTCGTGGATGTACGAGTGCGTGTAGTGCCGCCGGGTGTTCAGGAGGCCGCCGAAGGCGTTCTTCATCGCCCCGGTGGTAGTGGTGTAGATGTGGCACTTGACCGTGGGCAGGTGGACGATGTTCTTGCCCAGGAAGAACTCGGGGATGGTGATCCCCTCGGGATAGATCTGCGGCAGCACCAGCATCTTCCCCTTAGGCTGGTACGTGATCCACTTCAGGTCGTCGGCGAAGCAGTTGTAGCGCACCGGCACGTCGTACTTGTCGAGCACCGGCAGATAGCGGTTCAGCCGCTCGCCCTTCTTCGGATCGGTCACGACCGTGTTGTTCTGCACGCAGACCTGGTCCCGGTAGCCGTCGGCGCGGAGCTTCTGGATCGTCCCCTCGAGCTGCCAGGGCGTCGTGTTCGCGCCGGGGAACGGGAAGTGCCAGGAGATGTTGTCCTTGAGGATGGTCGTCGCATTGGGGTCCAGATATCTACGGACCTCCGCGAGATCCATCGTGCGTCCAACGTCCTCCAGGACGGTCTCGGGCTTGGTCGTGATGACGGAAACACGGGCTTTGGCCATGGAAGAACCTCTCAATGTTCCTTGCTGCGGGATGAGCCGCGACGGCGGCCGCGCGGTCCGCCGCCATTATACCCAGAGGGTCTCGGTTCGCGCCTGGCAGTAAAGTCGCAAAGAGAAACCGGGGTGGCGCGGAAAAGATTCCATGCCGCCATTCTTCGACATCCGCTCATAAGCTTGCGCGGCTCCTCGGGGACGCGCAAAATCTTTGAACAGGGCTTCGAAAACGCAAACCCACCGCGAGGCGGGGGCGCAAAGCCAGGGTCTCCCCCAGAGACCGCCCGGTTGCCGAAGAGCCCGCGAGGGCTTGCTCGTGCAACCGGAACTTCTTCAGAAGCTCTCTTCTTCCTTCTCCCCCCGACAGGAGGCTCTCCATGCGCCGTGAGACCTGGTGTCTCTGTTGCCTGGCCCTGCTCGCGCTCCCGATCGCCGCCGCCCCGGCTGCGTCCCGCCTGGTCTACTCGACCTATCTCGGGGGCAGCGACGACGACATCGCGTTCGCGGTGGCCACCGACCCCCAGGGCAACACTTACGTAACGGGTGTCACCTGGTCCGCGGACTTCCCGGTCTCCGGCTCCCTCCAACCGCTGCGGGACGCGGACGCCTTCGTCACGAAGCTCGATCCGGACGGCCACCTCGTCTGGTCCACCTGGCTCGGAGGCTCCTCGGGCGAGCTCGGGTACGGCATCGGCGTCAGCCCCCGCGGTGACGTGTACGTGACGGGGACTACCTACTCCGATGATTTCCCGCGGATCGCCACCACCCTGCCGCTGCCCGCGGCCGACCCGGGGTGGGGGAACGTCTTCATCGCCTGCCTCGACGCGAGCGGCTCCTTCCTCCGCTGGTCCGCCACCGTCGGCGGCAGCCTCCGCGACGAGGTGCAGGGGCTGGCGGTCGACCGGTCGGGCTCCGTCTACCTCACGGGGGGGACCTCGTCGCCCGACTTTCCGGTCCGCGCCGCGCTCAAGCCGGCCCTCGCCGACAGCGACGACGCGTTCCTGATGAAGCTGACCCGGGACGGCGCTCTCGTCTACTCCACCTATCTGGGGGGCAGCGGCTACGACTATGGCTGGGACGTGGCCGTCGATCCCGCGGGCAACGCCTACGTCGTCGGCGATACCTCGTCCGCCGACTTCCCCGTGGTGAACGCCGCGCAGCCCTCCCCCGGGGACCCGGGGGACGTTTTCGTCGCCCGCGTTGCGCCGTCCGGCTCCTCCCTCGTCTGGTCCACCTACCTGGGGGGAAGCTCCTGGGAGAGCGGCCGGTCGATCGCGGTCGACCCGGCGGGAAACGCCTACGTCACCGGCTCGACCGAATCTCCCGACTTCCCGCTCCGCAACCCCTTGAAGTCAGAGATCAACCTCGTGGTGGATTACTACCCCTCCGATGCCTTCGTGACGAAGCTCGGCCGGTCGGGCGCGCTCGTCTACTCGACCTATCTCGGCGGCAGTCACGTCGACGTGGGGGAAGGCATCGCCGTGGATGCCCAGGGGCGCGCCTCCGTCACCGGCTTTACGCAGTCCACGGACTTTCCCCTCCGGGATGCCCTCCAGACGGAGTGCCTGCCGGCCTTCAGCGACAACTACTGCGAAGCTGACGTTTTCATCGCGCGGCTCACTCCGGCCGGCGACCGCCTCGACTGGGCGAGCTACCTGGGGGGAACGAACCTGGACCGGGCGATGGATGTCGCGCTCGATCCGCGGGGCGACGTCTCTCTGGCCGGCTGGACGTACTCGACGGACTTCCCGACCGTGAACGCCGTCCAGCCCTCTTTTGGAGGAGGCTTCGGCGACGGCTTCGTGGTCAAGATCGCGCTGCGGCGGGCGCCGGCTGCACGGGGGAGGTGATGCGGCTCTCAGCTCTGGTGCTGCTCGCGCTGATGGCCCCTGCGGCCACGGCGCCGGCCGGCCTGTCCCAAGCGTGGGGCCAGCGCCCCCTGGCCTTCGAGGAGAACCGTGGCCAGACTGATCCCAATGTCCTCTTCTTCTCCCGCACCCCCGCATTCGAGCTCTACCTGACTCTGAGCGAGGCGGTGCTGGTGCCCTCCGCCGGCCCTGGAGCCCTGCATCTGCGCTGGCTCGACGCCGACCCGGCTCCGCGGGTGAAGACCGAAGGAAGGCTCTCCGGCCGCGTGCAGTTTTTTCTCGGCGAGGAGCCGGCGAGTTTCCAGATCGAGGCGCCCCTCTGGTCGCGCATCCGCCTGGAGCGGCTCTGGCCGGGGATCGATCTCGAGCTCTCCGGCACCACCCGGGAGCTCGAGCAGGACTTCGTCGTGGCACCCGGGGCCGATCCGGCGCGGATCGTTCTCGCACTGGATGGGGCCGAGCGGGCGCAGATCGATGACGCCGGGAATCTGATCCTCGCACTGGTGGATGGCGGCGAGCTCCGGCTGCGGAAGCCGGCCGCCTGGCAGGAAATTGGCAAGCAGAGGCACGAGGTCCCTTGCGGATTCCGGCTGCTCCCTGAAAACCGCCTCTCGTTCGTGCTGGAAACCTGGGACCGCACCCGCCCACTGGTCATCGATCCTGTGGTCGTTCAAGAAGGAAGTAGCTTTCAATGAACATGCAGTCTCGATCCCTCTGCGCCGGCCTGGTCCTCCTGGCGGCCGGCTCCGCCGTGCGAGCGGACTCGCCCAGCCTCGCCTTCTCTTCCTATCTGGGAGGAGATGACGTCGATTCGGCCCAGGCCGTGACCACGGATACAGCCGGCTTCGTCTACGTGGCCGGTGTGACCCTCTCCGACGACTTTCCCGACCCGCATCCGCTGCCGCTTTCGGGGCCGCGGCACGATGTCTTCGTGGTCAAGCTCGATCCCGCGGGCGGGCTCGTCTGGTCCGCCCACTTCGGCGGGAGCCGCAACGAGCTGCCGAACGGGATCGCGGTCGCCCAGGATCGCGTGTGGGTGGCGGGCTGGACCGACTCGGGCGATTTTCCCCGGATCGAGCCGCTCGATGGGCAGGCGCCGACCGTCACCGGCGATCACGACGTCTTCGTGACCGCGCTCGATCCCGCCGACGGCTCTCTCCTCACCTCCACCAATCTGGGTGGCACGGACGACGACTACGGGGAAGGGATCGCCGTGGATGCCCGAGGGAACGTCTACCTGACCGGCGGCACCTCGTCGCAGGACTTCCCGGTCGCCCGGAAGCTCCGCGCGGCCGGGACTGGCTACTTCAAGGCGTTCGTGACGAAGCTCTCCGCGGACGGCTCGCGCCTGGCGTACTCCGTCCTCCTCGATGGGAGTGAGACGGCGAATGGCCTGGAGATCGCCGTGGACGCCGGCGGACACGCCGTGATCGCGGGCGTCACCACCTCGCTCGACTTCCCCGCCGTCCATGCGGCCCAGCCGGCCTGGGGAGGAGGCTTCTCGGAGGGATTTATCGCAAAGCTCGCCCCGTCCGGAAACGCGCTCCTCTGGTCCACCTTCCTTGGGGGACGCGGAGAAGAGCAGTTGCAAGGGGTTGCGCTCGACCGCGGCGGCCGCGTCTGGGTGGCCGGCTGGACGACCTCGCCCAATTTTCCGGTGCGCGCCGCCTTCCAGCCGCGTCTCCGGGGGGAGAGCGACGCGGTGGTGGCCGGCTTCGGGCCCAGCGGGAAGCTGATCGCCTCCACGTACCTGGGAGGCCGGAAGGAGGAGTCGGCGAGCAGCATCGCGGTCGATGCAGCCGGCGCTCTCCACGTCGCGGGCGGCACCGGCTCCGCGGACTTCCCCGTGGCTCATCCAGTCCAGGCGAGGTGCGGGCTGTCCGAACCCTTCTGCTCCGACGCCTTCGTCGCCAAGCTGCAGCCCGGAGCGGCCGGAATCGTCTGGGCCACCTATCTGGGCGGGCAGGACGCCTCCCATGCGTTCGGCGTGGCCGCCGACCCGGCAGGGAACACCTGGGCGGCCGGGATCACCGAAGCCGCCGACTTCCCCCAGGTCCGCCCGCTCCAGCCCTTCGCGGGCGGCATCGCGGACGCCTGGGTGGCGAAGCTCGTGTCCGGCGGCAAGAAAGCGAGAGCCCCCGAAACGCCTTGAGCTACCATTCCCGCCGGAGACATCCCCCGGTGCGGAACCTGAAGATCCTCGAATGGCTGGCTCTCGCCGCTCTCGCCGCCCTGGCGATCGCGCGGGCGAGCCTGCCGTTGACCCACGACGACCTCTTCGGCCACCTGCGGACCGGCGAGCACATCGTGGAGGCCGGCCGGGTGCCGCTGACCGATCCGTTCTCGTTCACCCGCCCCGGCGCGCGCTGGATCACCCACGAGTGGGGGTTCTCGCTGCTAACCTGGGGGATCTGGCGCCTCGGGGGCTACCCGGCGCTGATCGCGGCGCGGGTCCTCCTGATCCTGGCGATCGGCTGGGTGATCGGCCGGCGCGCTTTCGCCGAAGCGGACCCGGAAGCCCTACAATCCGTCCCGTGGCTCGTCCTCCTCCTCGGGCTCGGCCTCTGGATGCTGGCCGGGGAGCTCATCCTGCGCGCCGCTCTGGTGAGCGAGCTGTTCCTCGCCCTGACGCTCCTCTTCTTCACGCGCTTCCGCCAGACCGGCCGGCGGGGGTGGCTCGCGGCGGTCGCCGTCCTCTTCCTCCTCTGGGCGAACCTGCACTCGGGGGTGATCTTGGGGCTGTTCATCCTCGGGCTCTGGACGCTGGAAGCCGTCGCGGCCGGCCCGGTGGTCCGCCGCTGGCCGGGCCTCGCGCCGCTCTTCCGGGCCGGACCGCCGCGGCCTTATCTGATGCTCCTGGGAGCAACGATTCCTGTCACCCTACTCAATCCCAACGGTTGGGAGGTCTGGTTCTATCCGTTCAAGCTGAGCCGCATCCTGTTCGCCAGCGGCATCGCCTGGGACCTGGGCCACTTCGCGGCCGCGGATCCGCGGAGCAACTCGGCATTTCTCCTCCTCCTGGTCCTGCTGCTCGCCGGGGTCCTGCCGTTGCGGCGGCTGCTCGCGCTCTCGTTTTCGGAGATCCTGGGGATCGCCACCTTCCTCGCGCTCTCATTCCGCTCGCCGCGCTTTCTCTTCCATGTCGCGATCCTGGCGCTGCCGGCGCTCTATCGGTTGTGGGCGGGACGGGAGCTGACCCCGCTGCTGCGCCGGCTCCTGCCTGCCGGCGTGGCCGCGGCCCTCGCCTTGGTGGCCGCAACCGCCTGGCTGGAGCACCCGCGGCGGCTCCTCGCGCCCCAGCTCCCGGAAGGGGCGGTCCGCTTCCTGGAGGCGCAGGGCTTCCGGGAGCGGGTCTTCAACCACCAGAACTATGGCGGCTTCCTCCTCTGGCGGCGGCGCGAGCCGGTCTTCTGGGACGGCCGCAACGACGTCTTCGTCTCGCTCGTCCAGGAGGTGACGACCACGCCATTCCCGCGGGTGGTGGAGAAGTACGGGGTGGAGGCCCTGCTGATCGCCGAGCACGATTACGCAGGGATCGCGCCGGAGATCCCGGAGCGCTGGGGGCTGGTCTACTGGGACGACTGGAGCGCCGTCTACCTGCGGCGGACGCCCGAGCACGCGGCGCTGCTCGACCGTCTGGAGCTGAGCTCCTTCCCCGGCTTCGGGGGGCGCCCGGGCCTGGAGCAGCTCGCGCGCGATCCGCGCCGGGCCCGGCTCGCGCGCGCCGAGCTCGACCAGGTGCTCGCCGCCTGGCCCGAGAACCAACGCGCCCTCTACTTCCGGGGCGTCCTCTCGCTCTACCAGGGGAACCTGGAAGCCGCCCGGCAAGACCTCCGGGCGGCGCTGGCGATCCGCAACAACGAGCAGGTGCGGAAGGTGCTGGAGGCGGTTGAGAACGCCCCCGCTCACCCGTAGAACGACCGCACCCCCTCGCACACCTGCTCGACCTCTTCGTTGGTCAGCTCCGGGTACATCGGCAGGCAGAGCGCCTCGCGCGCCGCCGCGGTGGCCACGGGGAGGTCCCCTTCGCGAATCGCGACCAAGCCCTGCAGGGCCGGCTGCCGGTCGAGCGTCGAGGGATAGTGCACGGCCGAGGCGATGCCGCGGCTCTTGAGGTGCTCCATCAGGGCATCCCGCCTCTCCGTGCGGATGGTGAGCTGGTGGTAGACGCAGGTCACCCCTTCGCGGTCGGGGAGAAGCTGGACGTCTCCCGCTCCGGCGAGCCCTCCGTAGTAGCGGCAGGCCAGCTCGCGGCGGCGGGCGTTGTCGGCGTCGAGGAGCTTGAGACGGCAGTTGAGCACCGCGGCCTGCAGGCTGTCGAGCCGGCTGTTCACCCCGATGAGAGTGTGGTGGTAGCGGCTCGTCTGCCCGTGGTTGGCGAGCAGCCGGACCTGCTGCAGGAGGTCGGCGTCCGAGCCGCTGACCGCGCCGCCGTCGCCGAAGCAGCCGAGGTTCTTGGTGGGGTAGAAGCTCCAGGCCGCGAGGCGGCCGAAGCCGCCGACCCGCGTCCCCTTCCAGCGCGCGCCATGCGCCTGCGCCGCGTCCTCGACGAGCCAGAGCCCCCGCTTCTCGCAGAGGGCCAGGATCGCGTCCACGTCGAACGGCCGGCCGTAGAGATGGACGCCGATGATGCCCACGGTGCGCCCGGTGACCCGCGCCGCGGCGTCCACCGGATCGAGGTTGAGCGTCTCGGGGTCGACGTCGGCGAAGACGGGAGTGCCGCCGAGCCAGAGCACGGCCTCGGCGGTGGCGAAGAAGCTGAAAGCCGGGACGATGACCTCGTCCCCGGGCTCCAGGCCGAGCGCACGCAGGGAGAGGATCAGCGCGTCCGTGCCGTTGGCCACCGCCACGCACGCAGGCAGCTCCAGGAGCTCCGCAAAGGCCTTCTCAAACTCCCGGACCTCCGGGCCCAGGACGTATGAATTCTCGTCGAGGATGCGCGCCCAGCGGGTCTCCAGCTCGGAGGCGATCCGCTGCCGCGCGCGCTTCAGGTCGAGGATGGGGATGTTCATGATGCGGCGGATTGTACCCGGCTATACTCCCCGCGTGCTTTCCCGTTTCCGCTTTTACTGGCGCTTTTATTGGGTCGTGGGCGTTTGCGGAGCGATCCTCATGGCTCTGGAAATTCTTTCGAGCCGCGTGCTGGCGCCGCACTTCGGCAACAGCGTGTACGTCTGGGGCTCGATCATCAGCGTCTTCCTGGCGGCCCTGTCCGCCGGCTATCTGTGGGGCGGCCGGCTCGCCGACCGGCATCCGTCCATCGCCGCTCTCGGGAGGCTCCTGGCGCTGGCCGCGTCCTTTCAGGCCCTGCTCCTCTGGGTCGGCTCCCCCCTGGCCTCCTGGCTCGGTGGGGTGACGGGCGCCACGCCGGCCGGCACCCTGCTTGCCACCTCGGTCCTCTTCGGACCGGCGAGCATCCTCCTCGCCACGGTCTCGCCCTATGCGGTGCGCCTGGCGATCCACGACCTCGGCTCGGTGGGGAACACGGCCGGCCGCCTGTACGCCCTGTCCACCCTGGGGAGCCTGGCCGGCACGCTCGGCTGCACGTTCGGACTGATCCCCTATCTGGAGCTGCGCCAGATCATCGGCCTGCTCGCGTTGCTGACGGCGGTCACCGCCCTCTTCGCGCTGGCCGGCGGATTTCGGGCCGAGATGGCCGCGAGCGCTCTCGCCGCTCTCCTGGTGATCGCCTGCGTGCCGGCGGTCTTTTCCAGGGTCCGGCTGACGGGGGATGTCATCTACGAGCGGGTCACCCCGTACCAGACGCTCGTGGTTCACGAGCGGGGCCGGGTGCGGACCCTGGAGAGCGACCGCATCCAGCAGGCGGGGGTGGATCTGCGGGACGGCGAGCCGGCCCTCCACTATCCGCGGTGGAGCGCCCTGGCGCTCGTGCTCAATCCGCGGATCGAGCGGATGCTGGTCCTGGGCCTGGGAGGCGGCAGCACCGGCGGCTATCTCCAGCGGCGGGTCCCGCATCTGCGGATCGACTCGGTGGACGTCGATCCCGCGGTCCCCGAGGTGGCGCGGCGCTATCTCCGCTTCGCGCCGCGGCCGGGCGACCGGGTGTTCGTCGCGGACGCCCGCAGCTTTCTCCACGGCTCGAACGAGCGTTGGGACCTGATCTTCTGCGACACCTACATCGGCCTGTCGGTGCCGTTCCACCTGACCACGGTCCAATTTCTGGATGAGGTCAAGCGCCATCTGACGCCGGACGGCATCTTCATGGTGAACCTGGCCGCCGGGCTGGAGGATCCCTTCTCGCAGGCCATGTACAACACGGTGCGCGACCGCTTCCAGTCGGTCTACGTGTTTCCGGTGCGCGGCGCCTCCAACGTGGAGGTGCTGGCGACCGAGCGGCCGGCCGTGCTCCCACCGCAGCTCGCCGCCCGCGCCCGCGAGCTCGAGGCCCGCTTCCCCTTCGATCCCACGCTGAGCGAGATGGTCGCCACTCGCTTCCACGGCGACTTCATCTCGCGCGACATCCCCCTGCTGAGCGACGAGTATGCCCCGGTGGACCGGTTGATCCGCCTGGGGCAGAAGAAGTAGGGGGTCACGGCTCCCGCAGCGGATACCGCGTCCACGGCGTGGCGTAGACCACGATCTCATCGCCGCCCATGGTGATGTTGTCCTGGATCGGGATGCCGTGGACCGGCTGGAAGCGCGGGTCGAGCGAGAGGGTCGGGAACCACTCCGGAAAGATCACCAGGTAGTCCGGCCGCCGCTTCGCGATCTCTTCGGCCATCACCGGCTCCCAGGGGCGGTTCTGCCGCAGCGCACGGTTCACCTCCCGCCGGATCTCCGGATTGGCGATCCCCGCGAGGTCGATGACCCGGTTCGGCAGCAGGAACTTGAGAGCTCCGATGTCGTTGACCGCGAGGACCGCGCCGGGATGCAGCCGCGGCGCCAGCCAGCGGGCCACGGCCACGTCGCTGTCCTGCACGTTCGCCACGTTCTGGGCGTAGCGGCCCGCCCCCTGGACCAGCGTGGAGAGGGTCGGCCAGAGGAGGAGGACGATCAGGAGCGCCCGCACCGGCAGGCGCAGCCGGCCCGCCCGCAGCCGCGGCCCCAACGCCTCCGCGGCGCGCTCCAACCCGAGGACGCCGAGCACCACCAGGACCGGGAAGAACGGGAAGTAGTACCGCCCGAAGTTGCCCGCCAGCAGGCTCTTGCCCGCCGGGCTGATCGTCGAGTAGGCGAGCGGCAGGCCGAGCAGCCAGAGCGCGGGCAGGAGGCCGCGGTCGCGCGGCGTGCCGAGCCTCTCGACGAGCGCGGCGATCCCCGCTCCGGAGAGGAGCACCATGTACGGCTGCGGGCGGAACAGGATGCCGAGGATCGTATAGATGTACTGGGGGTCCGGCAGCCAGCGCCGCAGCTCGCCTCCCTTGGCCGCGAACGTGGTCGGCAGGAACGCGCCGCCCGCCCAGCGGTAGAAGAGAACGGGCCCCACCAGGGCGCAGGCGGCCAGCGCGGCGCCGAGGAGCACGCTCTTGAGCTGCGGCCGCCGCCAGGCGAGAGCGCCGTCCTCCTCCCGTTGGCCCTCCCGTTGAAAAACCAGGCAGCGGTCCACCAGGGAGAGGACCAGGAGCAGCAGCCCCTCGGGACGGGCGAGCGCGGCGACCGCGAAGATGCCGGCGGACAGCGGCGGCCGGTCCGGTGCGGACCTCTCTCGCAGATGAAGGATCATCCCGGAGAGGGAGAGGAACACGAAGAGCGGGATCTCCATCCCGGACAGGGCCGACCAGACGAGCCACGAGGTCGTCAGGGTCAGGAACGCGGCCAGGCTCGCGAGCCCCCGGCCGAGCCCGAGCTCGCGCGCCAGCTTCCAGGTCGCGGCCACGCCCGCCAGGTGGAAGGCCACGCCGAGCAGCTTGGTCCAGACGACGACGCTCCCGGGCAGGTAGAAGAGCAGCGCGAGGAGCGCGGTCCACAGCGGCGCCGTCGAGCCGGTCACCAGCTCGCCGGGGTTGTAGGCGAGCCCCCGGCCCTCCGCCAGGTTGCGGGCGAACTGCAGATGGATCCAACTGTCGTCCAGGGGAAAGCCGAGGTCGCCGGAGAGCAGCCAGGACTCGGTGGCGAGGTAGCCGAGGCAGGCGAGCAGCGCGGCCGGCAGCAGCCAGGCCAGGGGACGGACCCCGGAAGGATTCTCGTTCAGGAACGGCATTGCCCTATTATCATGCGCGACTGACCATGCGTCGAACGACTGATTCTGTCCTCCTGCGCCGGCAGCGGCTCGCCGCCCGGATTGCCCTGTATACCAGCCTCGTCCTGGTCGCCCTGGCCGCCTGGGCTCTCGTCCGCGGCCTCGACCGTCCGATGGCGCGTCTCGCCTCCGACCGCTGGGCCGAGATCGACTACCGCAACCTCCCGGAGGTGAAGCTCCTTCAGGAGTACGTGCGGATCGACACCACCGAGGCGACCGGCAGCGAGCTCGCCGGCGCCCGGTTCCTGGCGCGGCAGCTCGAGGCGGCCGGCATTCCGGCGCGCGTCGAGATTCTCGACGACCGGCACGCCAACGTCTATGCCGAGCTCAAGGGGACCGATCCGCACCCGCTCGTCCTCCACAACCACATCGACGTCTCGCCGGTCGATCCCAAGGAGTGGTTCCATCCTCCCTTCGAGGGGCACATCGAGATCCCCTGGATCTACGGCCGGGGCGTGTTCGACATGAAGAGCGTGGCCATCGCCCAGCTCCTGGCGATGATCGACCTCAAGAAGAGCGGCGTGCCGCTCGAGCGCTCCGTCCTGTTCCTCGCCACCAGCAGCGAGGAGCGCGGCAGCCGCCTCGGCGTCCGGCGGCTCATCCAGCTCCACCCCGAGATGGTCCGCAACTTCTGGGCGGTGCTCACCGAAGGCGGGGCCGTCGAGGCGCGGACGCGCGAGGACATCAAATACTGGGGAACCGAGTTCGGTCAGAAGCGGTTCGTCGACGTGACCGTCTGCGGCGACAACCGCCAGCAGCTCGAAGAGCTGCACCAGCTCCTCCTCGACCGCATCGACCGCGGCTCCCCGGAAATCTCCGTCCGGATCACTCCCGAGGTGCGCGCCTACCTGGAGAGCTACGGGCCGAGCCGCGACCGCGAGGACTTCCGCGAGATGCTCGCCCGGCCCGACGAGACCATCCTCGATCCCCAGGCGTTCCGCAAGCTGCCCGAATACGTCCGGTCGCTCTTCCGGGCGGAGGCCGTCCCCTTCCCGGTGACCGAGGCGCCCGGCGGCGGCTTCGAGATGGTCATCAAGCTCCATCTCCTGCCGGGCCAGGAGCTCCCCGAAGTGATCGACGACCTCCTCCCCCGCTGGCTCACCTGGGGGTTGACCCGGACCACCGACGAGCCGCCGTCGGCCCGCCACGGCAGCCCGCTGGACCACCCGGTCTTCGTCGAGATCCAGGAGGCCCTGGAGGAGCGCTATCCGGACGCTCCGAAAGGGCCCTGGTTCCTCCCCTGGACGGCCACCGACTCCCGCTTCTTCCGGACGATGGGTGTGCCGTCCTATGGCTTCTCGCCCTTCCTCATCATGAACACCGACACCCTGCAGGTGGACAAGGCCAACGAGCGTTTCGCCCTCCCTGGGTTCGTCGAAGGCGTGGGCCTGTACAAGGACGTGGTGCGCCGCCTCGTGAGCTGACACTGAGTGGCAGCGAGTGGCCGCCGACGGTGTCACAAATTGTCACGCCGGAACAATCAAGCAGCACGAAATAAAGGAGTTAGGGGTTGTCTCCGGGTTGGCACCGGGCCTGCTATAGAGAGAACTGACGACACATTTTGGGCCCCATGGATTCCCCGGGGGCAGGTTTTCAGGACCAGGGAGGAGACAATCCCATGCTGAGCAAAATCCGGAACCGGCAGAAGGGCTTCACGCTGATCGAGCTGCTGATTGTGGTCGCGATCATCGGCATCATCGCGGCGCTGCTGATCCCCAACTTCCTCGACGCCCTGCAGAAGGCCAAGCAGAAGAGGACCGTGGCCGACATGCGCAACACCGGCACCGCGATGTTCTCCTGGCTGACCGACCAGGTCGGCGCGGCCGCCGCCGGCGCCAACGGCACCGTCACGATGGGCAACTATGCGGCGCTCGGGGAGACCGTCCTCGACACGATCCTCGTGCCGCAGTACATGCAGGACGTCCCGGCCCTGGACGGTTGGAAGAACGGCTTCGAGTACTACCTGAACACTGCCAACCCGCTCGCGCAGCAGGTCATGGCGATCCGCTCGCTCGGCCGCAACAAGACCGCCTCGGGCGCCGCGTACTCGGTCACCTCCTTCGAGCCGACCGACTACGACCAGGACATCGTCTGGGCGGACGGCTTCTTCGTCCGCTGGCCCCAGAAGCCGTAAACGGCACGCAGCAGCAACGGAAGCAGTACCAAAACCAAACACCCTCCTCTTCGTGGGGCGTCGCGGTTGGGCGGCGCCCCCTTTTTATTGTCCGGATGCTCTCTCCTGGTACACTCCCTTCCCGCATGATCCCCCGGCGCCTGCTCGCGCCCCTGCTCGCCCTGGCTCTTTTGAGACCGGTTCCCGCTCCGGCGGAGACGTCCGATGCGCTCTCCGAGCCTGCGCGCTGGCTCCAGCAGTACCTGCGCATCGATACGACGAATCCGCCCGGCCGCGAGCACCTGGCCGCGGCGTTCCTCGCGGGCATCCTGCACCGCGAAGGGATCGCCACCCGGCTCCTCGTGTCGCCGCAACGGCGGACGAGCCTCTGGGCCCGCCTCGCGTCGCCAAAAAGTGGCGGCCGGGCGATCGTCCTCCTGCATCACATGGACGTTGTCCCCGCCGGCCCGGGCTGGACGGCCCGGCCGTTTTCCGGCGAGATCCGCGACGGGCGTCTGTGGGGGCGTGGCGCCGTAGACGACAAGAGCCTGGGCATCGCGCAGCTCGCCGCGTTCCTCGATCTGAAGCGGCGGGGCGTGCCCCTGGAGCGCGACGTCATCTATCTCGGGGTGGCCGACGAGGAGAACGGCGGCGGCCAGGGGGTGGCCTGGATGATGGAGCGCCATCCCGAGCTCTTCCGCGGCGTCGAGGGGGTCGTCGGCGAGGGCGGACGCTCGCAGCTCTCGGGCGACGGGCGCATCCTCTGGTGGGGGATCGAGGTGGCCCAGAAGCGGCCGCTCTGGCTGCGGGTCACCACCACCGGCCGCGGCGGGCACGGCTCCGGGCTCAATCCGGAAAGCGCCAATCACCAGCTCGTGCTGGCGCTGGCGCGCCTGCTCCAGAAGCCGCTGCGCTGGCGGGTCACTCCGCCGGCCCGCGCCTACGCCCACGCCATCGCTCCGTTGCACGACGGGCTCTGGCGCCGCGTCCTCTCCGACATCGACAACGTGGTGGAGCCGGCCGGCCCGAAGGAGTTCCTCTTGCCGGGAATGGCCAATCTGTTTGTCGATTCCGTTCAGGTGACGGTTCTTGACGGCGGCGAGAAGGTCAACGTGATTCCGGAGACGGCGCGCGCGCTCCTCGACGTCCGCCTGCTGCCCGACACTGACAGCGAGGCGTTCCTGGCCGAGATCCGCAAGACCCTGGGGGACGACTGCGACGTCGAGGTGCTGGTCACCTCGCCCCCGGCGAAGCCGTCGCCGGTCTCCGGGCGGGTGTGGACGGCCCTGTCCCAGGCTCTCCGCGCGAGCGGCCCGGTGGTGCCCACGTTCGTGCCCGGCTTCACCGACTCGCGCTTCTTCCGCGAGCGGGGTATTCCGGCCTACGGAATCACCCCCTTCGCGCTCGCGGGCGAGGACCTGCGGGGCATCCACAACCCGGACGAGCGCATCCCCCTCGCCGAGCTCTACCATGGGGTCGAGCGGATGCGGCGCGCCGTGGCGCTCTATGCCGCGCCCGGCGCGAGCCGGAAATAGCGCACCGCCGAGGCCACTTCAATCTCCACACCCCTCGGCACCGGCAGCTCCTCGCCATCGCGGCCCGTCACAGCCACGGCCGGACGCGGCAGCACCGCCCGCGCCGTCTGGGCGGCCGCGCTCCAGCCGACGGCGAGCTCGGCGCCGTCCGGCCGCCGGAACAGCCAGAGGCGGGCGGGCTCCGGCGCCGGGAGGATCCGCTCGAGACGGCAGCCGGCGAGCTCGCGGAGCAGCGTCTTGAAGGCGAAGAACGCCGGCCGGCGCCGGGGCCGCGCCGGGTCGGCCGGATCCATCAGGCCGTAGCCGCGCGCTACGAGCTGCCACCAGAAGACCCGCTCCACGAGCCCGGTTCCCAGGGTCAGCAGGAAGTAGCGCACCAGGTAGTCCGCCTGGGACTCCTCGTCCACCGAGACGCTCTTTCCGGCCGGCGAGTGCGGGCCTTCCCAGAGCGGCCAGTTGACCTCGGTGATCCAGACGCGGCCGGAGGAGTTGCGCGCCGTGTCCGCGATCGCCCTGAGCAGGACCACCTTGTCGACCGTGTCGAAGCCCGCCTGGCGGTTCTCCGGCGCGCCGCGGCGGTCGACGTAGAGCAGGGCGGAGACCGCATCGAAGCGGAACCCCGCGTCCTTCTGGTTCAGGACCGCCGCGGTCACGTGATACTCGAAGTCGATCACCGCGGGACCGAGGACCTGCATCCCGGGTGTCCGCCGCAGGATCGCTTCTGCGGAGCGGGCCAGCGCCGCGTACTCCCGCAGGGTCCAGATCCCCCACTTGCTGCGATTGATCGCCTGTCCCACCTGGAAGCGCGGGCCATAGGGAGCGAACGCCGTGGCGAGACGCTCCACCGCCCGTTCCCAGCGCGCCGGGTCGCGGACCAGCTCGCGGTTCTGCGGCAAGGCGAAGGTCAGCTCGCAGCCGCGAGCGTGGAGGGCGCGCGCCAGCTCCTCCTCGGCGGCGTGCTCCTCCTCCCAGGGGTGGAGGCGGACGAGGACGTGCCGCATGCCGAGCTCGTCCACCAGGGTGAGAGGCGCCTGCGGGTTCTCGGGGAACGGCCGCAGGCAGAGGCCGGCGCCGCCCCAGACGGCCGGCGCCGTCCAGAGCTCGCGCTTCAACTTGCGATATTGGCGGCGAATGCGCGGAAGGGCGCCAGCGATCGTCGCCGCCTCCTCCGTATGCGCCCGGACGTCGGCCAGGCGGACGCGGAGCTTGTCGAAGCGGCCGGCGTGCTGGTGCGGCTGATCCGAGAGGCGGTCCCAGACGATGCGGTCGCGCGCCGAGGCGTCGGCGGGCGCCTCCGGGATGTGGGCGTGGGCCGTGCGCGGCCGGAATAACTCGCCGATCTTCCTGGTGCCGCCACGCAGCCGCTGCTTGGTCCGGTTCTTCCAGAGGAAGCCGTGGTGGTAGGCGAGGTAAAGGGTCTTGCGCACGGAGCCGCCGTCTCCCGCGCCCTGGTACGCCGCCAGGAAGCGCTCCTGGTCCTCCTGCCGCAGGATCGGCATGCGCGAGAGGTCGCGCATCCGCTCGCTCGTGCTGAGCCGCCGCCCCATGCGGGTGCGGTTCAGGTCGATCAGATAGAGCGCCGTGAGGACGCCGTCCGGAGCGCAGCGCAGGAGGACGTTGCCGCTCGACAGGTCCCGGTGCCAGAAGCCGGCGTCGTGGAGGCGCCGGGCCATCCGTCCCAGCTCTTCCAGGAAGCGGGGGTAGTCGACGCCGGGAAACTCCTCAGGCGCGCGGCCGGCGTTGGCGGCGCGCAGCAGGTAGCGCGCCTCCAGCACGTCCGTCAGGTGACGGCAGACGTAGAAGGCCGGCCCGGCCTCGCTCTCCGACTCGACGAGCAGCAGGGGCTCCGGGGTCAGCAGGCCGGCGGCGCCGAGGGCGTGCGCCACGTGCCAGCTCTTCGCCGCCTTGCTCCCCTGAAGGCGGCGCTTCAGCCGCTCGCGGGAGCCGGTGTGGCGGAACTGCTTGACCACCGCGTCCACCGGTCCGGCCGCGGTTTCCAAACGGACCACGTAGAGATAGTTCCGTCCCCAGTGGAGTGTCTTGAGAGCGGCGGCCGGATCGACCACCCGGGCCACCTCGCGGGCCAGATCGACCGGACGGAGATCCTCGGCCAGCTCCCCGGTCCAGCCGGGGAGCGCGAAGGGTCGGCTCCCCACCCGCTCACACCTCCACGGCGTCGAAGCGCTCGTGGTGGAGCTCGGGATCGCTCTGCAGCAGGATGCGCACGCCCAGCGACCGTTCCAGCTCGTCGAGGATCGCCCGCTCCTCCTGCTGGAGCGCGCGCGAGACCTCGGGGTGGACGCGCAGCAGGAGCTCCGGCTGCTGTCCGAAGCGGCCGCGCAGGTGGAGGAGCTCCTTGCGCAGGTTCAAACAGATCGTGGCGATCGATTTGATCCGCCCGCGGGCGGCGCAGTACGGGCAGGGCTGCGTCAGCAGGCGCTCCAGGTTGGCGCGGCTGCGCTTGCGCGTGATCTCGACCAGGCCGAACTCCGAGATGGCAAGCATCTTGGTCTTGGCCCGGTCCTTCTTGAGCTCGCCGTCCAGGGCGGCGAAGACCTGCTCGCGGTGCTCCTGCTCGATCATGTCGATCAGGTCGATGACGATGATCCCGCCCAGGTCGCGCAGGCGGATCTGCCGGACGATCTCCTGCACCGCCTCCAGGTTGGTCTGGAGCACCGTGTCCTCCAGATTGCTCTGCCCCACGAAGCGGCCGGTGTTGACGTCGATCGCCACCAGCGCCTCGGTCGGGTTGATCACGATGTAGCCGCCCGATTTGAGCCAGACCTTGCTCTTGAGCGCCGCCTCGATCTGCTCCTCGATGCCGAACTGCTCGAAGAGCGTCGCCCCCTGGCGGAACAGCTTCACCTTGCCGACCAGCGACGGCTGCACCTGGTCGAGGAACTCGACGATCCGCTCGTAGGTCTCCTCGCCGTCGACCCAGAGGACGCTGAAGTCCGGCCGCAGGAGGTCGCGGACGACGCGCAGCGCGAGATCGAGGTCCTGATGCAGCAGGGTCGGCGCCGAGACGCGCGTCGCGCGGTGGCGGATCTTCTCCCAGAGCCGCGACAGGTAATTCAGATCGCTCTCGAACTCCTCCGGCCCCTTGCCCTCGCCCACGGTGCGCACGATCAAGCCGCCGTTGTTTCCCGAGAGCTGGCCGATCAGCGTGAGCAGGCGCTCGCGCTCGGCTTCGTCCTCGATCCGCCGCGAGACGCCGAAGTGGCGCACCGTCGGCAGCAGGACCAGATAGCGCCCCGGCAGGGTGACGTGCGTGCTGATCCGCGCTCCCTTGTTCGGCAGCGAGTCTTTCACCACCTGGACGATGATCTCCTGCCCGGGCTTGAGCAGCTCGTCGATCGACGGCGCCGGGGCATGGTGGGACGGCGGCTCCTCCGGGCGCGGCTCCTCGATCTCCAGCTCCTCGATCGACTCGACGTCGCTCGCCACGTCGCTCACGTAGAGGAACGCGTCGCGCTCCAGCCCCACGTCGACGAACGCCGCCTGCATGCCGGGGAGCACCCGCGTCACGCGCCCCTTGTAAACGTTGCCGACCAGGCCGCGATGGCGATGCCGCTCGACGAAGATCTCGGTGAGCCGGTCGTCTTCCAGGATGGCGATCCGCGTCTGGTGCGGATCGCTCTCGATGAGCATCTTCGACGTCATCGGTTCAGTCTACCTGTTGACATACCGCCGCAGGTCGACCCCCAGGATGATCCCGGTCGCGATGAAGCTCACCATGGTGAACGAGCCGCCGTACGAGAGAAACGGCAGGGGGATGCCGGTGATCGGCAGATAGCCGACCACCATGGCGGAGTTGTAGAGGACGTGGAAGCAGGTGACGGAGAGGAGCCCCGTCGCCAACAGGATGCCCGCGCGGTCGCGCGCCCGCATGGCGATGCGGGCGGCGCTTCGTATGTAGAGGACATAGAGGCCCAGCACCGTGAGCACGCCGACGAAGCCCCACTCCTCGGCGAGCACCGCGAGGATGAAGTCGGTGTGGCGCGCCGGCAGGAAGCGGAGCTGGCTCTGCGTCCCCTGCATGTACCCCTTGCCCACCAGCTCGCCCGAGCCCACCGCGATCTTGCTCTGCCGCACCTGATAGCCGGCGCCGAGCGGATCGCTCTCCGGATAGAGGAAGGTGAGCACGCGCTGGTGCTGATACGGCTTCATGCCGAACGCCCAGACGCCGGCACCCAGGAGGATCGCGATCAGCGCCG
>DATFPH010000497.1:0-10567 GCA_035264905.1 Thermoanaerobaculia bacterium
GTCGTGCCGACGGCGATCACCGGGCGCCCTTCCCGCCGGGCGGCGGTCACCGCGTCGGCCGTCTGCTCCGGCACCTCGAACGGCTCCGCGTAGAGAACCTGATCCTCGACCTCGTCCGCTTCGAGCTCGTGGCTGGAGACGCCGGCATGGAGCGTCACGCTCTCCAGCGCGCTCCCCTTCGCTTGGAGAGCGTCCACCACGCGGGCCGTGAACGGGCGCGCGGCGGACGCCATCTCGGCGCTGCCGGGCTCTCGCGCGAAGAGGGTCTGGTACGCCTTCAGCGGCGGGTACGGCCATTCGAGATAGCCGTAGCGGATGGGCGCTCCCGCGTGGTCCATGGCCTCCCGGAGGTCGCTCTCGACGCGCAGGAACCACAGCCGCGGCAGGCCGGGGTGAGGGGCGACGAGGCGGGCGGGCAGGCCGGCGATCTCCAGGGTGTCGCCCATCTCCAGCGGAAGGGGACCTGGCCTCGCGGCGCTCCACCGGAGCTCCACCAGGTAGAGGCCGCCGCCGTAGCGCGTCGAGACGTTCGCGAGGAGCGGCCCGAGATGGGGGTGGCGGGCAGGCAGGCTCGCCGGCAGAGTCGCGCTCGTGTTCACGACCAGGAGCGTGCCGGGAGCGAGGAATCGGGGGAGGTCCCGGAACCGCGCGTGCTCGTGCCCCCGCTCCGTCGTGACCAGCAGACGGACCTCGTCGCGCTCCAGGCCGCGATGCTCGGGTGGCCCGCCCGCCTGGAGCACCTGCGGCCGGTCGAAGTCGAGCTCGGCGCGCCTCATACGGCGACCTCGTCGAGGGCGGCCGCGTTCACCTCCCAGCGGTCAGCCTGGGCGCGATAGCGGCGGCCCGTCACCGCCTCCCGGGGCTGCCCGAAGAGCCAGGCCCAGAACGGCAGCGTCACCTGCGGCAGCGGCCGGTCGGAGATGTCCTCGCCGGGGAAGGCCGCCTGGTGCATGCGCGTGCGCAGGTCGCCCGGATCGACGGCCACGACGCCGATCCCGCGGTCGCGCAGCTCGTTGGCGAGCGTGAGGCTCGCGAGATCGAGAGCGGCTTTGGTGAGCCCATACCCGCCCCAGCCCGGATATCCGCCGAGAGCGGCGTCGCTCGTGACGTTGACGATCAGACCGCCGCTCTCCTCAAGGAGGGGAAAGACCTCCCGCACCAGCGCGAGAGGGGCGGCGACGTTGATTCGGAACGCGTCGTCCAGCTCGTCCAGCGGGTAGTCGATGAGCTGTGGTAGGGGCGTGGCGCCGAGGGTGGAGGCGTTGTTGAGGAGGATGTCGAGCCGGCGGAGGCCGCGCGCGGATTGCGCGAGATACTGGCGATGCCCGGGGTCGGCCACGTCGCCCGTGAGCGCGAACACCCGGCCGCCATGCCGGCGCAGCTCGCGAGCCGCCGCCGCCAGCTCCTCTTCATGGCGGGCCGTGATCACCAGGTCGTAACCCTGCGCCGCAAGAAACTCCGCAACCGTGCGGCCCAGCCCCTGGCTGCCGCCCGTGATCAGTGCTGTGCGATGCATGAGCAAGTCCTTTCCCGTCCCTGACCGTCCGTGATCGTCCGTGTCAGTCCTGTTCAAGCATAGGAATCCCCGTCACCCCGCACATCCGGCGGAGGGACAGTCCCGACACCTGGACCAAAGGACAGGTCAGGAGGAGACGAGCCCGCGCTCCTGGGCCAGCCGAACCGCCTGCGTCCGGTTCTTCGCGCCGAGCTTGGAGAGCACGGAGCTGACGTGGAACTTCACCGTCCGCTCGCTGATCGAGAGGCGCGCGGCGATCTCCTGGTTGGCGAGGCCCGCGGCGATGAGGTCCAGCACCTCTCTCTCGCGCGCCGTGAGCGCGTCCGGGTGCTCCGCCGCGCGGACCTGCCGGAGGAGCTTCGAGGCGACGACCGGCGGGATCAGCGCGCCCCCGGCGCTCACGGTGCGGATCGCGGCGAAGATGTCGGCGCGCGGCGCCCCCTTGAGCAGATACCCCTGCGCGCCGGCCTGGAGTGCCCCGACGATGCGGTCGTCCGTGTCGAACGCCGTCAGCACCACCACCTGCACGGCCGGATCGGCGGCGCGCAGCCGGCGGATCGCCTCGATGCCGTCGAGCGCCGGCATCTCCAGGTCCATCAGCACGACGTGCGGCCGCAGCCGCGCCGCCTCCACGACGGCCTCGGCGCCGGTGCCGGCCTCGCCGACCACCTCGAAGTCCGGCTGCGTCCCCAGCATCGCCGCGAGCCCGTCGCGGACCACCGGGTGGTCGTCGGCGAGGAGGATGCGGATCGCCTCAGGCATTGGCTGGGACCTTGGCGGTGACCCGGGTGCCGGCGCCCGGCGCGCTTTCGACCTGGAACGTGCCGCCGAGCAGGCGCGCGCGCTCCTGCATCCCGATGAGGCCGAAGCCGCCCGCAACGCCCCCGATCGCGAAGCCCCGGCCGTCGTCCTGCACGGTGAGGCGGACCGTGCCGGAGGCGATTTCCAGGCGGAGGTCGATGCGCGTGGCGGCCGCATGGCGCAGCGCGTTCTGGAGCGCTTCCTGGGCGATGCGGTAGACGCCGGCCTCGACGGCCGGCGTCAGGGAAGCCGCGGCGGGCGCGGCTTCGAAGGTCACGGCCGGCGCGCTCGCGGCATCCGCCTCCGCGGCCAGGGCGGCGAGAGCGGCAGGGAGCGTCCGCCCCTCCAGCGGAGCCGCGCGAAGGTCGAGGACGGAGCGCCGCGCTTCTTCGAGCCCCTTCCTGGTGAGGTCGAGCGCGGCCGTGACGCTCCGCCGGACGCGCTCCGGCTCCGCCTGCTGGGTGAGGAGCGCCTCGGCGGCTTCGAGCTGGAAGGCGATGGCCGAGAGGTCCTGCGCGATCGTGTCGTGGATCTCGCGGGCGAGGCGGTTGCGCTCCTCGGTCTGGGCCGACTCCAGCCGGCGCGCGTGCAGCCGCGCCCGCTCGACCGCCACGCCGAGCATGTCGCCGATGGTGCGGAGGAGGTTCAGCTCGTTCCCGTCGAGCTCGCGCCACGCCGGGCCGGCCACGTTGAGCATCCCGAGCCGCTGGATCCCGCCGCCGCCGGCGGAGACGGTGAGCGGGACGCTCGCGTGGTAGCGGAGGCCGGCGGTCTTGCCCTGGGCCAGCCCGAGCTTGCGGAGGCGGCTGCAGGTGATGACGCCGACGTTCGCCGCGCCGTCCATTTCGCCGTCGCGGAAGGAGTCGAGGCACCAGCACCAGCCGGTCATCAGCCGCGGCTCCTCGCGGAGCCCCGGCGGAAGGTTCTGCGCGGCCGCGAGGTACGGCTCACCGGAAATCTCGTCGAGGAGGAGCACCCAGCCGGTGCTCAATCCGAGCAGCTCGGCCACCTTCTCCAGCGCCCGTTCGAGCAGCGCCGGCAGGTCCACCGAAGCGTTCAGGGCCCGCGCCACGTCGTTGAGGATGGCCAGCTCCTCGCTGTGCCGCTGGAGCGCCTGGCCCTCGGGCTCTCGATCCTTCATGGCTACAGCGCCGATGTCCCCGGCGGCGCCAGCCGGTCGATCACCGCCGCCTCCTCCGCGGTGATCTGCACGTCGGGCACGGCCAGGCTGTCTTCGAGCTGCTCCAGGGTGCGCGGACCGATGATCACCGAGGTCACGGCCGGATGGCGCAGGGCCCAGGCGTTGGCGAAGCGGGCGAGGGGAATGCCTTTGCTCTCGGCCAGCGGGATCAGCTCCTCGACGACGTCCAGGCGCTTCCGGAACTTGGGATTCGTCACGTCGCCGATCCATTTCTCGGCGCGCGGGGTGTCGAGAGGGTTGCCCGTGTCGCGGCGGTATTTGCCGGTGAGCCAGCCGCCTTCGAGCGGGCTCCAGACGATGTTGGCGACGCCGTGCTTCTGACACATCGGGAAATGCTCCAGCTCCATCACCCGGCGCAGGATGCTGTACGGCGGCTGCAGGCAGACGAAGCGCTCCCAGCCGCGCCGCTCGCTGATCCACAGCGTCTCCACGATCTCCCAGGCGGAGAAGCGCTTTTCCCACAGCGCGTCGCCCGCGTAGTGGTTGGTCGACAGGCCGAGGTAGCGCACCTTGCCCTGGCGCACCAGGTCGTTCAGGGTGGAGAGGGTCTCCTCGATCGGCGTCGTCGGATCGGGGCGATGGATCTGGTAGAGGTCGATCACGTCCGTACCGAGGCGGCGCAGGCTGTTCTCGACCTGCTCCTGGATCGCCTTGCGCGACAGGCCGCGCTGGTTCGGCCCTTCGCCTACCGGAGCCCACACCTTGGTGGCGAGCACGGCTTTGTCGCGGCGGTCCTCGAGGGCCTTGCCGACGATGATCTCGGATTCGCCTTCGGAATAGCCGTTCGCCGTGTCGATGAAGTTGATGCCGGCCTCCATCGCCCGATGGATGATCCGGATGCAGTCGTCATGGTCGGGGTTGCCCCACGTGCCGAACATCATGGCGCCGAGGCAGAGGGGGGACACTTTGACGCCGGTATGGCCGAGATTGCGGTAGTCCACGTCGCACCTCCCCAGGTAGGAACGCTCCAGACGGCGGAGCGCGGGGGCATTCTATCGCGCGCCTGGAGTGGGGAAGCGGTGGTCCGCCTCTTGCTATAAGCTCCGCCATCATGCGCGACGACCAACAGATCCGGACCGTCTGCATCACCGGGGGAGCGGGATTCATCGGATCCCATCTGGCCGAAGCCTTCGTCGAGCGGGGGCTGCGGGTGCTCGTCCTCGACAACCTGTCGGGGGGGCGCGAGGAGAACGTGCCGGCGGGTGCGGAGCTCCACGTCCTCGACATCCGCTCGCCCGAGGCCGCGCGGCTCGTCCGCGAGTCGCAGGTGGACGCCCTCATCCATCACGCCGCGCAGATGGACGTGCGGCGCTCCGTCGAAGATCCCGTGTTCGATGCCGACGTGAACATCCTCGGCGGCTTGAACCTGCTCGAGGCGGCCCGCCACGGCGGCGTCCGGCAGGTGCTGTTCGCCTCGACCGGCGGCGCCATCTACGGGGAGCAGGATTTCTTCCCGGCCACGGAAGACCACCCGGCGCGGCCGGTGTCTCCCTACGGCGTGAGCAAGCTGGCGTTCGAGCGCTACCTCTTCTTCTACCACGTGGCCTACGGCCTCGACGCAACCTGCCTGCGCTACGCCAACGTCTACGGCGAGCGCCAGAACCCGCATGGCGAAGCGGGAGTGGTGGCGATCTTCCACGACCGCCTCCTCGCCGGCCGCGTTCCGACGATCAATGGCGACGGGCTGCAGACCCGCGATTACGTGCACGTCTCGGACGTGGTCAAAGCGAACCTCGCGGCGGCGGGCCTGCCGGGTTTCCACACCTACAACGTGGGGACCGGCGTCGAGACCAACGTCGTCGAGCTTTACCGCGGAATCGCGCGCGCCCTCGGCAGCGACGCGGAGGCAACCCATGGCCCCGGCAAGCCCGGCGAGCAGAAGCGGTCGGCCATCGACGCGAGCCTTTTGCGCAAGGAGCTGAACGTGCCGGTGCCCCTCTCCCTGGCCGAGGGGCTGGCGCGGACCGCGGCCTGGTTCCGCGCGCGGAGTGAGGGGATCATTCCGCAGCAAGCGTTTGCTTCTCCGGGCTCAGGCGGTTAGACTGCGCCCCTCCCACCCGGGACGTCTCGGGGTGGGAGTCCTTACGAATGACACATAGAGAAGTAGGAGTAGACGTATGAAGAGACTGGTTCTCGCGGGTATCGTGTCCCTTGCCGCCATCTTCGCTGTGCAGATCTCGGCTCCGGAAGCCGCCGCCGGCAACTGCGACAACGTCCGGTGCATGGAGTGCCCAGTGGGCACCCACTGGGCGCCGACCGGCAACGACTGCTGCCGCTGCCTGCCCAACTGAGCCCTTTCTCGCCTGGCTGCGGTGTCCGTGCCGCAGCCAGATGTTTCCTCTCGCGGAACTTTCCGAAACCACCCCCCGTCTAATCTGAACAAGGGCGCGCGCCCGGATAACTCCCTCGGAGCCAGCAGGTTAGGCGGCGAGGGGCAACCGGTCTCCAAGGTTTCGGAGGTGTGCCATGTTCGAGCATTCGCTGATCGATCTGGAAGAGAAGCAGCATCCTCGCCGCCGGTGGGCCCCCTTGCCGGTCGCGGTCGGTCTGCACCTCGCGGTGCTGGCGTCTGTGGCGCTCGCGCAGGTCTGGAACGTCGCTCCGGTCCAGGAGCCGGAGCGCGCGATGGGACCATACATCTCGGTCCTCCTGCCTCCGCCTCCGCCCCCGCCGGCCGGAGGCCCGACGCACCACACGGCGGCCACGGCGCCGACGGCCCCAACGCCGCCGGTCCGGCAACCGGACGCGGACCGCATTCCGGACACCCCGCCGGCCGATCCGGGACCGGAGACCCCTGGGCCTGTGAGCGAGGACGCCTCTCCGTTCGGCTCGCAGGGCGGCGTGACGGGCGGTCTCCCGGGCGGTGAAACCGGAGGGGTTCCCAACAGCGGCGGCGGCATCGGATTTTCCGGTCCGATCGTGGCGCCTGAGTCCCGGAACGAAATCCTCCGCTTCGACGGCTCGATGACGCGGCCGGTTCCGCTGTCGGGCCGGCAGCCGCGCTATACGGAGCTGGCGCGCCGCGCGGGCACCCAGGGAGTTGTGATCCTGGAGGCGGTGATCGACAAGCAGGGCCGCGTCACCAACGTGCGCGTGCTCAAGCGCCTGGGAATGGGGCTCGACGACGAGGCGCTGGCCGCGGTCAAGGAGTGGACCTTCGAGCCCGCCAGGATCGGCAAGCAGCCGGTCGCGGTGTACTACACGCTCACGGTGAACTTCCAGATCCAGCGATAGGGAGCCCTCACCCTCCGTGCTATAAGTAACGAAACCGCTGTCTCACTCGCCTGTCCGGGATATGAAGGACTCTCTCCGCACGGAGGTACCATGAGCGTTCTCGAAGCGACATTCGAACCAGACGCCGCCGTTACGAACCTGTCCACCCCGGCCGCGCTGCGGCAGCCGGCCTTCCAAGGGCCCCAGGATTCCGAGGCCCAACCGGCCGGCGGCTCCGAAGGGGCTTCCGACCTGGGCGGGGCCGCCGGGTTCGACGCCGGACCGGACACCGCGATCCTCGACATCGGCGCGGCTTCGTTCGGCCAGGGCCAGGGGGCGGCCGTGTCCATCCAAGGCACGGACGAGCGCGAGCAGGTGACGCAGACCAGTCAATATCTCTGGCGCGCCATCGCCTCGCTGCGCATCACGGCACGCGACGGCTCGCAGTGGCTCGGCACCGCCTGGTTCATCAGCCCGCGCACGCTGATCACGGCCGGCCACTGCGTGTTCATCAAAGGGAGCGGCGATCCCGACCGCGACGGCTGGGTGACCAGCATCGACGTGAGCCCCGGGCGCAACGGGTTCGAAAAGCCACTCGGGTCGGCGAAGTCGACGACGTTCTGGAGCGTCCGGGGGTGGACCGAAAAGGGAGATCAGAACCACGACTACGGCGCGATCATCCTCGACACGCCCCTGGGCGTCTCGACCGGCTGGTTTGGCTATGGGGTGTTCGACGACAGCCAGCTGGTCAACGTGCAGGCGCACGTGACCGGGTACCCGGGCGACAAGCCGTCGGGCACTCTGTGGCGCCACTCGCTGCCGATCCAATCGGTCACCGGGCCGAAGGTCTTCTACGCGATCGACACCGCCGGTGGGCAGAGCGGCGCGGCCGTGTATCTGCTCCAAAACGATCTGCCGATCGCCGTGGCCGTCCATGCCTACGGCGGCACGACCTCGAACTCGGGGACGCGCATTACGGCAGACGTCTACCGGAACATCCGGCAGTGGACCGCCTGAGGGACCGGGCGGACGTGTGACGAGGATCCTGGGAACGGTCACGGGCCCGAATGGCGCGAAGATCGCCGAGGCGTCTGTCTACTTCGTGGAGGGGCCGGTGGCTCTCCCGGACATCGCCCAGCTGACCGATGACGAGGGGCGCTTCCGGCTGGCGGCGCCCGCGCCCGGGACCTATCGGATCGGAGTGCGGGCGCCGGGTTTCGAGGCCGCGGAGGTCACGGTCGAAGTCCAGAACGAGCCCGAGGTGATGGCCAGCATCACGCTCGGGTGATCGAGGCGTTTTCCTTTTTACATTGCGCCCGCGAACGTGTCGCACTTCTCCGGGTCGCCGGTCTCCATGCCGACCCGGAACCATTGCACGCGCTGGTCGGACGAGCCGTGCGTCCAAGTCTCCGGATTGACCGACGCGCCGGCCTGCTGCTGGATGCGGTCGTCGCCGATCGAGGAGGCCGCCCGGAGGGCCTCTTCCGCGTCGCCCGGATCGAGGACCATCCCCTCGCTGACGTCCCGCCGCTGGGAAGCCGCGTGGCCCCAGACGCCCGCGAAACAGTCGGCCTGGAGCTCCATCCGCACCGAGTACTCATTCGCCCGCCGCGGGTTTTGCTCCTGGGCCTGGCGTACCTGCTGGTCGATCCTCAGGAGCTTCTGCACGTGGTGTCCCATCTCGTGGGCCAGCACGTAGGCCTGGGCGAAATCGCCGGGCGCGCCGAAGCGGCTCTTGAGATCCTGATAGAACCCGAGGTCGATGTAGGCGCGCTGATCGGCCGGGCAATAGAACGGCCCCATGGCGGCTTGGCCATAGCCGCAGCCGGAGGTGGTGGAGTCCGTGAACAGCACCAGCTTGGCGGGCTGATAAGTCTCGCCCGAGGCGGCGAACTGCTGCTGCCAGGTCTGCTGGACATCGTTGTTCACGGCATTGACGAACTCGACCATCTGCTCCTCCTCAGGAGAGGCCGGCGCCTGCGCGACGGGCGCCGTGGTGCCGCCGCCTCCAAGGAGAGCGAAAAAGTTGGTCTTGAAGATGAAGCTCAGAACGAGAAGAACGAGAATCCCGCCGATCCCGAGGCGTCCGACCGGAAGACCGAATCCGCCACCACCCCGCTGCCCCCGGCGATCCTCGAGATTCCCGCGACTGCCACCAGGCGTCCAACGCATGGGCAAACCCCCTTTCACACCAGTCGACCACCCTAGCGAGGATCGTGCCTGACCGTCGGCGCAAGGGAAATCTGCCGGCTTGCCGGAGGACTTCTCCTCGGCTTGAAGCCTCCCGATTCTGTCGCAGGTGGCAGGGAGGTCGTGACAAACCGGCCAGGACGTCCCTGGCGATGAGCACGACCTGTAACAACCAGGGCGCAACGCGCGACAATCTCGCGACCCCTCGCCTCCCGCGGAGTCTCCTGTGCCTCGATGAGAGTTTCCCTTGTAACAACCCCTGCTTCCCTCGAGAGTCTCCTTCGCTCCCCGATCTCGGGTGCTCGAGAAAATGTCGCAACCCGTTGAAAGGTTGCGCTGTTCTCTATCGAGCCTGCGACAAAGACTCTCCGTCTCGTTACAAATCTTCTACAGGTTGCGACACAGGAAGGAGGGGTCGCGACGTTTCGCAGAGTCGTTGCCACGAAGGATGAAAGTGCCGCAACGTTCCGTGGAAGCGTTGCGACACAAGAGGGAATTGTTGTTACGTTCCGCGAGAGAGTTGCTACGTGTCGTCGTGATCCTGTGACAAAGGGCAGACGACTTGCGACGAAGGTCCAAGCACGCGTGACAAACCCCTGGAAGGGTTGTGACAAAAGAGCGCGCCGTGTTGTCGCCCTTCCTGTAAGCTTAAATAAATGGGGCTCATGTTGCGACAAAGCGAATTCGATCTGCGACAATCGATGGAGCCCGTGTTACAAGGGAAACTTCCCGTGTTACATGGGCTCGAGCCCGCGTGACAAAGGCTCCCTTGGTTGCGACACGGGCTCGGCCCTTTGTAACAGGTGAGGGGATCCAGGAAACGAATGTCACAGCCTTTGTGAGGTGGCCTTGGATTAGAATCGAGGGATCGCTGAAATGTGGGGGAGGCGAACGGATGCAGCTCGGCCGGGTGTTCATCTCGTCGGTCTTCGGAGGGATGCTGGAAATACGGCCTGCTGCTCGCTGAAACTGACTCTTCGCAGGCCCTGGAGATCTACCGAACCTCTCGCGACGCTTTTCAGCTATTGGGAATGACCGCCGAGGTCAACGAGGTGACCGAGCTGATCCAGAAGCTCGAACAACCCCCCAATCCACCCAAGCCGTCGCTCTGACAGAAGCTCAAGAGGCTGTGGGGCGGCTGAAACGAAACCCTCCCCGGGCTCACTTACTGCCAAACCCAGAGGAGGTCTCATGCCGGACAACCTGAGCATACTGAACCAGCCCTCGGCGCTCCCCGAGCCGAACAATCCCTATGCTCCTCCCACCGCCCTGGACCTGGAGCCGGGGGAGGCTCCCGAGGCGGCTGTGGAGCTGGAGTACGTCGGGTTCTGGCGCCGGGCGGGAGCGCGCGTCCTGGACACGGGGGTCCATATGGCCCTGGGGCTCGTCGCCGGAATGGTGGTCGGCATCGTGGCCGGAGTGATCGCGGCCCTTCGCGGGGTTCCGTTCGCCACGCTCTGGCCCCAGGTCCAGCCGCCCACCTGGATGTCCTGGATCTCCGGCATCCTAGGAGCCTGCGCGCCAGGATGAGGCTGAGTTGTTGAGGTTGGGGGCTACGAGGGTTGATTCGCCGTTCTCTTGGAGGGCTCCCTTGTTGTCTCTTTGGCTCTGGTGTCCCTGCACGTCGCGGACTTTGATGCGATTCT
>DATFPH010000498.1:0-20605 GCA_035264905.1 Thermoanaerobaculia bacterium
GGTTTTGCGGGGCGCGCTCTAAGAAAACAGCTCCCTCTGCTCAGGAGCAGCCCTCTTCGGATCGAACCCGACCGTCAGCAGCTCCGCCAAAGTCTCTGGTGTCTCCAGATGGGGCCAGGGCAGGGCGCCCTTCCGCAGGAGAGCCTCCAGCCCCTTGCCGGTCTCCCCCTTCGATCGAACATAGACAGGGACCAGCTTCAGCTTCTCCAGCTGCTCGACCGCGCCGGCCCAGGTGCCGCCCTTCTCATGATCGGAATTGACGACGAGCGCCGCATCCGCCAGCGCATAAACCAGCTTGTTGCGCTGCATGGCATGTCCCACGTTGAAACCTGCGGCAGGATCGTAGGGAGTGACCAGGGCCAGGTGCCCATTCATCAGGAACTCGCGATTTTCACGGCTCAGCGCCGCCTTCTCCAGGCTGTCGGCCATGACTCCTACCGCCTTGCCGCCGGCGTGCAGCGCGCCGCGCATTGCGGCCTGGTCGATCCCGCGCGCCGCTCCTGAAACCAGTGTGCGCGAGGCGTTGGCGGCGAGACGTCCGACGCCCTCGGTGTAGGTGATCAAGCCGGCATCCACCTGCCGTGAGCCCACGACCGCCAGCCCGCCTGTCTCCAGAATCGCCGTCTCTCCGCAACCGTACAGGATCGGCGGTGCATCGTCCCGGAGACGGGCTTTCCACCGCCTCGGATACTCCGCATCGGCGCGGCTCAGGACCCAGATCGACCGCGACTGCCAGCGCTCGAGCGCCTGGCTCAGGAGAAACCCCCGGGCCAGCAGGCTCCGGAGCCGGTCACTGTCGACCAACTGCGGCTGATCCTCGATCAACCTCCATCCCTCGGGGGCGAGCAGATCCGCCGGCTGCCGCTGGTGCTCGCGAAGGAATTGGGCCAGCCGCTTGTACTCGCCCGGGGTCAGCACGGCGGTGGAGGACTCGCTGCGGCCCACGAGCAGAGGCGCCGTCAGCAGCAGGATCGCCTGCGTATTGGGCGAAAGGGGCTTGCTCATGTATCGCGTCCTGCCAGGGCGAGCGCCAGAGGGAACACCTCGAAGGATCCATGAGATCGCAACAACCAGGCGCCCACCGTCAACGTCCAGCGCGAATCCACCAGGCCGTCCACGAGAAGGACCGGACCGTCGGGCATCGGCTTCCCACAGATCTCCAGGGAGCCATCGACATTGCGCGCCTGCTGGGAGCTGTTGGCCATGGTCTTCTGCTCCGGCCGGTCTTCGGTCTTCTCCAGCATCCGATGAAAAGGGAGCTGCAACGCCGCGGCCAGCCGCCGGGTGAAGTCTGGCACAAGATCTGGGTGGCGGAGCGAAGGGATGCACGTCACCCAGGCCGGAGCCGGTTGCGGGCTCCACTCTGGCACCAGGCGGACGCAGGCGTCCACCAGCTCGTCGGCAAAGCGCCCGTCCCTGTACTTACCCTGGCGGACCAGACCACCCCATCCCGCATCGCCCCAGATGCAGAGCGCCTTGCCCAGCTGCGCCTGCAGCGAGACGGGAATGTTTCCCCGGAGCTTGTATCGAGGCATGCCTCCATCCGGCCACCGCTTGCGTGGCTCGATCGGCAGGCTGGTCCGGCGAAGAAAGGCCACGGCCTCTCGTACAAGGACCGGGTCGGTGGTGGCCGGCAGCGGCGGCAGCGCGGGTGGAACGATCGTGCCCGGATCGCCGTCCAACGCGCGGATGAGAAACTCCATATGTCCCGACCCCAGGCGCACGTACTCCTGCATCTGGCGTTGTTCGTCGCGCCGTAGCCCGGTGAGTCGCTGCGCGCGCTCCCAAAACGCCTCGCTCAGGGGCACCGCCGTCAGCTGCCATTTCGTTCCCTGCTTGACGACCGGCGCCGGGGACTCCAGCGACAGCAGGGCCATCGTCTTTTCAATGCGGCCCTTGCTGAGGTTGACCCTCGCCAACAGCTCGGGAACCGAAAGGCCATCCGGCGCCGCCTCCAAGGCATCGAGGACAGAGGCGGCTTCCGATCGCGTCGGAAAGGCGCTGTCGATGAAGTAATCGGTGATCTCCGTCTCTTCCTGGCCGCTGAGCAGCACCCCGTACGCCGCGTCGAGGCCCCGGCCCGCCCGTCCGACCTGCTGGTAGTAGCCCACCACCGAGCCGGGCGTCTGGTAGTGGATCACGAACGCCAGGTCCGGCTTGTCGAAGCCCATGCCGAGCGCGGTCGTCGCCACCAGTGCCTTGACCTGGTTGTCCAGCAACGCCTGCTCCAACCCGGCCCGCCCTTCCCCCGTCTCACCTGTATACGAAGCCACGTTCAAGCCGCGCGACCGCAGCCACTCCGCCACCTGCACCGCATCACGGATCGTCAAGGCGTAGATGATTCCGTGGCCCGGGAGCGCGGCGACCTGCGCGGCCAGCCAGGCCAGGCGCTCGGCCTGGCTGGGCAGGCGCATCGTCTGAAGCACCAGCGAAGGCCGGTTCAGGTCGCCGCGCGACACGTCGAGGTTCGGCCCGAGCACCTTTTGCAAATCGTCCATCACCCGGTTGTTCGCGGTGGCGGTCGTGGCCAGCAACCGCACATTCGCGGGCAGCGCGCGCACGATGCGCTCCAGAAGGCGGTAGTGGGGCCGGAAATCGTGGCCCCAATCCGAGATGCAGTGGGCTTCGTCGATCACCAGCAGGGAGATCCGCCTCCCGATACTCGCCAGCACCTGGTCGCGAAACCGCTCGTTGGCCAGCCGCTCGGGCGAGATCAGAAGGATGTCGACCTCGTCGCGCCGAATCGCCGCCTCGACGTCAGCCCATTGGTCCTGGTTGTCGGAATGGATGGTGAACGCCCGCACGCCCATCCGCTCCGCCGCCGCGATCTGGTTCCGCATCAACGAGAGCAAGGGCGAAACGAGCAGCGCGGGCCCGGCTCCCGCCTCGCGCAACAGCTTGGTGGCGATGAAATAGACGAAGCTCTTGCCCCACCCGGTCTTCTGCACCACCAGCAGGCGACCGCGCCCCTCCACGACATGGCGAATCGCGTCCTCCTGGCCTTCCCGGAAGAAGGCGTTCGGAAGACCCGCCCCCAGTCGGAGAAGCTCTGTCGCTCGATCGAGATTGAAGGTCACGTGCTCCCTCGGCAGGCTCCGGGGGCCGGCATTGACCCTCCGTTGTTTGTCGCGTCAAGGAGCGTCGCGAGACCTCGATCTCCTGGACAGTTGCGTCATCTTATAACATCTCCTCGCTGCCGAGGTCGAGGTCGAGGACACCCGAATCATCCGGCCCGTGGGCCAACCCAAGAAGCCCGAGGGCCGAATGATCCGGCCCGAGGGCCAGGCCCGCCGGCCCGTGGGCCAGTCGACCCGGCCCGACAGCCGACCTGATCGGCCCATGGGCCAACTTACCTGGCCCGATAGCCGGTAGTGGTGCATCTCGGTGTTGCCGGGGTGCCCAAATGAACGCGCGTGGCACGGAATCTGTCCAGGAGAAGAGGCGGTCGTCAGGCGTAAGTGCTGGCGCTGGCCGGCCGATCCGTAGGCGTTCGCAGTATGATGGAGAGGCGCCAGATGGGTTTCTCCTGTCCCTGCTAAAAGACGTGGCGCCTGAAAGTTCGGATATCGTGGCATTCTACAAAGCCTATTTCGATGAAAGTCGCCTCTACGGTGGAAGGAATAGCTTTGCTCTTTCTGGCGTAGTGTTTCGCCAGAGTCGCGCGGCAGCATTTCTACCCGTGTGGAGGAGGGCAACAGGCGGAAAATTTCACCTGACGGATGTAGTGAGAGGCAAAAAATACTACAATAAGTCTAAGTTCACTGTATCAGAGCGGAGCGCTATCATATGGGAGGCAGTCCGCTTGGTGAATCAATACCGTATGTTGACTGTTGCCTGCTCCTGCAACGTTCAAGATCACGAGGAAGTAGCTGGCGCAAAAAACTTTCTCGGTTTCCGATCCCCGTACGGGATTTGTGCTCATTTCGGGATGACAGCATTAGGTAATTGGCTTCGAAGGAAACGCATCCCCGGTAAGGTCGCTTACGTCTTCGAAGACGGACACCAGGACGCGAAGGACGCACGAGAACTTTTCAAGATTGTGAGTCAATCACGCACACTAAAGGACAAATATCGTCATCGGAGTGACACATTCCTAGAGAAGGAAGAAGCCGGCGCCGTGCCGTTACAGGCTGGAGATTTGGTGACAGGTGTCTTCTCTCGGTATCAAGAACGGCCCGACCAAAAGATTCTAGGAATCAAGATAGAAGATCTTTACTACTCATTGTCTCTGCATGATCCGAGTAAATCAGTGACTGCTCACCTCGACACTAAGAAGTTACAAAAATTTCAGGACACCTTGCTACTGCTCTGGCACGGCTAGTGGTGCACGCAACCGAGTTTATCCTAAAGACTGGGCGATGGTAAAACCGGGTAACCACTCGGTAATAGGTATATAGGGGGTGTGGGGACCGAGGGGACCGAGGGAAGAGGGGGGATCAGGCTGCCATCGCCCCCACCATCAAATCCGCCACACTCCACGGCTTCCTAGCAATCCCTGCCGCCATTGCCGGAGTCATCCGGATTGTCTTGTGCATCCTCACGAAGTTGTAATAGGCGAAGTAGAGAGCGAGAGCCGCGCGAAGGTTCCGCTTCTTCCGGCTGAATCCATTGCTCAGTCTGGTGAACCGCCGGAGATGCGTCCGGAGCGTCCAGTTGCAGCGCTCGACATGTGAAGTACAGATTCTCTCTTCATTTGGCGTCCCCGAGATCACAATCTTTTCCTGCCCTATCAGGCGGGGAGGAGCATACCGTCTGCCTTCCTCCCCGCCCTCGTTCCCAAACTCCTTGACGACTTGCGCGTAATTGACCCGAGCACCGAAAGCGTATTCAATCGCACCTGGGTATCCCGGGAATCCGTCCGTCGAAAGTTGAAAGTCTCCCGCTGTGGCATTGCTCAGTTTGACTATGAAGTCGTGCGCGTCCCAACTGTTGCGCCGTCCTAGGTGCCATGCGAGGATGAGCTTGGAAGTGCGTTCAATCCCGATATAACAGTAAGCATCGCCCGCGTCGGGGTTAGTAATCTTGTTACGTTCGCGCGTCCCCTGCTTGCAATGGATGAATGACCAAATTTCGTCAGCCTGGACATCCTGAACCGGAACGCTCTGAATGGTTTCCGCCAGCATCTTCTCGCAGCTTTCGCCAACTTGAACAAGCAGGCGAAGAATGGTCTTCTTCTCGGTTCCCGTGATCCGCTCGACCGCACGCACAGACGACCCTTCACACAAGAGATTAAGACAGAGGAGCGCCCGGTCAACCGGGATACGCATGTCCCCAAGGACACGGTCCGGACGCTCGGAATGGGTCTTGCGGCAGGCGCGACACTGGAAACGCTGGTGTCCCTCCCGGGTCCGGCCGGACTTCTTGATGCTGTCGCTCTGGCAGGTGGGGCAGGTGGTCATGGTCGGCATCCTCTCGGGATGCCAGCCTGTGCCATAATCGGAGTGTGGGGCCGTTGGCTCAGGCTGGCGGTTCTGGCCTCGGTTGGTCGTTGGTAGCGACTGGCCGGGCCGTTTTGTTTGTCTGGTCTCTCGTCTCCTTGACTCTGGAGTTATTGTAGCGCCATTGGCGCGTCACGTCAAGGGGGTTGACGGAGAATTTTTGTAGCGCTAGTATTCCCCCTATGGCGCGACCGAAGGCAGACCGCACGTACTCGACCGAGATCCGCGCCCGGGTCCTTCCAGAACAGGCGGAGCTACTCCAGAGAGCGGCTACCCACGCGGCAGACCGGCGCGGCACCGGCACGTTCTCGGATTGGGTCCGTGAGACCCTGATGGCTGAAGCTCGGCGCGAGTTGAAGCGGGACGGTGGAGAGGGATAGGACCAGATCCACCGTCCCTAGGTGGTATGCGGGACCGTGGCCAGATAGCGCGAAGAATCTCCCACCATCGGCCGGTCCCGCATTCCCACTCGGCGCCTTGCCGCCGCATGGGACACGTCCTCTCTTGACGCATCCCACAGAGGGAACTATACTTACAGATACAGCACGGCCCTCTGTGGTGCGTCCTGTGAGTGAGCCCCTCTCCGGTTACCCCTAGACAAGTTGGCCGGTTTGGGGCTCTCGGTTTTTAGATTCAATGACGGGACACACTCCCGCCCTTGCGCTCTCCATAAACCTCTGAGAATAGCGCCAAGCTGAAGGCTAGCCTTGGCCGGCGCCCGTTGTCAATACCGGCAACTTTAGTCCTGAATCGGATGGTGACCCTATATATAGGGTCATAAAAGTACCGCTTTGGTGTCAACAACGCAGATTAGGCGTAAGTGAAGAGAGCCGGCCCCTCTCGGAAGCCGGCCCCTTAGTCCTACACTGATTCTCTTCTGTGTCTCTCTACAATCCTGGCCGGGTCCGGCGCTGGATCTCCCCGGATCATGACCGGCGCCAGCTCTGCCGCAAGAGCCCTACACTGCCTGGAGCTTCGGAGGGTAGCCACGACCTTGCGGCCCGGGAGGTGTACCAAGGTCCTGAGCTTGTTCGTGTCCGGACCGTGGCTCGTTCCCTGGTACACCCCGAATGGAGGAGAGACCACACCCCGGACTTCGATCTCTTTCCCGTCCATCAGGACGACAGAGAACCGCCCCAGATGCCACGCAAGAGGCAGGGGAAGCCCCGTCTTCGCTCGCATCTTGAGATAGGCGTCTGCCGCGTCCGCGAGCCACGATCCGGCCGAAGCGTAGCCTTCACTGTCTGCCGCCCTCTTCCAGCGGATCGACTGCGCCTCTGTGGCTCTCACAGTGAATGTGGCAACCTTCACCGCTCTCTCCAGCCGATCCAACGGCGATGGACCTCTCGGGCCTTCTCTAGATCCGGCCCGGTCACATCTGGAGCCCATGCGCTTTCCCATGCGAGGTCACACTCGGCGAAGTCGAGCGCGGCCTGCCGACAGAGCCCCATGCGCGGGAGCTTGAGCTTGGGGGTTTGACTCGGGAGATGCAGCAGGGTGTACGACCTCCGCCCGGCCGATCGATGGCCCACGCGGAAGGCATCGCCCGCGTAGACGGCGAAGGGGCCGGAGACAAGCCCTTGCACCAGCTCGGCGCGCTCCGGCAGGCCGTCGATATGATCGGCCAGGAGATGGACGGCGAACGTCTGCCGGTGCCAGTTGGTGAGCGTGAGGCGCACCGTCAGACCTCCGCGAGGATTATGCCGTAGCGGGTGTCTGTGGATTCCTGGACGCGGACAAGCTCCGTCTTCCGCTCGACGGAGCCCGGGCCATTAGCTTCGAGATCGGCCCACACGGCGAACCATCGGCCGTAGAGGTAGAAGACCATGAGCCCCGCTTGGTCAGGGGTGAAGCTGGGGACGTGGTCGTCCGGCGCTTCCTTTGTCCAGACCAGCGAGACGACGCGGTCGTAGACCTCGCGGCGGAGGGATTCGGTGTAGTGGGAGAGGTTTAGCGGGATAGACTTCTGGCGGTCGGGCATGGTGGCGTGTCCTCCATGTTTGGCTAGGTCCGGCCGCGTGCTGACACACCCGGTCGGGCCGCTTCCGTGTTATGCTGTTGAGGAGAAACAACTTCCCCTCTCTGGTGAGAGGAGACTACGCCACGTCAAGGCCGGCCGGCGCTCGGCGGGAACAGCAACACACTAAAACCCCACTACCCGATAGCCGGCCTGATCGGCCCGAGGGCCAACTCAACCGGCCCGAGGGCCGCCCGATCTGGCCCACGGGCCCGCCACCCTGGCCCGAGGGCCGACTCAACACGCCCATGGGCCGATTCGTCCGGCCCTCGGGCCGGTCAGCCTTGCACCGGCGCCGGTCGACGTTGCAGGGTGCCCGGCAACCGGCGCGCGGTGGCTAGATCGCCTGCATCGACAGCTCGCCGGCCGGGGTCTCGGCCAGCGCCTGCCGGAGACTCTCCTCCAAAATCCCGAGGCCGGCCGCGAGACCCTCGTCGTCGATCGTGAGGGGCGGGAGCACTTTGAGGACCCGGTCGCCGGGGCCGGCGGTCTCGAGGATCAGGCCACGCTCGAAGGCGCGCCGGGAGACGCGGTCGGCGAGCCCTTCCGGCGCGAGGTCCAGGCCCTGGATCAGCCCGCGCCCGCGGACGGCGGATCCTTCCGGCAGGTAGCGGGCGGCCAGATCGGCGAGGCGGTCAGCCACCAGCTTGCCCTTGCGCTCGGTCTCGAGCTGGAAGGCGTCGTCTTCCCAATACGAAAGCGCCGCCGCTCCCGTCACGAAGGAGAGGTTGAAGCCACGGAAGGTGCCGTTGTGCTCGCCGGGCTCCCATCGATCGAGGTCGGGACGGATGAGGACGATCGCCATCGGCAGGCCGAAGCCGCTGATCGACTTCGACAGACAGACCAGATCGGGACGGATGCCCGCCGGCTCGAAGCTGAAGAAGGGGCCGGTGCGGCCGCAGCCCACCTGGATCTCGTCGACGATGAGCGGGATGTCGTGCTTCCTCACGAGCCTCTCCAGGCGCCGCAGCCAATCCCACGAGGCGACGTTGACGCCCCCTTCGGCCTGGACGGTCTCCAGGATCACCGCGGCCGGACGGTCAAGGCCGCTGTGGCCGTCTTCGAGCATCCGTTCGAGAAGCGCCAGCGTGTCGACGCCGGGGCCGAGATAGCCGTCGAACGGGAGCGCCACGGCATGGCTGAGCGGCACGCCGGCCGCGCGGCGCTTCGCGGCGTTGCCGGTGACGGCGAGCGAGCCGAGGGTCACGCCGTGGTAGGCCTGGGTGAAGAAGACGACGGTGCGGCGGCCGGTGACCTTGCGGGCCAGCTTGAGGGCGGCCTCGACCGCGTTGGTGCCGGTGGGGCCGCAGAACTGGACTTTGTAGTCGAGCCCGCGGGGCGCGAGGATCACGCGCTGGAAGCGCTCCAGGAAATCGCGCTTGGCCGAGGTGGCCATGTCCAGGCTGTGCAGGACCCCGTCGGCGGCGAGGTAGGCGAGGAGCTGCTCCTTGAGATACGGGTTGTTGTGCCCGTAGTTGAGGGCGCCGGCGCCGCTGAAGAAGTCGACGTAGCGCTTCCCCTGCTCGTCTGTCACGCAATGCCCCCGGGCGGTGGCGAACACGGCCGGGAAGACGCGGCTGTAGACGCGGACCTCGGACTCCAGTTGCTCGAAGACTTCCATGAAACCTCCCCTTTCTTCGTTCCCAGCCACGGCTCACCCTGCCTCGTTCTTGCGGGACCTGCGGCGCTCCAGGAAATCCCGGCGCCTGCCCATGCTCTCGCGCCGCTCTTCGAGGTGCGCGGCGTGCTCGCTGCTCGCCGCGGCTTCGTCCTGGGCAAGGAGCGCGCCGAGCGTGCGGACGGTCAGCCCCTGGTAGAGCTTGGCGACCGGCAATTCGATCCCCAGCTCGTCCTGGAGCCGCGAGACCACCTGGACGGCGACGAAGGAGTCGCCGCCCAGCTCGAAGAAGTTGTCGTGCACGCCGATCTGCTCGAAGCCGAGCGTGCGCTTCCAGACCTCGGCGATGCGGCGCTCCAGATCGGTCTCCGGAGCGGCGTAGGGGGTGGCGAGAGACGGGCGCGGATGGCGCGCCGCCGGTCCGGCCGCCGCGGCCCCGGCGCGCTCCTGGATCTGACCGATCCGCCGGACCGCCCGCTCGATGCGCTCGGGCAGCGCGGCCGTGGAGACCAGGAGGCGGTCGACTCCGCGCGCGGCCACGGCGCGGCGGAACGCCTCCTCCCCTTCCCGCGGGCTCATCGCGAGGCCGGCGAGGTCGTCGCGCACGGCGGTGATCTGCTCCTCGTCTCCCTCGAACTGCCAGACGTCCCAGCCCAGGCTCAGCCAGGGCTGCTCGCGCGTGCGGTTGTGCTCCTGGACGAACGACTCCAGAAACAGGTTCCCCGCGGTGTATGCCGCGTAGGCGACACCGCCGAGGACCGTGGCGAGCGAGGAGAGGAGGAGGCAGACGTCGAGCTCGCGCCCGGCGAGCGCCTGCTCCAGGGCGAACAGGGCGTGCGCCTTGGGACGGAAGTGCCAGCCGCACGCCTCGCGGTCCAGCTCGCGCACCAGACGGAACGTCTGCTCCCCCATGGTGCCCGCGGTGTGGATGACGCCGTGGAGGGCGCCGAAGCGAGCCTCGGCCTGGGCGATCGCAGCCGCCAGGCTGGCGGGATCGGCGAGATCGGCCGCGACGACCAGCACCTCGGCGCCGAGGTCGCGCAGGGCCTGCACGCGGCCGTTCTCTGAGGGGAGCGGCGGCTCCTCGATCAGGACGAGGCGCGCCCGGGCCTCGCAGGCGAGATAGCGCGCGAAGGCGTAGCCGTTGTTCTCCAGACCGCCGGTCAGCAGGTAGACGCCCTCTCTGCGGAACGGCGCCGGAGCCGGCCCCGGATCTTCGAGGCGCGCCGGCGTGAAGGTGGGCAGGAAGCGGCGCTCCCCGCGCCAGGCGACGAGCGGCGCGCCCGGGGATGCCGCCAGCTCCGCCGCCACCGCATCGAGAGCGCGCCCACGCGCCCGCCCGCCGGCCGGCAGGGCTAGATCGATCGCGCGGCAGGAGAGGCCGGGGACCTCTTGCGGCAGCACCTCGGTGAGGCCGAGGAGGGTCGTCCGCTCCGGCCGCAGCGCCTCCTCCGGGGAGATCGCGCACAGGCCGCTCGCCACCACCACCAGCTCGCGCGGAGCCCACCCCTGGCGGCCCATGGCGCGCGCCAGCCCGAGCAGAGCGTAGAAGCCACTCTCCTGTGCCGCCTCGAACGCCGTGGCGTCGCCGGCCGGCGCTCCGGAGCCGAGATCCCAGGCGTGGACCACCACGTCCGGCAGGCGGTCCTGCGCGAGCAGATCGGCGATCAGCGCATCCCACAGCTCCGGGCGCAGCTCGCCGGGCTCGACGGTGATCACCTCGCCGGACCTCCCCAGGCGCGCCGCCAGCTCGGCCGAGGGGCCTCCCGGCTCCGCGAGGACCAGCCAGCGCCGGGAAGCTGTGGCTTCCTGAGCCGCTACCGGCAGGGCCGGCTGCCAGGACGGGAGCCAGAACCAGTCGGCCACGTCCGGCCGCTTCTCCAGCACGTCGCTCTTCGCGGGCGCCGCCTCGATCGCGGCCGCATCAATCCAATATTTCTGGCGCTCGAAGGGATAGGTCGGCAGCGGCACGCGCCGCCGCTTCTCCGCTCCATAGACCGCGGGCCAGTCGACGCGCAGGCCGGCAAGCCAGAGCTTCCCGAGCGCCGTGAGCAGAGCGGGGAGATCGGGCGTGGCCTCGGGACCGACGTCGAGCACCAGGCGCCGCGGATCGCTCGTCAGCTCCTCCAGCCCCTCGGCGAAGCGCGCCGGCTGGCGCAGGAGGCTCTCCCAATACCCGGGATTCGTCGCCTGCTCGGCGGTGATCCACGTGCCGGTCACTCCCGAGAGGAACGGGACGTCGGGCGCCCGCAGGCCGATCAGTCTCCGTCCCGAGGCGACGAATGAGAGCGCATCCTCCAGCGGGATCACCCCGGCGAGGCAGGCGGCGACGATCTCGCCCGCGCCGTGGCCGAGCATCGCCTGCGGGCGCACGCCCCAGCTCATCCACAGCCGGGCCAGCGCGTACGCGGCGACGAAGTGGGTGGCTTGGGCGAGGCGGGCATCGGACCGATCGGTCGGATCGGACGGATAATCCGTCGGATCGGTCAGATCCGCCAGATCGGTCCGATACTCAACCCGATCGCCCCCGCGGCCCATCAGGCTTCGCAAATCGCGATTCAGCTCCGGCAGCAGCCGCCTGGCGCAGGCGTCGACCTCGGCGCGGAACAGCTCCTCGGTCGCGTAAAGATCCCGTCCCAGGCCGGAAACCTGCCCTCCCGGGGCCGGAAACACGAAGACGACCGGCCGGTCGCGCGGGTCCTCCAGGTCCTCGGCGGTGCGCACCCGCGCGGGATCGAGCGTTTCGAGAGCGGCCAGCGCATCGTCGCGGTCGCGGCAGACCACGGTCCGGCGATGGCGGAAGACCGCGCGCCCCACCTTGAGCGTCCAGGCGGCGTCGGGGAGCGCCGCGGGACCGGCCTCGCGCAGCCAGGCGGCGAGGTTGCGGGTCGCCTCCTCCAGCGCCTCCGGGCTGCGCGCCGAGAGGGTCAGGAGCTGCCAGGGGCGCGAGGCGGCCGGCGCTTCGGCGGGCGGCGCCTCTTCCAGGATCACGTGGGCGTTGGTGCCGCCGACGCCGAAGGAGCTGACCCCGGCGCGCCGCGGCACATCGGTGGCCTCCCAGGGGGTCAGCGCGGTACTTACGTAGAACGGGCTGGAGTCGAAGTCGATCGCCGGGTTCGGCCGCTCGAAGCCCAGGCTCGGCGGGATCTCGCGGTTTTCCAGGGCGAGCACGGTCTTGAGGAAGCCGGCGACGCCGGCCGCCGCGTCGAGGTGCCCGACGTTGGTTTTGATCGAGCCGAGGGCGCAGAAGCCCTTCCGCTCGGTGCTCTCGCGGAAGACCTTGGTCAGCGCCGCGACCTCGATGGGGTCGCCGAGCGAGGTGCCGGTGCCGTGCGCTTCGACGTAACGGATCGTCTCCGGTTCCACCCCGGCCACCGCGAGCGCCGCCGCGACGACCTCGGCCTGCCCCTCGACGCTCGGCGCCGTGTAGCTCACCTTGAGGGAGCCGTCGTTGTTGATCGCCGACCCCTTGATCACCGCGTGGATCGAGTCGCCGTCGGCCAGCGCCTCCCCCAGGCGCTTCAGGACCACCAGGCCGACGCCGCTGCCGAAGACCGTCCCCGCGGCGCGCGCGTCGAACGCCCGGCAGTGGCCGTCGGGCGAGGCGAGCCCGCCGTCCAGCGCCCAGTAGCCCTCGACCTGCGGCACCTTCACGGTCACGCCGCCCGCGAGCGCCATGTCGCACTCATAGCTGAGCAGCGACAGGCAGGCGAGGTGGATCGCCACGAGCGACGTGGAGCAGCTCGTCTGCACCACGACGCTCGGCCCCTTGAGGTTCAGCTTGTAGCTGACCCGCGTGGGCATGAAGTCCTTGTCATTGGTGATGAACACCTGGAAGGCGCCGCCGCCGTCGAACAGCTCGGTGTGGGAGCGCAGGTTGCTCAGCAGGTAGGTGTTCCAGGCCACGCCGGCGTAGACGCCGATCAGCCCGTCGTACCCGTCCGGCGCGTAGCCCGCGTCCTCCAGCGCGGTCCAGGCGTGCTCCAGGAACAGGCGCTGCTGCGGGTCGAGGATCTCGGCCTCGCGCGCGCTGTAGCCGAAGAAGGGGGCGTCGAATTCGTCCACACCGGCGAGGAGACTGCCGGCCTTGACGTAGCGCGGATCGCGCAGGTGCCCGGCCGGGATGCCGGCGGCGAGCAGCTCCGCGTCGGAGAAGAAGCGGATCCCTTCGACGCCGCCGCGCAGGTTGCTCCAGAGCTGCCGCAGGTCCCGCGCGCCCGGGAACCGGCCGGACAGGCCGACGACCGCGATCTCGCGGCCGGTTTCGGTGTCCAAGATCTCGTCGCTCATCGCCTCCCCCGTGGCATGGCACGCATGGCGCGCCGGGCCTGCGCGAAGACCTGTTTCTTCTTCTCCGCCCGGCTCCGGCTGTGCTCGAACGCGGAGGCCTGCTGCTGCGGCGGACGCAGGTGGCGGACCAGGGCGCTCACGGTGGGCGCCTGGAAGATGGTGACGGTCGGGATCTCGACGCCGAGCTGCTTCTTGAGCTCGGCGACGAGCTGGATGCCGGAGAGGGAGGTCCCTCCCAGCTCGAAGAAGTTGTCGTGCACGCCCACCCGCTCGATCCCCAGCACCCCCTCCCAGACCTCGGCGATGCGGCGCTCCAGGTCGTCGGCCGGCGGCGCGTAGGCGCTGCTCACCTCGGGGCGCGCGTGCGCCACGGCGGGCCGGATTTCGAGAGCGCCGGCCAAGCGCGTGGGGTCGAACGCGTCGGCCGCGGCGGCCACCGCGTGCAGGTCGCGGGTGGAGACCACGTAGTGCGGCGCCGCGCCGTCGCGCAGGATGCGGCGCAGGATCTGCCGCCCCTCCAGCGGCAGGATGCCGTGGCCGGTGGCGCGGCGGACCGCGGGAACCACCGAAGCCGCGGCGCTGTGGCGGAGCTGCTCCGCCGCCTCGGCGCTCACCCGCTTCATCGAGAACCCCTCGATCTCGACCCGCACCGCGCCGCTCTCGTCGAGCAGTGAGATGTCGCAGGTCAGGATGTCTCCAGCTTCACGCAGCCGAAAATGGCTGAACCCCTTCTGGGTGAGAGGAGCGTGGACGACCAGGCGCTCGTAGGTGAGCGGCAGGTAGTCGCCGTCACCCAGGAGCTGCACCGCTCCGGCCGCCACGTCGAGGAGGGCCGGGTGGAGGGCAAAGTCGGACAGCTCGCCCGCGAAACGCTCGTCGAGAGCGAGCTCGGCGACGCTCTCGCCGTCGCCCAGGTGGAGCCGGCGCAGGCTCTGCCAGCGCGGGCCGGTGACCAGGAAAGGGCTCTCCCGCCGCCGCGCCGCCGTGATCTCCCCTGCCGTGCAGGCGGCGAGCAGCTCGGCCACGTCGCACCGCTCGATGCCGGTCTCGGGTGCCACCGCGATCCGCCCCCGGGCGTGCTCCTGCCAGGGCTCCTCGCCCAAGCGGCTGCTCACCCGGAAATCGCACGCGTCGCCGCTCCCTTCGAGCACCGTGAGGACCTCCCGGCGCTGCCCTTCGAGGACGACGAGCGGCACCAGGAAGACCGCGTCGCGGATCTCGACCGGCCGCCCGGCGGAACGGCGCGCAAAGGCGGCGCGCGCCATCTCCAGGTAGGCCGTGCCGGGCACGGTGGGATGGCCGACGATGCGGTGCTCGGAGAGGACCCAGTGGCGCTCGACGCTCATCTCCGTGGCATAGACCTCGCGCCCGGCCGTCTCCTCGATCCGCGCATCGAGCAGCGGATGGAGCGGCACCGTAGGAGCGCCCCAGAACGCCCGGGACGCGGACGAGCGCGCCGCCATGCCGACCTCCTCCCAGCGGTCCCAGCCGATTGAAACGATGGCCGGGCCGCGGCGCCGGTGGCGGACGTACGCCGCTTGCGCGAAGGCGTCGAGGAAGGCGTTGGCCGCGCAGTAGTCGCTCTGGCCGAAGCCGCCGACCACCGCGTTGATCGACGAGCAGAGGACGAAGAAGTCGAGCGGCCGGTCGCCCAAAGCAGCCGCGAGATTGAGCGTCCCCCGCACCTTGGGCGCGAAGACCGCCTCGGCGGCCTCGGGCGTCTGGAGCTGGAGGAGACGGCCGCCGGGGACGCCCGCCGCATGGATCACGCCGCGCACCGGCCCGAGGCGCTCCTCGATTGTGCGGAGCACCGCGGCGAGAGCCTCCGGATCGGTGACGTCGGCCGCCACGGTCAGCACCTCCGCGCCGAGCGCCTCCAGGGCCTGGATCTCGCCGATCCGCTCCGGCGGCAGAAGAGTCCTGCCGAGAAGAGCGAGCTTCACCCGCGCGAGACCGGCCAGCTCCTCGGCGAGCGCCAGGCCGAGCCCGCCCAGGCCGCCGGTGATGAGATAGACGCCGCCGTCGCGCACCCGCGGCACCGGCCCCGCCTCGCGGTCGAGGCGCGCCGGCCCGAACGTGCGCACCCACCGCTCGCCGCCGCGCCAGGCGACGACCGACTCCGCCCGATCGATCGGCGCCGCGGCCTCGGCGAGGAGGTCGTCGAGCAGCTCCTCGGTCGCGGCTGCCGACAGCTCCAGGTCGACGCTCTTGCAGGCGAGCCCCGGGATCTCCTGTGGAATCACCTCCAAGGCCCCGAGAAGCAGGGCCTTCTCGGGATGGAGGACGGTCTCGCCGGTCACCCGCTGGAGGGCGTCGGAGAGGATGGTGAGGCGGACGCCCTGTGCGGCGCCTTCCCGCTCCAGGGTTTGGGCGAGATAGATCAGGCTGTCGAAGGCACGGACGCGGGAGTCACCAGGGGAAACACCGCTGGTGAGATTCCAGGCGTGGAGGATGCGCCTGGGGAGGCGGCCGTCTTCTCGCAGGGCGGCGAAGAGGGCGCTCCAGTGATCTCGGTTTCCGGGATCCAGGGTGTACGAGACAGAAGAGAGGCGCTCGAAGGTGGCGGCGGCTCGGGCGGTGGCGACCGGACGGCCGAGCCTCTCCAGGCGCTCGGCGAGGCCCTGGAGCAGGTCGTGCTCGCCGAGGAGGAGCCAGGGGGTGGGCTCTTCCAGCGGGTCGGTCGCCGGCGGGAGCGATTGCCTCCAGAGCGGTGCGTAGAACCAGTCGGCGAGATCTGCTTTGCGGGCGAGCGGGTCGACCTCTTTCGCCACGGACTTCGCAGCTTCCAGCCAGTACCGCTGGCGCTCGAAGGGGTAGAGCGGGAGCGGCACGCGGCGGCGGCTTTCGCCGGCCACGAAGGAGTCCCAGTCGACCGCGGCCCCGGCCAGCCAGAGCCTGCCCAGGGTGCGCAGCACGACGGCGTCGTCCGGCTGCTCCTCCTGCGGGTGCGGCAGCGAGGCGAGGACCACCCGCCTCTCCCCCGCCGGCACGCTCTGCCGCGCCAGGGTGCTCAGGGCGTTGCCCGGGCCGACTTCGAGCAGCAGGCGGTCGGGCTCGGCGAGGAGGGCGCGGACGCCGTCGGCGAAGCGCACGGCGCCGCGCAGGTGGCGCACCCAGTAGCCGGGATCGGTCGCCTCCGCGGCGGTGATCCAGGTGCCGGTCAAGTTCGAGACGAAGGGGAGGCGCGGCGCGGCGAGCGCCACGCCGGCCAGCGCGGCGGCGAACGGGTCGAGGATCGGGTCCATCATCGCCGAGTGGAACGCGTGCGAAGTGTGCAGCCGGCGGTGGCGCACGCCCTGCCGGTCGAGCCGGGCCGTCAAATCGTTGACGGCCTCCTCCGGCCCCGAGATCACGCAGGCTGCCGGTCCGTTGACCGCAGCCAGCGAGAGGCCGGGGCCGAGCCAGCGGACGGCCTCGGCCTCGGGGAGCTGCACGCCGAGCATGGCGCCGGAGGGGAGCGCGCCCATCAGGCGTCCGCGCGCGGCGACCAGGGCCAGGCCGTCCTCCAGCGAGAAGACCCCGGCGAGGCAGGCGGCCACGTACTCGCCGAGGCTGTGGCCGAGCATGGCCTGCGGCCGCACGCCCCAGGCGATCCAGAGCCGGGCGAGGGCGTACTCCACCGCGAAGAGCGCCGGTTGGGCGAAGCGGGTCTGCTGAAGGTGAGCGGCATCGGACGGATCGGTCGGATCCGACGGATCGGTCGGATGATCGGTCAGATCCGACAGATCCGTCTGATCCGTCCGATGCTCGACCCCACAGCCGATCAGATCCCGCAGGTCGCAGCCCAGGTGCGGCCGAAGCAGCTCCGCGCAGTGGTCGAGCTCGCGGCGGAACACCGGCTCCGCGGCGTACAGGCCGCGCGCCATGCCGGCGTGCTGCGAGCCCTGCCCCGAGAAAAGAAAAGCCACCGGCCGCTCGCCGCGCTCGACCTCGCAGACGCCCCCCGCCACCCGCTCGGGGTCCACTACGGCGAGCGCCGCCGCGGCCTCCTCGCGCTTGCGGCAGACCAGCACCCTCCGGTGCGCGAAGGCCTTCCTCCCTACGCGCAGGGTGTGCGCCACCTCGGCAAGCTCCAGGTCGGAGCGCTCGCGGCAGGTCTCCGCGAGCGCCTGAGTGGCGGCGTCGAGAGCCGTGGGCGTGCGCGCCGAGAGCACCAGGATCTGCCAGGCGCGCGACGGTCCCGAGGGCTCGGCCGGCGGCGCTTCTTCGAGCACCACGTGGGCGTTGGTGCCGCCGATTCCAAAGGAGCTGACGCCCGCCCGGCGCGGCCCCTCGCTCTCCCAGGGGGTCAGCGCCGCGTTGACGTGGAACGGGCCCGCCGCAAAGTCGATCCGCGGGTTCGGCGCCTGCCAGTGGAGGCTCGGCGGCAGCTCGCGGTGGCGCAGCGCCTCCACGGTCTTGATCAGGCCGGCGATCCCCGCCGCGGTGTCGAGGTGGCCGACGTTCGTCTTCACCGAGCCCAGGGCGCAGTAGCCCGGCCGCGGCGCGTGCGGGCCGAAAACCTCGGTGAGCGCCGCCACCTCGATCGGGTCTCCCATGGGCGTGCCGGTGCCGTGCGCCTCGACGTACGTGACGGTCTCCGGCCCGACCCCGGCCGCGGCGAGCGCTGACGCGATCACCTGCGCCTGCCCCTCGACGCTCGGCGCCGTGTAGCCGATCTTGGCGGCGCCGTCGTTGTTGATCGCCGTCCCCTTGATCACGGCGTGGACCGTGTCGCCGTCCGCGAGGGCCCGCGCCAGCGGCTTCAGCACGACGAGCCCCACGCCGTTGCCGAAGACCGTCCCCTGGGCGTTCGCGTCGAAGGCGCGGCAGTGGCCGTCCGGCGAAGGGATGCCGCCCTCCTCGTAGAGATAGCCGGTGGCCTGCGGCGCCCGGACCGCCACGCCGCCCGCGAGCGCCATGTCGCAGTCGCCGGAGGCCAGCGCCTGGCAGGCCAGGTGGAGCGCCACGAGCGAGGTCGAGCAGGCGGTCTGGACGTTGACGCTCGGCCCCTTCAGGTTGAGCTTGTAGCTCACCCGCGTCGGCACGAAGTCCTTGTCGTTGGCGATGAACGCCTGGTAGCGGCCGGCGAGCGCCTGCACCTGCTCGACGCCGGCATGGTGCAGGTAGGTGTTGATCCCCACCCCGGCATAGAGGCCGATGCGCGCCTTGGTCTGCTCCGGGTCGTAGCCCGCGTGCTCCAGAGCGTGCCAGGCGCACTCCAGGAAGATCCGGTGCTGCGGGTCCATCAGCTCCGCCTCGCGCGGGCTGAAGCCGAAGAACGCGGCGTCGAACAGCTCCGCCCCGTCGATCACCCCCCCGGCGCGCACGTACGCGGGATCGGCGAGGAGCGCCGGATCGACGCCCGCCGCGGCCAGCTCCGCGGCGGAGAAGAAGGTGATCATCTCCTCGCCCGCGCGCAGCCGGCGCCAGAAGCCCTCGACGGTCGGCGCGCCCGGGAAGCGCCCGGCCAGGCCGATGATGGCGATCTCCCGGGTGGCTTCCCGCGGCCGGGCAGCGGGGACCACCGGGGCGGCCGAAGCCTCCTCGTCCGGCGCCAGGAAGCGCGCCAGGCTCCCCACCGTCGGGTGGCGGAAGAGGTCGATCATCGACAGCTCGCGCCCCAGCGCCTCGCGCAGCCGGGCGTGGACCTGCGCCGCGAGGAGCGAATGGCCGCCGAGGTCGAAGAAGTTGTCGTGCACGCCGACCGCGCCGGTGCCCAGGACCTCGCGCCAGATCGCGGCGATCGTGCGCTCCAGCTCCGAGCGCGGCGCCACCGGCTCCGGCCGCGCCGCCGTCCCTGTCTCGGGCGCCGGCAGCGCCTTGCGGTCCACCTTGCCGTTGGGGGTGAGCGGCAGGCGGTCGAGCGGCACGAAGAGCGAGGGGATGAACGGATCGGGGAGGCGCTCGGCGAGGAAGCGGCGGAGCGCTCCCGGGTCCGGCGTCTCCGAGAACACCGCGTAGGCCACCAGCCGGTGGCCGCCCGCCGCTTCGGGGCGCGCCACCACGACCGCCTGGCGCACCGCGGGGTGGGCGGCGAGCGCCGCCTCGACCTCGCCCAGCTCGACGCGGAAGCCGCGGATCTTGACTTGATGATCGAGACGGCCCAGGAACTCGATCTCTCCGCCCGGCCGGAAGCGGGCGAGATCGCCCGTGCGGTAGAGCCGTGCCCCCGCCGCGCCGCTCACCGGATCGGGGATGAATTTCTCCGCCGTGAGGTCCGGCCGGCCGCGGTAGCCACGCGCCAGTCCGTCGCCGCCGATCAGCAGCTCGCCGCCGACGCCCACCGGCACCGGGCGCAGCGCCGCGTCGAGCAGGTAGAGGCCGGTATTGGCGATCGGCCGGCCGATCGGCACCACGGCAGGTCCTCCATGTCCTCGTTCCACCTCATGGACCGCCGACCAGATCGTCGTCTCGGTCGGGCCGTAGAGGTTCCATACCGCCGAGGCGCGCTCGTAGAGCCGGGCGGCGAGATCGCGTGGCAGCGCCTCCCCGCCGCAGAGGACTTTGAGAGGCGGCCCGTCCCAGCCGGCGGCCAGGAGCAGCCGCCAGGTCGCCGGGGTCGCCTGCATCGCGGTGGCGCCGCAGGACGCGAGGAGCCTGCGGAGGGCGGGGCCGTCGGCGGCGGTCTCGCGGTCCGCGAGAACCACGCGGGCACCGCAAATCAGGGGGAGGTACAGCTCCAGCCCGGCGATGTCGAAGGAGATGGTGGTGACGGACACCAGCACGTCGTCCTCGCTGAGCCCCGGCCGGTGCGCCATGGAGGTCAGGAAGTTGACCACGGCCCGGTGCGGGACCTGCACCCCCTTGGGCTTCCCCGTGGAGCCCGAGGTGTAGATGACGTAGGCCAGACTGTCCGGACCGCTGCTCCAATTGAGTCCTCCCGATTCCTCGGGCGGCAGCCCGGCATCGAGCGCGACGAGGCGGCCTGCGTAGCCGGCGAGGGCCGGGCGGAGGCGCTCCTGGGTGAGCACCACCGGCGCTCCGGAGTCGGCGAGCATGTGGGCCACGCGGTCGGCCGGGTAGGCGGGATCGATCGGCACGTACGCGCCCCCCGCCTCCAGCACACCGAGGAGCCCGACGACCATCCCGGCCGTCCGCTCCAGGAACACGCCGACCGGCACCTCGGGGCCGACGCCCAGCCGCCGCAGGTGGCGGGCGAGCTGGGCCGCGCGTTCCGCGAGCTGCCGGTAGGTGAGCGATGCGTCCCCGGCCACGAGGGCCAGCCGCTCCGGCGTCCGCCCAGCCTGCTCCGCTATCAGC
>DATFPH010000499.1:0-26774 GCA_035264905.1 Thermoanaerobaculia bacterium
TCCTTTTGGTGAGCCAAAGGCGAAGAAGCAGGACAACTTCACGGATCCGCAGAGCCGGATCATGAAGACCTCTTCGGGTTTCGACCAGTGCTACAACGGTCAATTGGTGGTGGACGCCGAGAGCCGTCTGATCGTTGCCGCCGAGGTGACGCAGAGCGCGGCAGATGCCGAGCAGTTGCTGGTGATGGTGGAAAAGTGCTGTGAGACCGCGCAAGGGGTCCCGCTGGAGGTCTTGGCGGACGCTGGCTACCGGTCGGAAGACAATCTCCAGAAGCTGGAAAGCAAGCAGATCGATGGCTATATCTCGTTGGGGCGCGAGGGGAAGTCTCAATCGGTTGTCTCTGGTTCGGAGAACCCTGCTACGTTTCGGATGCAAGAAAAGCTGGCGACCGAAAAAGGGCGCAAGACGTATGGCAGACGCAAGGGGCTCGTCGAGCCGGTCAACGGCTGGATTAAATCGGTGCTCGGCTTCCGGCAGTTCAGCTTGAGAGGTTTAGCCAAAGTGGCAGGGGAATGGGTGTTGGTTTGCCTGGCGCTCAATCTCAAGCAGCTGAGCCCGCAATTAGTGTGGAACTAAGGCGAAAGGGGGACGGGTGTCACGTCTGAGTACTGCCAACCCCCGCCAGCGAAGACCGGAAAACTGATCTCCTCATGGCACTGCCGCCCCGGCGGTTGCCATGAGGAAAAATTTCGCTCTTCCCGATTTCCTGGCGCGCAGGCTCCTAGGCACGGAACTGCTACTGCGGGGGCGCGAGCAGGGCTTTGAAACCCGCCACCTGGAGCAAGGCTGGTATAGATCGTGCGCTATTCCGATTCTTTTCTTGCTCCTGAGGTTTCAGCTTCGACCAGTCGACGAGCAGCGGGTGGTGTTTCAGGTCGTTGTCACGTATCTCCGCGTATGACCAACCGTTGGCTCGGCGTTCGACGCACCAACCCCGATGCTCAGCCTGAGCGAGCCGCTCAATGTGCTTTTCTATAGCCTTCTTGAGTGGCTCGATCCACAAGAGGTCGTCATTCGGTTTCTGCGGAGAGACCATGAAGCCGATAAGTGCCAGATGCTTAGAGATGCGGCGCGCTGCGACGCGATTGGAAGCCTTGAAGTCAGCTCCGAGCTGTTCGTACTCTGTCATGACGGCAGGATGGACGCGCCAGGCCACGTTCGGCTGCTGTTCGATCTTAGCCTTGAGAGCGGCCTCCTCAGCTCCGGAAAGGAAGCTCTGGTGTACTGCCGCAGCCAATACCTCGATATCTGGGTAGCCATGTTCCATAAGCCTGTGAAATTCCGCTGCATTCGTTTCCCGATCCAAGGTCGGATCGGAAGGCAGCGCCGCGCGACGAAGGCGCCCACCCTCGCGGCCGTTGACCAGGGCGACCACGATCTTCTCCAACGAGCGCGCACCATGCCGATAGTTCGGCGTGCTGAGCAACGCGTGAAGTAGCCCAGGATCGATGTCAAGCTCCTCATTTTCCTTCAATTCCCGCACCGAACGAAGGATGAGCGCACGGCGGATTGGCCAGGTTATGTCCGGACAGTTGGTGCTCGGGCGCGGATTGGCACCGAGGACGTTGAGGAATCCGTGAAGGCGTGAAATGAAGTCGGGTCCCTTGAGGAGCTTGAACTCGCGAAATGCCTCTTCTGCCAGCTTACGATCGGCACGCGCTTCATGCTTGAGCTTAGCAAGCTCCTGTAGAGTGAGTTGCGGCGGCTCGGGCTCGGCGACACCGAATTGCTGGAGCGTGTCACTGGTTCCGCCAGCAAAGACGAAAACACATTTTCCGATAGGATGCGTGATCTGCCCCTCCTGGAAGCCGCCGTCCTGCATCGGCGCGAGAAGGTACTGCAGCCACTTGTAGCTCTGTGAGTCGAACTCGTCCCAGAACGCGACAGGAGTGATGCCCTTGAGCACGGCATCACGTACCCGATGGAAGGCGCCAATCAGCTCGTCGAGACTCTTGAATTGCGAGAGATTGAACTCGAGGAACGGTGCTTTGCTACCGAGGATCGCTTCAGCGAGAGCCTTTACGGCGAACGATTTACCGGACCCAGGCGGACCGAAAACTCCGATACAAAGAGGTCTCTTCTGAACCTTGACACGTTCGTAGTCGCGAATCAGGGCATCGAGCGTGCGAAGACTCTCAATCTCGCTGCGGTCCACCGTAAATAGCCGTCCAAGTTGCAGCGCCGGCACGTGCGACAGCGCACCCAAGCCGTAGAGCGCGGTCAGATGCGCCACGTCGGTAAGCGGGTTGTCGCTCGACTCGGCCAGTTCGGCTTGCGCGAGCAGAGTCCACGGACATTCTGACAATCCCGGTTTCTTGACCACAACTTCTTGGCTAATGAACCGGTCTGGGCTTGCGGCGGCCACGGCCCCGAGCTCGCCGACGGGAAAACCAGACTTGGCCCATCTACCTCGCTCCACAGCACCGTGGCCCAACTCGAGCAACCGGCGATGTGTCGTCAAGCCGGCGGCGATGCCGGACTCGAGCGCTTGGTATGTTGTGTCGAAATCTGTAAAGAGCCCGAAGCTTGATTCCGCGTGACTCTTCATCAAGTGGTGCGCGATTCCTGTGACGAAACAGGTTTGGAAACCGTACACAGTGCCTTCAAACGCCCGATCATAGTCATCCTCCAGCCGGAGGTGGTCGAAGAGCAGTCGGACTGTTAGCTGCTGACTGACACTGCGGTGAATCCACAGAGCACCGGCCGAGCGGAAGTTTACGATCAGGTGCGCGGCCCTGAGGAGATCGTGCACTGTGGAGTTTTTCTCAAGCGCATGTAGAGTGCTTTCGGCGCATTCCTCCCAAGACAGTCGATGTCTAATCTGAGTGTCCTCGCGTCGTAAATCGGCCGCGGACACAACGACGATGAGCCGGTCCATCACCGGAGCCAGCGCAGCCCACAGGTCTCCGCGACACAAGGGCGAGCTCATTTTCAATATAAAATACGTCACGTCGCCAGGGGAGAAATCTGGCCATACATTGCGTGAAGATTCCTGCCGGAACAGAATACCTCCGTCGTCGATTACCGTAAGGACTGGCTCGCTCGTTGAAACCGAACTCGACTTGAAGATGCTGCCAGTCGAAATCGATTCCGTCGGGCCATAGCCAAAATGTCGCTCGACTCGCCAAACTCGGCGGTCAGATCCCTTCTTGGCTGGTTGATCACTCCATACCCCGTAAGAGCGCAAATGTCCAGGCAGTGTAGACGCGAGATCATCAGCCGTGTCTAACGCAAGGCAGACTTTGAAGGCAGGCTCCGGGCGATCTTTCGGCAAATCATCTGGCAATGGAGGGAGCGACTTCTTCTTCCGTGCCGCATTCGCTGCTAACCACTTGTCCCTCTCCTGGTCCCAAGCTCTGCCGGCGGCGTCTGCGGCCGCTTCGAGCAGTCGGTGAGTTAGCACAGCTCCGCCGAGGTGTTGTTCGTAGGTTGTGCCCGGCTCGCTAAACGAGGTGGCCGCTGTCTTGACGCCGCCGTAAAGATGGCAGTCGAGGACAATGTCTCCCGTGACGAGGAGCAGGGGTTTCATTAGGAAGTGATTTCCTTGAGATAGGACTGGCGCATGGCCTGGAATACTGACAGGCCTGCCTTCAGTTGGCAAGAGAGGTCGGAGCACCCTGCCGACCGTACCACACGACCACGCAGCGGGACAGAAGTCCGCCCCCAAACCGACAAGCCGAGGGTCATCGCCAGAGTCGCTACTGCGCCACTGAAGACGCGTCGTCCTCGCGTAAACGCCTGGGAGGACAACAGGAATCTCACCTCGGCCATGCGTGCCCCCCTCTCGGAGATCTATTGAAGCTCCTCACCATGATAGACGGACCCGGTGCCTTTTTTCCGCCCGTCCGGATCAAACCGAGCCGTCAGGGCCACTCGAATAAGCTTCGTGATCCGAGGAGCACCCGATGACACTCCATATTCGCAGGCCTCTGGCGCTATCCGATGGAGTCGCTGGCCGAAGGCGTGCGCACGTCCCGCCGGCGCGACGAGCGAAGATGCGTGACTGCCGTGGCGCACCTGGCCTCGATCCGCGGCCGATGTCCGATGACGATCGGAGACCCGGACACGCTCGAACGAAATCCGAAGGTCCTCCGTGACATCGGCCGCCGGTTCAAAGGCCGTATCGCGCTCAACGCCGCCGCGCTGTGCCCCGGCACGATCGGTGTCGGCCACTATCCAGCGCCGGCTCAGCTTGACGCGACCGAACGGCTTCGGGACGCCTTTGTCCACATTGTCTATGCCCCACCCCCGGGTGCCGCTCGCCGGGTCGTAGACGAAGGTGTTCTTGAAGGATCCGGGCGAAGTCGCTCGATATCCTCAAATCCTCACCCGGTGGCCAAGGTGGTCGGCCGAGACGGTAGCCTCCGACTCAGGCCTCTACGAACGGCAGCCGGGGTGGGAAGCTTCCGGATGGAGCCCCACGCTCCGGTCACCCGCCCGCAGCTTCCCCGCCGCCTCGCGGTACACCGCCACGAACAGGCCCTAGGCCTCCTCCCACAGCGCCTTCCGAGCCGTCTTCCGCAGGGCGCGGCAGAACGGCGCCGGCGACTTCTTGATCTTCTTCGGACGGGCTCCCGTCTCTACGGAAGGGACTCTGATATCCTCGATCTGTGCGATCCGCGAAGGAGGTCGCGCAGGAGAATTTCATGGCAATCACCTCTTCCGTTTCAGACGACCTGCTGGCGCAGATGGCACAGGTGATTGTGCAAGAAGTCGAGCCGGAGCGCATCATCCTCTTTGGCTCTCATGCCCGCGGCGAGGCCCGTCCAGACTCGGATGTCGACCTGTTGGTCATCGAGCGAGAGGGTTTCGGCAAACAGCGCAGCCGGCGCCGTGAGGCTTCCTTGCTGTGGCGCGCCCTTGCCCATTTCCCCGTGCCCAAGGACATTGTGGTCTACAGTCAGGCGGAAGCGGCCGCGTGGCAAGACTCTCCCGGCCATCTGGTGGCCCGAGCGCTGCGGGAGGGGAGAGTTCTGTATGAGCGAAGGTGAGCTGCCATCGAGACTGCTCGCCCTGGCCCGCAGAGATCTCCGCGCCGCGGAACTTCTTCGGGATCAGCCCGAGGTGGGCGACGGCATCGTCGGATTCCATGCTCAGCAGGCGGCCGAGAAAGCCCTCAAGGCCTGGCTGACGATTCTAGGGATCGACTTCCCGCGAACCCATGACCTGAGCCTGCTGGTCCTCAAGTTGGACGAGGGAGGCGCCGAGGTGACGAGCTTGTGGGCACTCCTCGACCTCAACCCGTTTGCCGTACAGTTTCGTTACGAGATCTTGGATGACGAACCCCTGGATCATGAGGCGACTCTGGCGCAGGTGACGGCGTTGTTGAGTCACGTGGAAAGCCTCTGGACTCCGCAAAGAGATCCGGAGTAGGTGCGGCACCTCCAGTGCCGGCGACCTGCACATCCACCGAGTCGGCCATCTACTCCCCCTTCCCCCCGCGCGAGTACACTCCCTCGCGAGGTCCCCGGCCCTTCTCGATCTGGAGGATGCGGCCGGCGGCGGCCATGCGGCGCAGGGCGGTGGCTACGGTGCGGGAGTCGGCCGGACGGCGGAGCCTTTTGCCGTAGCGCTGGTTGATCTCGCTGGTGATCGAGGCGGCGCCGAAGGTCTCGGACGGAGTCTTGGTCGCCACGACGCGCGCGGCGAGCCGGCTGACGAGGACCGGCGCTCCCGGCGGAAGATCGTCGTCCAGGGGTTTCGGCGGGAGCTGCGTGCGGGCCACGAGCTCTCCTGCCGCCTCGGCTGCCGCCCGGTACGCCACCAGCCGCTCGCGCGCGGTCTGGAGCTCGCCGGCGTGCAGCGCTTTCTGCTCGCGGTGGAAGATCTCCTGCTCCGCGTGATGCGCCTCCTGGCTTTCATGGTGCTTCACCCGTGCCTCGAGCTCGGTCAACAGCCTCGAAACAGACATTTCTTGTCGCACTGTACCCTCCTCTCCGGTCGTTGCCCTCCTCAACTGTCGCAGTCGAGGGCATGAAGCCCGCACCGCACCGGAGCACTGTCGCAATGGACCTCTTGATTGGCGCGATGACCCTGTGAGGATCGCGATTGTACTCCTTCGGTGTGTCGCTGACCAGGGGAACCGGCCCGTTGTACCGGTACCGCCCTCCTCGTCTCCACTCGATCGCGCCGCACGACAGCACGATCCGGTGCGAAGACGGGTTCATCGGCACGTGGCACCCGTTGAATGCCGCAGTGTACCTCCACGGCGGCGCAATCCGAAGGCTCAATGCGACACTCATCGACCATGTTGACGCACTGCACTGGCGCCCTGAGGAGATCGAGGAGATGAGTGCGCCGGCCTGCGTCGCGACATTGCGCCGCCCTTCTGGTACACTGCGCCATTCGACCCGCACGTCCTCTCGTCAGACGACCTCATTGCGACACCCTGCAAGCAGCCGTATGCCGTCAGGCCTCCCACAGGGGGCTGCGGTACAATGGGGATTGCCTGAGAAGCGGTTTTCAGTAAAAATAGATGCGCCTTAGAGAGATGCCGAGCCGAGAAGACATCTTCTCCGAGATGCGCCCCTACATGGAGGACGGTGCGGATTTGGACGACTCGCGCGAAGCGGTCTATACGCGCGGGCACGGCGAATGATCCTCCTCGACAGAAATCTGCTCACCCGGATGACGCAGTCGCACGAGCCGCAGGCCAGTGTGGCAGGAGATCGGCTGGATGTAGGTGCCGCGGAGCGGCGCGAGCTCGACCAGGGCCGCAGCTTGAATCGATCCTAGGGCGGAGCCGCAGCTCCGCTTCTCCCGGATTCGATGCACTCGATCTCCGAGAGATGCTCCGCCTTCCAACGCATGGCCATCAGGATGCGGTTGCGGCCGCTTGGGTGGTCGAAAAAGATGAATTCTTCCAGCGGGCCGGGCGAGAGCTTGCGGTCTTCCGCGTGCTGGAGGACGACCTCCGCCCGGCCGTCGGGTTGGCGGGCGGTGTTCAGGCCGAAGAGATCGGCCTCGGCTTCCTGGGTGCGGGTGATGGTGTTGGTCACCGGCGTCAGCAGGAAGAAGTAGAGCGTCACCAGGGCGACCAGCAACGGCAGGCCCGCGGGGTCGGCGATGCCGGTGATCCGCCAGCGCTCGCCGCGGTGTGCGAGCACCGCCGTGAACGCCCACCGGAGGAAGGCGAAGCCGAGCAGGAACAGAACGCCGAAGGCGACGATCGAGTATGCGATGTGGTGGAGGACGTAGTGGCCGATCTCATGACCCATCACCGCCTGCACTCCCGCCGGTGAGCTCCGGCGCAGCAGGTTGTCGTTGAGCGAGATCCGCATCGTGCTTCCCAATCCGCTGACGTTGCCTCCGACCCGGTTGCTCTGCTCCGACATCCCCAGAACCCAGACGTGGTCCGTCTCCACGCCGTTCGACCGCGCCAGCGCCAGGATCGGCCCGCGCACTTTTTCGTCCGTCAGCTCGGTCGACTTCAAGAACAGCGGCAGGAGGAAGATCGGCACGATCAGACTCAGGATCATGAGAAAGAGCACGCTGACCGCCGTGCCCCAGATCCACCAGGTGCGCGGCGCCCGCCGGAAGATCGCGTAGAGCACGGTCACTCCCAAGCCACCGAGGATCATCGTCAGGAGGAGACCGACGATCTGGTCGCGCATCCAGGAGCTGAAGCCCTGGTTGAGCAGGCCGTAGGCGCGCTCGCGGAAGAAGCTTTCATAGAGCGTGAGTGGAAGGGTCAGGATCGCCGCCAGCAGGAAGTAGCACGCGGCATAGAAGAAAGTCTGGAGCGGCCGGAATAAGTACCTGGCCCCGCCCCACCGCCCCCGGGGCGGCGGGGCCGCCCGTTCCTCTCCCGTCTCGGGGTAAGATGTCTCCATGCGGCCGGTATTCGCGGATCCCAAGACCGACTTCGTCTTCAAACGCATCTTTGGCAGTGAAGTCCACAAGCCGCTCCTCATCGAGCTGCTCAATGCCCTGCTGGAGCTCTCCGGCGACCACCGGATCGTCGACCTCAAGTATCTCTCTTCCGAGCAGCACGTGCCGGTCGAGGAGCTGAAGCTGTCGTTGGTGGACGTCAAGTGCTTCGACGAGCGTGGGCGGCAATACGTGGTCGAGATGCAGGTGCTCAACGTGGAAGGGTTCGAGAAGCGGGTGGTGTACAACACGTCCAAGGCGTACGTGACCCAACTGCGCACCGGCGAGGACTACCCCGGCCTCGATGACGTGGTGGGGGTGACGATCTGCGATTTCCTGCTCTGGCCCGGGCCCCCGATACCGGGTGGGGCACCGGTGCCGATGCTGAGCCGTTGGAGGATGCAGGAGCAGCACGGCGGGGCCTTGGGGCTTTCGCAGGTGCAGTACGTGTTCCTGGAGCTGCCGAAGTACGCATCGGGCGACGATCCGGAGGGGACGATCGACCGCTGGGCCTACTTTTTCCGTGAGGCGGAGAACCTCGCGGTGGTGCCGCCGGCCTTGTCGGTGCCGCCGTACCGTGAGGCACTGGAGGTGGCTCGCATGGCGGGTTTCAGCGCGGGAGAGCTCGACCTGTACGACCGCGCGAAGATCGCCGAGCAGGATGCCCGCGGTGCCCTCAGCCTGGCTGAACGGCAGGGGCGCGAAGAAGGCCGCGAAGAAGGCCGCGAAGAAGGGCGTGCCGAGGGGCTGCGCGAAGCGATCCGTGCCCTGTGCCAGGCGTTCGAGATCGATGCAGAGCGAGAAGCCGGCCTGGCCGGCATGGGAGCCGGCGAGCTGAAGGAGCTGCAGGCCCGCTTGTTGCGCGAGCGGCGCTGGAGCTGAGACTCAGCCCTCCCCGCGTGAGTACACTCCCTCGCGGGGTCCCCGGCCTTTCTCGATCTGGAGGATGCGCCCGGTGGCGGCCATGCGGCGCAGGGCGGTGGCTACGGTGCGGGAGTCGGCCGGACGGCGGAGCCTTTTGCCGTAACGCTGGTTGATCTCGCTGGTGATCGAGGCGGCGCCGAAGGTCTCGGACGGAGTCTTGGTCGCCACGACGCGCGCGGCGAGCCGGCTGACGAGGACCGGCGCTCCCGGCGGAAGATCGTCGTCCAGGGGTTTTGGCGGGAGCTGCGTGCGTGCCACGAGCTCTCCTGCCGCCTCGGCTGCCGCCCGGTACGCCACCAGCCGCTCGCTCGCGGTCTGGAGCTCGGCGGCGTGCAGCGCTTTCTGCTCGCGGTGGAAGATCTCCTGCTCCGCGTGATGCGCCTCCTGGCTCTCATGGTGCTTCACCCGCGCCTCGAACTCGGTCAGCAGCTTCGAAACAGACATTTCCTGTCGCACTGCATTTTCCTCTCCAGTCGTTGTCCCCCTCAACTGTCGCAGTCGAGGGCTTGAAGCCGTCACCGCACCAGAACACTGTCGCAGTAGAACTCTTGGCTGGCGCGATGACCCCGTGAGGACTGCGATTGTACTCCTTCAGTGTGGCGCTGAACAGGGGAAGCGGCCGATGTACCGGTACATTGCGACAATGTACCGGTACCTCCGTCCTCTTCTCCACTCGATCGCGCCGCATGACAGCTCGATCTGGCGCGAAGAAGGGTTCATCGGCACGTGGCACCCGTTGGCTGTCGCAGTGTACCTCTATGGTGTCGCGATTTAAAGGATCACTGCGACACTTCTCCGCCCTGTTGACGCACTGTATTGGTACACTGAGGAGAGCGAGGAGATGAGTGCGCCGGCCTTCTAGTACAGCTCGCAGTCTAATGGGTACATTGCGACAAGCTAGAGGGTGAATGCGGCAAAAGAAGAGACAGAGCAGACATTGGACCTCTCGACTGCACCACTCGACAGGTAGAATGCGCCAATGTACAGGTGCAATGCGCCAACGTCCCAGTACATTACGACGTTGTTCCGGTACAACGCGCCAGTGTACTGTGATATTGCGCCAGTGCCCCGGTACGTTGGCGCATTGCACCGGGACATCGCGCCAACTTTCCAGGACACTGCACCATTCGATCCGTGCGTCCTCCCGTCAGACAGGCGGCATGAGCGCCTCTACGGACCGTATGAAATGCGGTCCAGATATCATGGTGCAGTACGGGCTCGGAGGGCTCAATGAACCAGGACTTCACCGGGAAGGTCGCGCTGATCACCGGCGTCGCGCGGGGCCTCGGACGGGCGACGGCGGCGCGGCTGCTGGAGCACGGCGCGTCCGTCGCGGTCAATGTCCGTGACGCCGAACGCGCCGAGGCGGTGGCCCGCCAGTTGGGAGCGGGAGCGTTCGCGGTGCCCGGAGACATCGCAGATGCCGCAATCGTGCGTGAGATCGTCGCACGCACGCTCGACCGCGGCGGCCGGCTGGACATCCTGGTCAACAATGCGGCGCTCGCTCTCTCCACCCGCTTCGAGCGCATCTCGGAGGAGGAATGGCGCCGCGCGATGGACGTCAACGTCACGGCGCCGTTCCTCCTCATCCGAGCGGTCGTCCCCGCGATGAAGGCCGGCGGCGGCGGGCGGATCATCAATATTTCGTCCACCGCGGGAAAGAGCGTGAGCACCCTGGGCGGTGCCCACTACACCACCTCGAAGGCGGCACTCCTCGGGCTGACGCGCGCCGCGGCCAAGGAGCTCGGACCTTACGGGATCACCGTCAACGCGGTCTGCCCCGGGCTGATCGATACCGAGCTGACGCGGGAGAATGCCTCGCCGGCCGACCTCGCGGGCCTATGCCCGCTCCTTCCCCATCCAGCGCCTCGGCCAACCGGTCGAAGTCGCGGACCTGATCTGCTTCCTCGCCTCCGACCAGGCCGGCTACATCACCGGCGCTTCTCTCGACATCAATGGCGGCGATCTCATGGTGTAGGCCTGCTGGTTTGGTGGCACCTATCCCCGCCGCTCGATCCCGAGCTCTCCTGCTCCGCGTGATGCGCCTGCCCTCACGGCGTGGCGAAGCCCCTGAGCGTAGCGAGGGGCAGCGGTTACTTCACCTTGTAAGTCGTCGCGCCGCCGGAGTCGGTATAACAGGAGTCGTCGGCGTACCAGACGCGGCACCACCAGGTTTGAGTACTGGTCGCGGTGACGTCGAGGTAGGAGCTTCCCTCGAACTGGAAGACCGACTGCGAGACGTTGCCCGGTACGCCGGTGTACCAGAGGTAGCGGACAATGCCGCGATCCTCGAACGCGACATCGACTGTAACCCTCCAATAGTTATTGGAGAAGTATTGGGCATAGGCGCCCGACGTCGACGGGCCGGTGCAGAACGAGAGCGTGGCCTCCGCGCTGTAATCGATCGCCGTCGAGTTGCCGACACTGGTCACTTTGCACCAGTACGACACCGGCGCTGTGGTGACCGGCGGAACGGTGAACGTCGCGGCGGTGGCGCCGCTCATTGGGGTCGCTGTGTTTCCGGTGCTGCCCCGGTACCACTGATAGGTCAGATCGGTCCCGGTGGCGGTCAGCGCGAGCGTCGGCGTTGCGTTGGGGGGCACCGACGCGCTCTGCGGCTGTTGCGTGATGGTCGGGCTGACGGGATGGATCACCGCGGGGCTGTTGAGCGTGCCGCACGCGCCGATGATCCGCACCCAGTAGTACTTGCTCGTAGTCAGCAGGAAATTGCAGTTGGCGCTGGTGCAGCCGGGAACGGGCTGTGAGGTGTCGCCGCTTTGACCGGTGAACCACTGGTAGGTGGGGTTCGTGCCGGAGGCGGTCATCAGCATCCAGCCCCAGGTGTTCGGATAGCGCTGGGTGTCCGCGGTCGGTCCCGACGTGATCGCCGGCGGCGAACAGACGTTGACCGTCGCGGCGACGCTGTCGGCAGTGGTGCAGCCGGTCACGCGCACCCAGTACGACGTCGTCGCGCTCATCGGCGGCGTCGTATAGCTCGCCGACGTCGCGCCGGCGATCGGCTGTGCGGTGTTCCCCGCCGCGCCGATGTACCACTGGTACGACAGCGGCGCCCCGGTCGCGGTCACCGACAGCGTCGCTGTCTGGCCGCTGTTCACCGTCTTCCCCGGTGGCTGCACGGTGATGGTCGGCTTGCAGACGTTGACGGTGACGGGCGTGCTGTCGACGGTGCAGGTGCCGTCGCTGACGCGCACCCAATATTGCGTCGTGGACGTCGGGCTGACCGTCTTCTGCCCCAGCCCCGACCCCGAGGCGATCAGAAGGCTGTTCGTACCGGTTCCCGCATACCACTCATAGCTCGCGTACGTGCCCCGGGTGTTCGACGCGGAAGCGGTGAGGGTCGCGCTCTGCCCGCTGGCGATATTGGTGCCGCCGGACAGCGAAACGGAAAGCGCGCAGACTGTCACCGTGGCGGTGGCGCTGGTGCTTGTGCATGCGCCACGCGTCACCTGCGCGTAGTACTGGGTGTCGGCGGTCGGCGTCACCGTGAGGCTGGCCGACGTCGCTCCCTGGATCGCCGCGCCGGTGCTGCCGAGGTACCACTGGTAGGTCGCGCCGGTGGCTGATGTGGCGACGGTGAGCGTCGCCGGCTGGCCGCTTTTGATCGTCGCCGACGCCGGTTGCGTGGTGATCGGCGGATCGGTGCAGACGTCGATGATCATCGCCGGGCTGTCGGTGGTGCAGAGACCGTTGCTGGCGACGCGCGCCCAGTACGTCGTGGTCGTGGGGGGAGATTTCGAGATGCTCGACAGCGTCGCTCCGGCGATCGGCGCGCTCGTATTGCCGGGCGAGCCGGTGTACCACTGATAGGTGAGATTGTTCCCGGTGGCATAGACCTGGTGCCACGTCGTCTCGCCGGAGCGGATGTAGCGCGCCGGCGTCACGCTGCTGATTGCCGGATTGTTGCAGACGGTCACCACCGCGGTCGCGCTGTTCGTGGCCGCGCCGCAGCTCGACGTCACGCGCACCCAATACGACGTGGTCGCGGTCAGCGCCGGTGTGGTGAAGGTGCTGGACGTCGCGCCGCTCACCGGCTGGGTGACATCGCCACTGGCGCCCGCATACCACTGGTACTGCAGCGTCTCGTTGTTCAGCGGCATGACGCCGACGGAGAGGCTCGCCGTCTGCCGGCGCGGAGGGTCGCTCCTTGCGGCTGGCTGGTAATGACCGGGACGCAGATGCGAACCGTGACCAGGTTGCTCTGGGCAGTGCAGGTACCGTCATTGACGCGCACCCAATACGTCGTCGTTGTCTGCGGCGTCGGGGTGATCGACCACAGCCCGATGCCGGACACGTACTCGGTTCCCGGCGCCGGTCCGTAATACCACGTGTACTCCACTTCGGACGGCGGCACGAGAGTGCCGGAGAACGCCGCGGTGAACGTCGAGGTCTGCCCGGGGGCGATGTTGCGGTCGCTGTACGCGGTGGCGGCAAGCTCGCAGCCCGTCACGGTTGCGGTGCGCGTCTGCACGCTGCGCGTGGTACCGGAGCAGTCTGCGCTCACGTCCGCGTAGAACGTCTGCGTCGTTCCCGGCGCCGGCGTGAAGCTCAATGCCGGTCCGCTGCCGACGACCTGCCCCGTCTCGCCAGAGCGCCACGCAATCGCCACCGGCTGCCCGGCGATGGCCGGCGACGCGGCGACGGTCAAGCTGGCGCTTCCACCGCGCGGCACGACCTGATCGACGGGCTCGGCGTCGACCGTCGGCATGCAGAGGTACACCGGAACCTCGGCGAAAGAAGCGGTCTGGCCGCAAACGTCCTGAATGGTGGCACTGTAATAGGTGAGCGGTTGCGACAGCGTCGCATAGATCGACGAGGCGTGTTTATAGTAGAGTCGTGGTGTTGTTTCCTCGGGCAGCCGCTCGTACCAATCGTAGCGGAGCTGTTTTCCCCAGGCGCTGACAGACAGCAGCGGCCGGTCGGTTCGGCTGACGTAGTTTCCCGGCGTGACACGCATGGAACCGCCGATGCCGTCGGAGCAGGTGACAGCAACGGTAGCGACGTCGGTGATCGTCACATTGTCGTTGGGATCCGTGACCCTGCACCAGAAGCTGGCGTCGTCGTGCAGGTTCTCGAGGATCAGTCGCCGGTACGGCCACGGTAACAGCACGCTGGGGCGAGTATTGTCATTGCCGGCGTTCCACTCGAACGTGTAGTCGTCGTAGTTGCCGTCGGTCGCAGCGTCGTCGATCACCTCGATCACAGCCTCGGCGTCCGCAGGAATCGCCTGAAAGCGAGGCTCGATGCGGACGCTCGGTGTCGTGGAGGGCGTGATGATGACGTAAAAATTTGCTGACCTCTCCTCCTTTGTCACGCCTCCGGCGGTGTAGCGGTTAACCACCCAGTAGGTCGTATCGATTGTAGGTGAGACGACAACGTCCTCGGCATGCGAAATATTCACGTTTGAAGCGAGCTTATCGGAGCGATACCATTCGAACGAGCCGGGCGCTCCCTCAGGTGGCGAGAGAGTGATGGATTCTCCGACGCTGATCTCTACGGAGTACGAGGAGCTTCCGTTCACGCGCACTGCGCGATTTTTCCCACAGTCCGTGGTCGCGCCCGGGTCGGTCTTGACCTGAATCGTGATCGCGTCGCTGTAGGCGTTGTCGAGAGAGGTTACCGTGAGATTGATGGTGTTTGTGGATCCAAGGAGGTCGAGAGTCTTACCCTCGTGGTAGAGCCCGTTCGGCGACGTCCACACGAAGCGCAGGCAATTCTGGTTGAGAACGGCGCCAGGGCCTGTGCTCAGAACGGGTCGAATCGTGAATGGCTGCCCCTCGCGAACCGTGTAGACCGGATTGTCGGCTGTAAGCAGACACTGTCCCACTCGGATCGTGAATGGCGCGGACGGACCACATGCTGTTGCATTGCCGCGCTGGGTGATGATGATGGGTCTGCCGGCGACGGTGATCGTCCCTTGACGCTGATTCGGACCGTTCGGTTTGACCACGGCATGGACGATCCCGGCTGAGGCTCATTGAAGTTGAAAAGAACCGAATCGATTCCTACCCAATCTAAATTCGAAGTGGCCTCCCATGTTGTGCATCCCGGCACGCTCATGTTTACGGTAAACGTTAGCTCGCCACCCTCGGCCTCCACAATGGCGGGAGACAAAGGATTAACGCTGAGCGTGCACTGTCCGGAGACGGGAGGAACAGGCACTTCCGCTACGTACACGTCGCCGCGTCGCGGCGGCGCGCCGGTCGTCGCTGCTTTCGGCGGGTTGAAAATCTCGATGAACGCGGCGTACCATTTGTCGCCGGAGTAGTAGACGCCCTGATACTCACCCATCCCGAGTGGTACACCACCGAGGGCGCGATATCCATCGGGATTCGAGTCGTTCGACGTAATGTCGAGGCTGGCGAGAGTCTGACCTTCATCAATGTCCACAAGAGAAGCGCGTGGTCGGTAAATTGTGGAATGGTGATTCGGATCGGTGCTACACGTTCCCGAACCATAATACGTGACGAGACAGCGACCATCGGGATCGCAGTCAATGCCAGGAATCCACTGGTTTCCGGGGCTGCGATGGGACACATCAACGTCTCCGATAGTGTTTGGCCCCGACCCGAACGTTTTCGTCGCCGTGTTGAAGAAGATAAAATTAATATCTGATTTGTGCTCGTATTTCGCTCTGTCCTCCGGATCATCGCCCGGTCGAAGCTCCTGAGCGTGCCACGCAATCGCAATCGACTTCGCCTTCGCGTTGTAACGGGCCATCAGATTGCTGACCGCTTCCAGGGAGTCGAAATTGGCCTTGCCACATCCCACCACATCGGCAGAGAAGTTGCTCGCGAAAGACCTCCTCCTGGGAAATGAAACCCCGTGGTCATCGGACCAGGAGACAAAGATCCTGCCTCCGGGATCGTTGAGGTCTTTGGCGACGACGAATGGATTACCCTCATCATCAACGACGACGATGGGCGACTGCGGCTCCACAGCCACCTCCACGGGTTGGCCATTTTCACTTTCAATACGGGCCAGATTGACATAGCTCGGCGGTGACCACTGCCCATTGTCGCGCCGATGCACGTGGAGCTCCACAGGCCTTCCATCAATGACGACGTGTGCGAGGTAGAGAACGCCGGATTTCGACACGGTGATAGATGGTTTATCAGCCATCTTCGTATCTTGCGGACAAACACTCCGTGCCTTCGCGACGGGCCACGTTGCACCATGGTCGGTGCTTTCCCATAACGTGATGTCGGACCTTCCCGCGCACCTGGGACCGCTCAGTGTTTCGCATGAGGCCGTCGCCAGGTAAGTTTCGTAAGGGGCGTTCGGGTTGGCCGCGAAAAACGGATCGCCGGCCATTGCATACGTCGCTCCTGCTGAATCTCCGACGATGGGCGGTTTCTCCAGTCTTCCATGACCGACAAGCCCTGTGCTTCCGTTCGACGAGGCGGTGCGAACGTAGTACTCGTTATCCGTGAGAGTCATCCAAGCTGCGATCACGATTGGTGATCCGGTGCTCTGATCAACGATGACGACCGGTTCTCTGTCGACCAGATCATCGTCGGAGGGAGTGGTCACTGTCGGCTGCTGCCCGACGGCAACGGCGGCGAACAGAAAGAGACAGAGACACAGCGCTTGCTTCATGAGGGCTCCTTAGCTGACGCCGAGGCAAAGACCCCGAATCATCCGATCCGGTTTACTGCGGTGCGAACCTCTCTCAGAATGAGAGACTTACGAGGTCAGGCGAGAAAGAGACATATGCGCCGGCGTCTCTAAGATTGACGAAGTACAAGATGCGACATAGGGTCGGGCGAGCTAGCGAGACTCACTTCAGGGCGCAGGAACAGCCGAACGGTCGCATTGCTGCTTGGCAGCAGAGGAGAGAGCCATGTCCAGTCGAACCTGTATCAGCACCCCCGACGCACCACCGCCCATCGGACCCTATTGTCAGGGCAATATCGCCGGACCGTTCGTCTTCACCGCGGAGGAGGGAGGCAGCAAGCCGGACGGCACGCTTCCTCCGACCATCGAAGAACAGACGGACCAGGCGATCAACAACATCGAGGCCATCCTGAAGGCCGGCTATTGCTCGCTCGCGGACGTCGCGAAGGTCACGGTCTACCTCGCGAACCTCAGTGATTTCTCGGCGATGAATGGTGTGTACGCGAAGCGCTTCCAGCAGCCGTATCCCGTCCGCTCGATCATTCAGACGGCGCTGCCGGCGCCGGGAGCGCTCGTGGCGATGGACGCGATCGCACTGCGGCCCGAGGTGGCGAAATGAGCACGGCCCCTCCCTGTCCCGACCATGCCGTCGAAGACGGCTACCCGCACGTCCCCATCAGCACGATCCTCAAGGAGATCCGCGAGCAGAACACCGGCCCGCGTCATGTCGTGATCCTCGGAGCCGGCATGTCAGGCCTCGTGGCCGCCTATGAGCTGCTGAAGCTCGGCAACACGGTGGAGATCATCGAGGCCAGCGGCGGCGCCGGCGGGCGCGTCCACACGCACCACTTCAAGGACGGCTCCTACGCGGAGCTCGGCGCCATGCGCGTGCCCATCACCCACGATTACACGCATTATTACATCGCGGAGATGGGCTTGCGCGACAAGCTGATCACGTTCATCAACAACGTGGAAAACGGCTTCTGGGACATTCACGGCGTCGTGACGCGCCAGACGGCCGCGGGCGCGGCGGGCATCTACCAGCACTACCGCCTCTCGGAAGCATTCCGGAAGGTTCAGAACTTCCCGAGCGGCGGGGCCATCTTCGGCTTTCTGATGGACAACTTCATCGAAGGGCTGACCGAGGACGAGAAACAGATGATGTTCGACGGCGTGGCCGGAACGCGCCTGCTGCAGCTCCTGAGCGGCACGAGCCTCGGCGAGTTCCTCATCCAGAGCGCCGGTGAGGAAGTGCAGGACGTGATCGGCGTCTTCACCAGCCTCGACGTCTGGTGGGACAAAGCGCTGTCGATGTACCTGCGCGATGAGATGGTCGGCACCGGCAGTTGCCTGCAGACTCTGGAAGGAGGCATGAGCCAGTTGCCGGACGCCCTCTACGACAAGGTGAAGGAGCACGTCACCTTCAACCGCGAGGTGGTCCGGATCGAGCTCCTCGATCGCAAGGTGCAGGTGACGACGAAGACGCCGGATCAGGAGGGGACCGAGAAGACCCAACAATACGATTACGTGCTCTGCACGATCCCGTTCTCCGTCATGCGGCGCCTCGAGCTGAAGAATCTCAGCTATGCGAAGATGTCGGCCATCCGCGGCATGACGTACGCGAATGCCACGAAGGTGGCGCTTGACTGCAAGGAGCGCTTCTGGCAGAACGGTCCCCATCCCATCCTGGGAGGCTCGTCGACCTCGGACAACATCCAACGGCAGACCTATTACCCGATGGATCATCTGCCGGTGACGAAGCCGTTGCTGCGCGAGTCGGTGCGCCCGACGGTCGAGGGGGCGCGCTTCCGCCGCCCCAGCATTCATACGACGACGCCGCAAGCCGCGCCGCCCGAGGCGCTCATGAAGAGTGCCGAGAGTGCCGAGTCGATACCCGGCGCGCTGCTCGGCGCGTATTGCTGGGACCAGGACGCGCGGCGCCTCGGCGCGCTGTCGAATGACGAGCGCGCCGAGGTGGTGATCGAAAACGTGAGCCGCTTCCATCACGAGCTTCGCGAGTACGTCGTCGACCATGCCTCGATCGATTGGGAGCAATACCGCTGGACGGCCGGCGCCTTCGTCATGCTCAAGCCGAACGAGCTCGAGCGCTTCTACCCCGCGGCGATCCGCCCCGAGGGACGGCTCTACTTCGCCGGCGAGCACTGTTCGACCGACCAAGGCTGGATTCAGGGGGCGCTCATCGCCAGTCTGCGGGCCGTGCTGCAGATCGTCAGCACGAAGTGAGGAGGTGAGGCGCACCTCGTGATGGGCGTCAACAGCGTTCCATTCAGGGTCTGTATCACCCAAGGGAACAAGGGCAACAGGGACGAAGCGAGAGGAGCGGCGAAACGATCAGATTCCGGTCTTGGTGGCCTGAGCGCTGCGCTGCCGTCCGGTCTGGCAGCTCAAAAAAGGCGCACCGCCGCCCAAGCCGCCGACAGCGCGAACAGCAGGGCCCAGGCCCAGGGATTGAAGAGCTGGCGAGCCCATGGGGGCATGAGATTGGATGCATAGCTTGCGGCCGGCGTGGCGCCCGCGCGTGGCGGCTGCGCGGTGGCCAGCAGCCGGCCGGCCAGCACCGCCGGGTCCAGCCTGTGGTCGATGCGACGCTTCCAGGCGAAGTGGGACTCGTGCGGCAGCCGCGCCGCCAGTCCTCCGATGCGCACCAGTTGCCACACCGCCGTCGCGTTGTCTCGGTTGGGGGAATTGGCCGCGATCCGGCGCGCGGCAGCATCCAGGATGGCCTGCAGACATTCCAGGTCAGTGGAATCGTTGACCAGCAGCGTCACCCGCGGCAGGGGCACGCGATCCAGCAACAGGCCCAGCTCCCAGGCGCAGCCCTGGTTGGTGGGCGAGAGGCTCGAGAGATCCATCAAGACCACGTCGGCCCGGTCCAGCATTCTGCGGATCGCCGGCCGCCAGGTGGCCTCGGTGCATTGGAAGGCGTAGCGGCCGAAAAGCAGCGTGTCATCAGGGGCTGACGACTGCGCGGCCAGCCGTCTCTCCACTTCCTCGCCGGTCTTGGCCAGAACGTCGTCGATGCGGCCGGCCCGTAGCGCCGCTCGCGCCTCCTCGCTTTCTCCGATGGTGTCGAAGCCCTCCAGGTGCTCGATCACCCCCACCCGGCGCCAGGGCTTGATCAGTGCGATCAGGTCGTCGAACGCCGGGCTGCCGAACACCCGCAGCATGGACATCCGCAGCGGTTGCGGCACGGGGAAGCGCCTCACGATCCGGGCCAGCGCCCACTGCATCCAGAGCCAGTGTCCGGCGAGGAAGGCGAGCGCCAGCAGAGTGAACGCCTTGTGATCAAGAAGCGGGAGATTCGCCAGCGCGAACAGGCGCCAAAGTGTGATGCCCAGCGCCGGAAGGAAGGGCCGCGGGGCGTCGTCGTCAGGGTCCTCGGCGGGGGCCCACGCACCTTCTTGATAGAGGTACATCGAGACCATCACAGTGAGCCCCCACGCGAAGGTCAGGCCCATGGGAAAGTCCCCGAGGCGCAGCTCTGCAGGCAGCGCGATTAGAGAATAGCCGCCGATCAGGGTCGCGAGCCCCCACCAATAGGTCCGTCGCAGAGCGCGCCGGCGTTGGGCGGGGCGGTCCAGCAGCTCGCGCTCGGCACCGGCCGGGGCCGGCAGATCGTCGGCGGCCACGAGCCGCGTGGGGATCTTGCTGACCGGACCGTTCGGCACCTCGACGTTTCCGTCGCTGCTCGTGTCGGCACGATCGGTGCCCAGCGCTGACAGACGGGATTGAACCGCCTCCACCACGGACTCCGCCTTCAGAGCCCGCTCACGGCGCCACACCCCCCACCACAACCACCCAAACAAGGCCAGCACCGCTGTCATCCAGCCCGGGCCGAAGAGGGCACCGATCAGCGCGAACAGTGCGCCGAAGAACACACAAGTGAGCACCTCATTGGTCCAGTGCGGGCTTGCCGCGGCCAGCCCGGATCGCCGGTGACGCCTCGCCGTCCGATTCAGCACGGCAATCGACAGGGCGATCACGAGCCCCGCGACAGGCGCGTCTTGCCATGCCTCGCTACGGACGTCACTGAAGTAGAGCAAGCGGATCGCGGTACCAGCGGCCAGGATCGACGTTATGATCCAAGGGACGAGACGCTGTCCACGCGAAAATACCGGTTCCTTCGTCTCACCAGCTCCCGCGCCGGCGGCCGAGGTGGCGCCCGGGGCCACTTCTCGAGCGGTCTCGGCCTGCGGCGCATCCAGCTGCCACACGGGCGGCTCCTGGTAGTCATACACCGGCACCATCATCCTCCCGCGTTGTTCATATCGTGGCTCAACTTTACGCGCGCCCACGCCTTCGGCCACCGCCTGCTGCAGGGCCTGCCAAACCTCCGGGCGCTGGTCCTGGCAGCGCTGCAACAGCCCGAGCGTCTCGGCCGGATCGATGGCCGCACCGACCGAGTGGGCCGTCAGCCCGCGCAGCGCCGCGCCATGCTCGGCCAGCCGCCGCGCGCGGCCGTGGGGGCTATAGCTGCCGTGGGCCAGCCAATCAGATACCAACCCTGCCACGGCGTTGGGCCGGTCTCGCCGGATGCGGTCTTCCAGACTGTCGGCTGGCCACGGTGCCGGGTCTCCGGTAGGTTCGGCCTGCAACACTCCGTCGCGAAGCTCCAGCCGCAAAGCACCGGCACGCTCGTTGGCCAGCAGTGCGGCGGAAACCAGGGCGGCCACAAGCGGCTCGCCGAGCGCCGCCCGGTCGCCCGCGAGCGGGAACACGGCGTCCGCAGGCAGCATCATCGAAGCGGTATCCTGCCGGCGGCGGCCCCACCAGTAGCCGGCAAGGAGCGCCACCGCTCCGGCTGCGGCCACACAGCGCAATAGCAGCCCTTCTGCAGCGCTGTCTCTCGATTCGCCGAAGAAAAGGCCCACACAGAAAAACAGCCCGAGGGCGAAGGGCCAGGCGAAATCGACTTCGCCACCGATGCGCGCCCACAAGCCGGTGCTCCCCGGGGGCAGCGGCGCAAATCGATCGCAGGCCAGCAGCACGATGTCGCTGGGAGTCAGGCTTCCCGGCAACCCCGGTCCGCGGCCGTGTGGCCAAGCTTGCGGAGAGTCCACGATGATCTGTTCATTCATTTGTGCCTTCTTCACGTTCCCTTTCTTGACCAGTCAGAACAGGACTCCCGCCGCCAGCGCCAGCAGTGTGATTCCGAGCCCTCCCGGGGGGGCTTTCCTGGGATGCTCAAAGACTCGGACCGGTACCACGGCTCGCGTGCCAGAACGCAAGGATCACGACCTTCCCGGGCGTCGCCCGGTAGTAGATGTGGTACCTGACGCGAGACAAGAAGAGGCGGCGCAGGTCAGGATATCGGCTTGTGCTTGACTTGGCGCCCACACCCGGCTGACGCGAGAGAAGTGACTTGGCTTCCTGAAAGTCGACGAATAGCGTCCGGCGCGGCAGGCCGGTTCTCAGCCCACCATGCCGCAGCCCGCTCGATCTGCGATGCGGCTCGAGGTGTGATCTCGACTTCGAGAACTTTGCTCAAGCGATCCGCCGCAGGCGCTCGATCAGCTCGTCTGCGGAAATGGTCTCGCCGCGGTCGGCTTCTGCGATGGACGCCAAGAGCTCGGCCTCGAGCTCCGGCGGCACTTCGAAGGTTTCGTCCGCTTCACGGGCAAGAATGGTGACCACTGTGCCCTCGGGCAGGGGTTCTCCCTCCACGACGACCTTTCCCTTTACGACGATACCGGTAGCGAGTTGCATAGACTCGATCATACACCACGCCGCGCCCGCCCCACCCCGCAGCACGGGCTCCCCTGGCGGGTACCTCCTCACCGCGAGCTGGCGCGCTCGGGTCCAGGCGCCTTCGCTCGGCGTGACCAGCCTGCTCAACGAGGCATATCTCGACATCGCGCAGCGCGAATCCCGGGTCACATCAGGTATCATTTCCTGGTGAAGGTTTACCTCGACCTCTGCTGCCTCAAGCGACCCTTCGACTCGCAAGGTCATCCTTTGGTGCGCCTTGAGACAGAGGCGATCCTGGCGCTACTCGGCGCCGACCGGATCACCCCCTCTTGAACCGCCTGCGAAGGAACGAGAGTGCCCTCAGGGTTCGGTCTTCTGATCCAGTGCGATTGGTGGAGGAGGTGTTCGGTGGAACAGCTGATGACCAATCACAGTGAGCTACGCGAGCGCGGATTTCGCGCGCTCGCCGATGCGTTGGGCTGGGTCAACGCAGTCCGTTTTTTGCGAGAGTACGATCCAGGCTCGGGAAACTACACGGAAGAGCGGTCAGCCCTCTTGCCGGACCTCAGCCTTGAAGATCTGACCGCAGAGATCGAGCGCATTCAGGACGAGAAGGGTTCCAACACAGGAGCCTGACCCCTCTACGAAGCCGGCAGACACAGGTTGGAAAACAACGGTGTCGACTCGCCAGACCCTCTCCCTCTGGCGGATACCTCCTTGGGGTGAGGAGAAACCAACAGCGGGAGCGTTCCTCTTCTCGATAGCGCCGGGACGCCCTATGGAACACCCTCTTTCGACTCTGCTGCTCTCCGCCGATCGCGGCGTCGGCCAAGCCTCCGAGGCGCTCTTTGCGGCGCTCTACCGGGAGCTCCGCGGGCTCGCCCGCCGCGAGCTGGCGCGCTCGGGTCCAGGCGCTTCGCTCGGCGCGACCAGCCTGCTCCACGAGGCCTATCTCGACATCGCGCAGCGCGAGGATTTGGCGTTCCCCGATCGCGCCCGGTTCCTCACCTATGCGGCACGGGTCATGCGCGGCCTGATCATCGACGGCCTCCGTCGCCGTCAGGCCAGAAAGCGCGGCGGCGGCTTCGAGATGACCTCGATCGACGGCAAGGACGTGGGCAACGCGGCCCCGCCGGGCGATGCCGATGAGATCGAACGGCTCGGCCAGGCGCTCGACGAGCTCGCCGCCGTGGAGCCGGAGATCGCGCAGGTCGTCGATCTCAAGTTTTTCTGCGGCTTCACCTTCACCGAGATCGCAAACCTCCGCGGGGTCAGCGAGCGCACGGTGCAACGGCATTGGGACAAAGCGCGGATCTATCTTCGCCATGCGGTGTGCGCCGGGGTTCTCGGGTGAAGAGCGGGCGGTGGCGGCTCGTCAGCCCCCACCTCGACCTGGCGCTCGAGCTCTCCGGAGGGGAGCGGCAGCGGTACCTCGCCGATCTCGCGAACGACGATTCCGCGCTCGCCGCGGACCTCGAAGTGCTCCTTGGCGAAGAACGGGCCCTGCGCGACGAGAAGTACCTGGAGCACGACGCGCAGGACCTGCTCGCCGAGGCTCACCTCGTGGGGCAGGTCTTCGGCGCCTACGCGCTGGTAGAACCCCTCGGCGCCGGGGGGATGGGCAGCGTCTGGCTGGCGCGGCGCAACGACGGTCATTTCGAAGGGACGGCCGCGGTCAAGATCCTCTCCGCCGCGCTTCTCGGCGCCGCGGGCGCTTCCCGCTTCCGCCGCGAGGGCACGATCCTCGCGCGGTTGAAACACCCTCACATCGCACAGTTGATCGATGCCGGCGTCTCCGAGGCCGGCCAGCCGTACCTGGTGCTCGAATACGTCGAGGGCGAGACGATCGACCGCTGGTGCGACAACCGGGCCCTCGACGTCGAATCCCGCATCCGGCTCTTTCTCGACGTGCTCGCCGCCGTCGCGCACGCTCACTCGAACCTCGTCGTCCACCGCGACCTGAAGCCGTCGAACGTCATGGTCTCGAAGGAAGGCCGGGTCAAGCTGCTCGACTTCGGGATCGCCAAGCTCCTCGCGGGGGACGACATCGGAGACGACGCTCCGACTCAGTTGACGCGGGACGCGGGGCGCGCCTTCACACCGGCTTTCGCCGCGCCCGAACAGGTCACCGGCGAGAGCGTGACCACGGCCACGGACGTGTACGCCTTGAGCGCCCTGCTCTATCTCCTCCTCGCGGGCCGCCATCCGACCGGAAAACCCGGAGCCTCGCCGGTCGACCTGCTCCGCGCGACTCTCGAGACCGAGCCCGACCGTCTCTCCGACGGAGTCCACGACCCGCGTCTGCGGCGCGAGCTCCGGGGCGACCTCGAGACGATCGTCGCCAAGGCCTTGAAGAAACGCCCCGAGGAGCGCTACGCGTCGGTCACCGCCCTGGCCGAGGACCTGCGCCGCTACCTCGCCGAGGAGCCGATCCTCGCCCGTCCCGATTCCCTGCCCTACCGGACCCGGAAGTTTGTGCGCCGCCATACGCGGAGCCTGGCGGCCGCCGCCCTGGCGCTCTTCGCCCTCGGCGCGGTCGTGGCGTGGTACGGCACCCGGCTCGCCGGCGAGCGGGACCGGGTGCGCCGCGAGGCGCGGAAGACGGCCCAGGTGAGCGAGTTCCTGACCAGCCTGTTGACCAACGCCGACCCCTTCGAGGCCGCCGATCGGGAACCCACGGTGCGGAGCCTGCTCGACCGCGGCGCGAGCCGCGTACAGAAGGACCTCGCCAAGCAGCCGGAGCTCCAGAGCGAGATGCTCACCCTTTTGGGCCGGATCTATGTGCGTCGCGGAGCCTGCGAGCTGGCCCTGCCGCTGCTCCACCAGGCCGTTGCCCTCGGCCGTCAGACCCTCGGGCCGAGCCGCGAGCTGGCCCAGAGCCTGACGGACTTGGGCGTCGCCCAAAGGCAGAAGGCAGAGTGGAGCGCCGCTCGCACCACGCTCGAGGAGGCGCTCGCGATGCGGCGGAAAGTCCTCGGCGAGGAACACCCGGACGTCGCCGTGACCGAGAGCGAGCTCGGCCGGGTGTTCTTCAGGGGCGCCTGGGCGAAGCGGAAGCGCACTTCCGTAGAGCCCTGGCGATCCGGCGGAAGGCCTTGGGACCGGCCGACCATGAGACGGCGACGAGCCTGAGCGATCTCGGCCTCCTCCTGCGGGACAAGGGCGACCGGGCCGGCGCCGAGGCGCTGCTGCGCGAGACCCTGGCGGTGACGCGAACGTCGCGCGGCCCGAAGCATCCGGACGTCGCCACGGCGCTCGCCAACCTGGCCCTGACCGTCAACGAGCGCGGCGATCCGGCGGCCGCCGAGGCGATGTTTCGCGAAGCGCTGGCGATCGGACAGGCCAGCTTGGGAAAAGATCACCCCGGCAACGCGCAGCGACTCGTCAACCTCGCGGGCACCTTGCGGCGCGAAGGCAAGCTCGCCGAAGCGGAGGCGAGGAATGAAGAAGCTCTGGCGCTCTCCCGGCCGGCCCTCGGACGGGACCACCCGGCCGTCGCCCGCCAGGAGGTGAGCCTCGCGCACATCTACCTCGACCAGGGGCGCCCGGCCGCCGCGAGGTCTCTGCTTCTTCACGTGCTCGAAGTCCAGCAGCAGAGCTATGCCGCCGGCGACTGGCGGCTCGGGACCACGCAGAGCCTCCTCGGCGCGGCCTCCACGAGGCTCTCCCGCTTTGCCGAGGCCGAGCCCTACCTGCTCCGCGCCTTCGACCTCCTCCCGGTGCCCCCCGGCTCCGAGGGGCCCAAGGCCCGCGAAAGCCGCGCCAACCGCGAGCGCCTCATTGCCCTCTACGAGGCTTGGGGGCGACCCGAGAAGGCGGCGATCTACCGCTCGCCCCTCACCCCCTAACCCCCTCCCCCGCTCCGCGGGGGAGGGGCAGGGGGCGGGGGTCCTGTCGTCTTTTCTCCGCGAATTTCGATTTCTCCAGAGAAGGTCAATCGCCGCCGCCCCTTTGCGGGCGCGGCACACGAAACTCAAAAGGAGAATGATATGAAACCGAGCAAGAACTTTTGGCAAAGTGTCGTCGTGGTGACCGGGCTTCTGATCGCGGCAGCAGCGTCGGCCGACACTCACGGAAGCCGAGTCGTCGCGCCTGGCCAGGAGCTCTTTGGCGAATCATACAATGAGCTCGCCGGCAAGTGGACCAACTGGCTGGTTGCGGAGCCCATCGCGACCAACCCGGCGTTCGATCCCGATGGACGGTTTTGTGACAGGTCCCCCCGGGAAACCGCACCCCCGCGGTGGCCGATGGATACTTTCTGTTCCTGAAGCCCCTGAAGCCAGGCGAGCACACCCTCAACTTCCGCATGATCAATCCCGACCAGTCGGAAACGGGCGTCAACTACACATTGATCATTGGGGGCGGCGAGGACGAGTAAAGCCTGAACATTGCATCAACACCGACGTCCGGCACGACCCCGCCGCCTCGCTCTGGGCGGCGGGGGTCTGCATTTCCCCTCGTTCCGGGTGCCGAAGATCGCCTCGTAACCTTTCGTCGCGGGCGTCGTAATCCCGGTTGTTGCAAAACTTGCCTGGCGCAGGTGGAATCAGGCAGCCTGTTCGAATGTGTCCCTGTAATGCAACAACTCTTCCTGGACGGCCGGGTTCGTGCTCATGGAGAGGGTCAGCCGACCTTG
>DATFPH010000500.1:0-2619 GCA_035264905.1 Thermoanaerobaculia bacterium
CGAGTATTCGGGATCGCCGGGGAGCCCGAGGACGTTGTGCACGTAGCCCGGCTCATCGGGACCGCCGTAGAAACCGATGAATTCCTGCCGCCGCTCCTCGCACCAGAACGGGGCGGGCATGATCGTCTTGGGCCAGTGGAAACGGACCCAGATCCGGCCGCCGAGATCGCGAGCCAGAGATCGGACGCCCTCAAGGGTGGCCCCGGCCGCCGGGCTGAGGAGCTGCTTGATCAGGAGACGCGGCGTCTCGGCGGGGAGGATCGATTCCGCCGGGACCGCGTTGTCGGCGATGCGCTGGAAGGTGCACTCGCGGTCGCCGGTGGGTACGGAATAGATCCGGATCTCGCAGCCGGGCTTCGCGGCGCGCCAGAACTCGGCCCAGCTCCTGGGGTTGACGACCTTCGCTGCCTCGTCGTGCAGGAGGAAGCCGCGGACGTGGATGCCGCGATAGGCGCGGCCGTCGTGACCGGCGGGACGGAAGAGAACGCGCAAGCCGTTGCGCCAGGTCAGCCGGCGATAGGGCTTGGTGGTGCTGGCGCGCAGGGAGCGGGCGAGATAAGGATTCGCGCTGAGCTGCCACTCGACCTCTTCCCAGATCTCATCGAGATCGCCGTCCAGGGCGGAGCCGACGAGCACGCTCCCCCGCTCGACCGCAAGGCAGCTCCAGAGAAGCAGGCCGACAATCTCGCGGCTCTTCCCCACCTCGGCGCCGTCCTGGTGGACCACGTGGCTGCGAAACCGGATCGACGGACGCTGGTAGGGGAAGAGCTGCCAGAGCCCGCCGCCGTCTTCCGGCTTGTTGACCAGATTCGTCTCTACCCAGAGAACGGGATCGGCATTGATCAGCCACCACTGGAGCCGGTCGACGTTGAGGACCTCGTCATCGATCTTGATGGCGCCACGTTCGAGCGCCTGCCAGGACCAGCGGTTGCGACGCAGCAGAGCATCGATCAGCTCGGGAAGATCCGGGTGCAGAAGCTCGATGCTATGCATCAGACTCCTCCTCCCCTGCTGCGAGACCTCGGCGCATCTGGCTCACCCAGGCGGCGCGGCCGGCGAGCCCGAGGCCGTGATCTCTTTCGCGCTCCCCGCTCGCCTTCGGTGTGATCGCCTGGTCGGCCGCCGTGTGGCCGAGTTGGCGAAGGAGCTGGAACGTGTTGGCCGCTCGCGGGTTCTCGACCGGGCGCTCGGCGACGACTTCAAGATCGCCGTCGGCATTGCGGCCGACGATGGGAACGTGGACGACGAGGCCTTCCTGCATGAGGACGGCGAGCTCGCCATGGGCAAGAGCGAGCTGGCCGGCCATGGAGGTTGCGGCGAGCTCGGCGAGGCCGGAGAGGTCGCCGCTCTGGATGGCGGCGAGGTACTTCTGCATGACCTCGTGCTGGCCGAGAGAAACGAGACAGGCGGAGAGGCCGCCACCCTGTGCTTCGATGGCGCGCTTGACGTCACAGGTGCCGGTGCCACCGTTTGGGCACACGGCGGGCTTGCAGGGAGGAAGGGCCTGGGCGAGCGCGGTGGATGCGTACTGGCCGGTCTTGACCGCGGCGGCGCGGCGCTGGGCGCGCTCTTTCACGGACAAGGGTTTTCCCTTGGGCCTTCCGCCTTTTCCTTTGCGCTCGCGATGTGACCGCCTCGGCATCTTGACAACGACCCTCCTTCGAGTCCAGGTTGAAGCTATGAGCACAAGAATCCAAATCGACAAAGCCCTGGAAACAAGGGGTAAATCCATGAATCCACGAGGGATGGACGAACTGAAAGAAGATCGAAGTTGTGAGGTTGAACCTCACAACTTCGAGGAATGGACCTCTTTTTTAGTGAGCGTGCGCGGCAGGACGCCGGGCACGGCGCAGAGATATCGGCGGTTGGTGGAGCGGCTGCTGGAGGATGTGGGAAAGCCTCTCGCGCAGCTCGGGCGGGAGGACATTGAGAAGCATCTGCGGCGGCTGCATCTGGCGGGACGGGGGGAGTCTGTGCGGCAGGGTGTGGTGGTGGCGATCCGCTCGCTGGCGGAGTGGTGTCTGGCGCACGGGATTCTCGATGTGAATCCTGCGGCGTCGCTGTCAGGGCCGCGGCCGTACCGGCGGGAGATCAAGGTGCTGACGGTCGCGGAGATCGGCCGGCTGCTCTGGGGCGATACGCCGGGAGAGCTGCCGAGTGATCTTCTTGCGATGCGGGACCGGGTGTTGCTGGGCGTGGCTTACGTGGCGGGTTTGCGGGCGTCGGAGATCGGGCCTCTGGAAGTGGAGGGGATGGTGTGGCAGGAGGCGACGCAGACGTTCAGCATTCTGGTGCGGCGTGGGAAGGGGGCGGGTCAGGATGTGCGGCTGCCGCTGGATCGGGTGGCTTCGCGGATGCTCGGGGCGTGGCTGATGAACCGGGAGCCGGGGCGGTTTCTGTGGGGGCGGGCGCTGACGCGGGGGGCGGTGCGGAAGATCCTTCTTCGGCGGTTCGCGGAGGTGGGGATCGAGGCGAAGGGACGGAGGATTTCGCCTCATGTGCTACGGCATAGCATCGCTACGCATTTGTTGCAGGCGGGGGTGGATGTTCGGCAGGTGCAGCTTTTGATGCGGCATCGGTCAATTGCGACGACGGAGAAGTACCTGCATGCGGATGTGG
>DATFPH010000501.1:0-2314 GCA_035264905.1 Thermoanaerobaculia bacterium
GGCGAGGCCGCGGAGGGCGTGGTCGTCGGGCGCATAGATCTCGGGACGGTGGATGAAGGCGACCTGGTCGGCGTCTTGTTCGATGGCTCCGGATTCGGCGAGGTCGGCGAGCTGCGGGCGCGGGTCGCTGCGGCGGGTGAGCTCTCGGTTGAGCTGGGAGAGGACGAGGACCGGGAGATCGAGCTGGCCAGCGAGCTCTTTGAGCTTGCGGGTGATGAGGGCGATCTCAAGCCGCCGCTGGTCGACTTTGACTCCGGCGGTGACGAGCTGGAGGTAGTCGACGACGAGGAGGGCGAGGTCGGGGTGCTGCGCCTTGAGCCACCAGGATCTCGCTTCGAGGTCGCGAAGGACGAGGCCGGCGGTGTCGTCGAGGGAGAGGCGGGCGCCGGCGATGCGGCGGACGGCGGCGTAGAGGATTTGCCACTGGGGGCCAGAGATGCAGCCGGCGCGGGTGTAGCGGGCGGCGATGTCGGACTCGGCGGTGAGGAGCTTCAAGCCCAGCTCGTCGGCGCGCATTTCCAGGGAGAAGACGCCGACGGGCTGTTTGAGCTCGACGGCGACGTGGCGGGTGATGTCGAGGGCGAGGGAGGTCTTGCCCATTCCCGGCCGGCCGGCGAGGACGTAGAGGCCGCCGCGGAGGAGGCCGGGGCCGAGGCGGTCCAATGCGGGGTAGCCGGTGGTGAGGCCGCGCAGGGCAGCCGGCGGGCCGTCTTCGAGGGTGAGGACGAGGCGGTCGAGGATCTGGCCGGCGTCCTCCCAGCGGACGCGGGCAGCGCGGCTGAGGAGGTGGTCGGCGGTGTCGCGAAGGGCGGCGAGCAGCTCGGTGACTGGCCTCGCGGTTTCGACGGTGCCGAGGATGGCCTTCTTGGCTTCGGCGATGAGGGCGCGCCGGACGCTCCGTTCGCGGACGATTTCGGCGTATTCGTCGAGCCGGCCGATGTCGGGGAGGTCGAGGTCGAGGGTGGCGAGCCAGGCGAGGCCGCCGACGGCGGCGAGGGTGCCGGCCTGGTCGAGGTGGGCCTGGAGGGTGAGAACGTCGGGGGTGGCTCCGGCGTCGGCGACGTCGAGGAAGGCCTGGTAGAGCACGCGGTGGCGGTCGACGTACCAGTCTTCGGGCCGCAGGAAGGTGCGGACGCGGGCGAGGTGGATGGGCTCGAGGAGGAGGGCGCCCAGGACGGCGCGCTCGGCTTCTTCGCTGTGCGGCAGGGGGAGCTTGCGGGCGCGGGCCATCAGCGGGGCTCCTTTTTCTCCATGAGGCGAACGTCGTCGCCGGTGAGGGGGAGTTGGAGGCCGGAGAGCCAGCGGGAGAGGAGTGGCGGTGGCGCTTCGAGGGACGAGGTGAGGAGCAGCTCGGGAAGGAGCTGGGCGGTGATGATGGTGGGCAGGCCGCGCTCGTCGCGGATGCGCGTGATCAGCGTCAGGCGCTCCATGTACCAGTCCCAGGACCCCAGGATGGGCTCGTCGAGGACGAGGAGGGAGGTGACGAGGAGGGGGGCGATCGTCTCCTCGGCGTGGGCGAAGTCGAGGCGGATCCGGTGGGCCAGCTCGGGGCCGGAGATCCAACGGCCGCGCCTTCCGGTGCGGAGGTGCTCGGCGAGCAGGACGGTGGCGAGGCTGGTCTTGCCGGTGCCGGTGGGGCCCCAGATGGCGAGCCAGTGAGGATCGCCGGTCCACGCCTCCAGGGCTTCGGGCCAGGGGCGCTGGAAGTGGCGGGACCAGCTTTCGCGGGTGAGGCCGCGGTAGCGCGGGGGGATGCCGGCGTCGGCTTCGGTGAAGGGGCGGTCGTCGAACAGGACGCTGTAGCAGGTGTGGCAGAGGCGGTCTGCGGAGAGTGGACCGAAAGTGATCTGCTCTTCGCCGCACCGCGAGCAGGGCCAGTAGGTCATGGCTTACCTCGCTTGTCTTGAGCACGGTCGATGATTTCCTGGGCCCGCCGGCGGCGGGCGTCGTCGGCGCCCGCGGTGCGCAGGAGGACCCTGGCGTTGTGGGGATCGAGGGGCCGCGCCGGCTCGGGCCTTTCGGCACGCTCCAGGACGACGCGGTGGACGTAGGCGGCGGGGTTCTTCTTGTTGGCGAGCCCGGCCTGGATGAGCCGGCGGAGGATTTCGAGCAGGGGCTCGATGCCGCCGAGCTTCCGCACCCACAGGCCGATCTGGGAAGGGCTCGGGAGCGGAATGCCCGCCTCTTCCAAAATCAGGTTCACCCGGAAGGTCGCGCTCTGAGGCCCCGCCAGGGGCCGGGGCGCGAGAGCGAAGCTCTCCATGTCTGTTTCTTTTTTTGCTTCCGGGGGGTAGGGGGGGTTATGGGGGTTCGG
>DATFPH010000502.1:0-1850 GCA_035264905.1 Thermoanaerobaculia bacterium
GAGAGTCCTCCTCGTGAAAAACTGCCGCGAGATGCAATCCTGGGAGTTGGCGGAGCGCCTCTGCGCTGAGTGCCGGGATGCTGCATCGGACTCAGCGAAGGCGGCGTTGCAGCTCGCGTTTCTCGCGCTGCGAGTTGCACGGCTCATGCGGGCGGAGGAGCTATTCTGTCTGCGGCTCGAGGGATACGTTTTCCTCCATGTCGCCAACTCGCGGCGGGTGGCCGGGAAGATGAAGCTTGCCGAAGTGGCGTTCTCGCGAGGTCTCGAGCTCTGGGGGAGGGGCGCCGGAACGAAATTCGATCTTCTCCCCGCGTGGCGCGTGCTGGACCTCGAAGGCTCGCTTCGGCGCAGCCAGAGAAGGTTCACCGAGGCACTCGAGCGGCTTGCCAGCGCGCTGGAGATCGCCCCGCGCGAGGAACGTGGGCGGATTCTTTTGAACAAGGCGAGCACGTTGAACCAGATGGACGACCCGGCTGCGGCGATTGCGGTCCTCCAGGAAGCGGTCCCCTACCTGGAGAGCCAGAGGACCTCGCGTCTCTGGTTGGTTTGGAACTTCCTGTTCGTCGAGAACCTCTGCCACCTGGAGCGATTCCAGGAGGCGAAGGACTTCCTGCCGGCGGCGCAGGCGCTCGCGATGGAGCTTGGGGGCAAGCGGCTTGACAGAATGCGGCTCGACTGGGTGGCGGGGCGGATCGCGGCAGGGCTTGGAGAGAGGGAGAAAGCATTGTCGGCCTTCGAGTCGCTCCAGAGAGAGTTCCAGAGTCTGGACATCGCCTATGACTACGCCCTGGTGAGTCTCGAGGCTGGGTCGATCATGCTGGAACAGGATCGGCTGGAGGAAGTGAGGGACCTCGCCTTGAAGATGAAATGGATCTTTACGAGGGAGGGGATTCACCCCGAAGCAGTAAAGGCATTGGACCTCTTTCGCCGAGCGGCGGAAAGCCGGACGGCCACGCCGGAGCTGGCGCAAAGGGTGGTGCGGTATCTCCACCGGGCGCAGAACGATCCGGAGCTCGAATTCGCGGCGTGAGGCCGGGCGGCGAGTTCTTACACACGAGGATGTTGGCGGCGGGCACCAGCCAGCCGATGAAGCGCGCGATCGGAGGGCTCGCAGCAGCCTCTAAGCTGCGAGGACTGTGCATAACGAGTCTCCTTGAGCGGAAGGGGCGGGTTCCCGGCCGGTCCGTGGTCTCGGTGGATCAGCCGCGGCGGGGCTCCGGTACCAAGCATGAAGCCGGGGCGGGACCGGGGTCCGTGCCCGCCCCAGAGAGGGCTACCCGTTATCGCGGCAGCCACCACCGTTCGGATCCCAGCCGCACGCGGTGTCGAGGCTTTCGCGACAGCCGCCGCCGTCTGGGTCCATGGTGCAGCCGTTGTCGAGGCTATCGCGGCAACCCCCGCTCGGATCAGCGGTGCATCCGTTGTCGACGCTCTCGCGGCAGGCTCCGCCGCTCGGGTCCATGGTGCAACCGACGTCTCCCCAAAGGGTCACGAGCCAGCCGATGAAGCGCTCGATCGGAGGGCTCGCAGCAGCGTCGGCGCGGTGAGCCTCGGACGGCCGTGCTTCAGCCCGCCATGGAGCGAAGAGAAGAGCGAGCAGCAGGACGAACAGAGGGCGGAAGCTGCGATGGCTGTGCATGACGAGTCTCCTTGTGCGGAAGGGGCGGGTTCCCGGCCGGTCCTCCATGGACGGCGGTTCGCCTGGTCTAAAGGTATCTGTTTACCGCCGCTGCCGCCTTCAGGAATAGTTTTCCCTTGGACACACGTCCGCGCTGGGGTCAGCCAGCGGCCCCGATCAGGGCGAGCCGCTGACACCCCAGACCACGGGATGGCTCCGTGACGGAAACTGT
>DATFPH010000503.1:0-58611 GCA_035264905.1 Thermoanaerobaculia bacterium
CGTCGGCACCTGGCGGGCCGAGGCCCTGGTGACCGGCGACCGCATCCAGAAGGTCGTCTTTCAGGTCGACGGCGAGCCGCAGCTCTCGCGCACCACCCCGCCGTTCTCCGCCGAGGTGCGCCTCGATCCGTTCCCCCGCGAGCAGTTGGTGCGCGCCGAAGGCTACGACGCGGACGGCAAGCTGGTGGCCGCCGACCAGGTCGTCCTCAACCAGGCGCGCGGCGTCTTCCGGGTGACGATCGAGGAGCCGCGGCGCGGGACTCATCCGACCGGCAAGGTGACGGCGCGGGCCCAGGTGGTGGTCCCGGAAGAGCAGAAGATCGATTCGGTCGAGGTCAAGCTCAACGACAGCGTCGTGGCGCGGCTGACCGAGCCTCCCTGGCAGGCGCAGATCGAGGTGCCGCCGGGCGAGGACACCGCCTGGCTCTCGTTCACCGCGCGCCTGGAGGACGGCACCCAGACCGAGGACGTGCGCTTCCTCCGCGCGCCCGCCAACCTGGAGGAGATGGACGTCGACCTGGTGGAGCTCTACGTCTCGGTGACCGACTCCGCGGGCCGCTTCCTGCGCGATCTCGAAGCCAAGGACTTCAAGGTGCTGGAGGAAGGGAAGGAGCAGACCCTCTCCCGCTTCGAGATCGTGGAGAGCTTCCCGATCACCCTCGGTTTCATCATCGACACCTCGACCTCGATGGCCGACTCGCTGGCCGAGTCGCAACGCGCGGCGGAGCAGCTCCTGGCCCAGCTCATGACGCCGCGCGACCGCGCGTTCGCTGTGGGCTTCTCGAGCATCCCCTACGTCGTGATCCCGCCGACCGACGACGCCGAGGGGGTCGCCCAGTCGCTGGAGGGGCTGAAGGCGATGGGGCGGACCGCGCTCTACGACGCGCTGATCACCGGCCTGTACTACTTCCGGAACACCAAGGGGCAGCGCGCCATGATCCTGCTCACCGACGGCGACGACACGGGGAGCAACAGCTCGTGGGAGCAGGCCCTGGAGTACACGCGCCGGAGCGGCGTGGTGGTCTATCCCATCGGCTTAGGCGTCGGGGTCCTGCGCGTCAGCGCCCGCTCGAAGCTCGAAGCCCTGGCCGACGCGACCGGAGGCCGGGTCTTCTTCATCAGCCAGGCCGCCGAGCTGGCCGGGGTCTACCGCCAGATCGAGGACGAGCTGCGCAGCCGCTACTACCTGGCGTTCAACTCGAACCGCAAGGCGGACGCCACGGGTTTCCGGCCGATCGAGGTGCAGGTGCGGAAGGGGCGGGCGCGGACGGCGCAGGGGTATTACCCGTAGCCCCCCGGGAAGCTTCCCGCCCCCTCCGTGGTTACCAAGAGTGGCATGCGTCGCCTTTGCGCCACTCTCGCCCTTGTTCCCCTCGTCCTCCTGGCCAGCCGGCCGGGTGGGACCGCCACGCCGCCGGGGCAGATCCAGCTCCAGCGGCTCAACCGGTCCTACAGCGAGATCGCTCCGGACATTCTGCCGGTCGTCGAAGGGCCGCTGACCGTGCGCCTCTCGTCGCCGCGCAACCAGATCACCGTGCGGAACCACCTGCTGCGCCTGGAGCCGGGATCGGGCGGGAGCCACAGCGCCGATCTGAGCATCGAGTTCCAGGGCAAGGGGTGGCTGGTCGCCGACGTCGAGGCCGGGCCGATGGCCACGCGGCTGCAGGACGAGGTCCTGGTGCCGCCCCAGGTCGCGAAGATCCAGGGGCGGGTGCGCATCCGCCGGGTGCAGGGCGGCTATGGGATCACTCCGGAGCAGCTCCCGGAGAAGCTCGGCGTCCGCATCCAGAGCGGGATCGGGCGGCAGCTGGTGAACGTCTGCGACGGCGCGTCCATCCTCCTGGCCCTGGACTGCCCGTCGCTCGAGAAGTCGCTGTCGCGCGCGGTCATCCCGCTGCCGGCGGCTGGTGAGGAGTTCCTGCTGGAGGATACCGAGCTGACCGCCGTGGAGCGCGGCCAGATCGACAGCTATCTTCTGGGCCAGTCGGCGGGACAGGGGAGCTGAGCGCCATGCCGTTCCGCCTCCGAGAGAGCCCGGTCACCGCCGTGCTCCTTTTCGCCATCGCGGTCCTCTTCCTTCTGGAAACCTGGGCCGGCGGATCGACCAACCAGCAGGTGCTCTACGCCCTCGGCGCCAACGAGCCGCACTCCGTGCTCCAGCAGGGCCAGTGGTGGCGGCTCTTCGCCAGCATGTTCCTGCACATCGGCTTCGCCCACGTGCTGCTCAACGGCTGGGCTCTCTATCAACTCGGGTCGCTCTACGAGCTGGCGGTGGGGTCCTTCCGCATGCTGATGGTCTACCTCGCCAGCGGCCTGGCGGGATCGGTGGCCAGCGTGTTGTGGCGGGACGAAGGGCTGAGCGCGGGCGCCTCGGGGGCGATCTTCGGCCTGCTCGGCGCCATGATCGCGTTCCTGCTGCGCCGGCGCGACCGCCTGACGCCGTACGCGAAATCGCTGCTCGGCCAGCTCGTCGTCTGGGCGGGTATCAACGTCTTCTTCGGCTTCAGCATTGGAGCCATCGACAATGCCGCCCACCTGGGGGGCTGCGCGGCCGGGTTCCTGATGGGGCTCCTCCTGCGCGGCCGCGAGCCCGAGAGGCGGCCGGTCGAGGCCCCGGTCTGATTCTGATACAGTGAAAATTCCGCCCGCTGGAGATTTCTTCGGCGGCGCACCCTCTCAATTCCTTTGGAGGCTGATTCATGGCTGCACGACGGATGATCAACCGTCTCTACTACTTCACGATCGAGGATGAGAGCATCCTCGCCGAGTCCTTCGCCCAGCTCGAGAAGGACGTCTACGCCATCACCTACAAGGTCGTGGGCACCGAGGACGTCTTCGTCACCACGAGCGAGACCAAGGACGCCCTGGACCGCCACGACATCCCCTACAACCTCCTCGCCGAGGAGGACGGGGCGCGCATCTCGGTCTTCCACTCGCCGCTGTCGCGCGAGGAGCTGGGCGACTACGAGGACGCGGTCAAGGCCCTCGCCCTGGCCTGGCGCGCCATCGCCGTGGCCTGCGTGGGCGTCAACGGCGAGTCGAACCTCGGATTCGACCTGAGCGCCGGCGGAGCCAAGAGCTTCACCTACTTCACCGCGCCCGCGGGCCACACCTTCATCTGGCGCCTGTTCCGCGAGCGCGACGAAGCCGTCGACTTCGTCACCAAGCTGACGGCCGGCGACAAGAAGGCGATCGAGTGGGCGGAGTCGATCCCGCTCAACTCCTCCAAGGATCTCAAGTCGTACCACTGAGGCCGCCTCTGAACAGCAACAGCTTCCTCCCTCTCCTCGAGCCCACCTACAGCGTCTCCCAGCTCTGCGGGGAGGTGCGCGACGTGCTGGGCCAGGCATTCCCCACGGTCTGGGTGGCGGGCGAGGCGCAGCGCGTCCGTCCCAGCGCGCGGGGGCACCTCTATTTCGAGCTGGTGGAGAAGGGGGAGCGGGACGAGATCGTCGGCAAGCTCGACGCGGTCGTCTGGAAAGGGGATTGGCTGAAGGTGCAGCGGGCGCTCTCCGCCACCGGGCAGAAGCTCGGCGAGGGGATGCAGATCCGCTGCCGCGGCAGCCTCGACTTCTACGGCCCGGGCGGCCGGCTTCAGCTCTGCATCCGCGAGATCGATCCGACCTTCACCCTGGGCCTTCTGGAGATCCGGCGGCGCGAGACCCTGGCGGCGCTCTCCGCGGCAGGCCTCCTGGAGCGCAACCGCTCGGTGCCGCTCTCGGAGCTGCCGTTCACCCTGGCGCTCATCACCTCGCACGGCAGCGCGGCGTTCCACGACTTCCTCTCGGGGCTCGCCGAGAGCGGCTACGGCTTCCGCGTCCTCTTCGTCCACGCCTCGGTGCAGGGTCGCGAGGCGGAGCGGGAAGTGGTCTCGGCCCTGGCGTCCCTCCAGGGGCTGCCGATCGACTGCGCGGTGCTCATCCGCGGCGGCGGCTCGCGGAGCGACCTCGCCGTGTTCGACAGCCGGGCCATCGCCGAAGCGATCGCCCAGGCGCCCTTCCCGGTGCTCGCCGGGCTCGGGCACGAGATCGACACCGCGATCGCCGACCTGGTGGCGCACGCCTCGTTCAAGACCCCGACCAAGGTGGCCGAGTTCCTGGTGGAGCGGATCGCCCGCCAGGAGCTGGCGGTCGACGAGCTGCGCCGCCGGCTGCTGCGCGAAGCCGAGGAGCCGCTGCGCGCGGCCCGCGAGGCGCTGGGCCGGGCGGAGCGCGGCGTCGAGATGGCGCGGATGCGCCTCACCGCGGCCGGCCATCGCATCGAAGAGACGGCGCGCGCCCTCGGCCGCCTCGGCAGGAGCGCTCTGCGCCGGGCCGAGCGGCGAAGCGACGAGCTGCGCATCCGGCTGGCCGGCCAGACGCCGCGACTCGTCGAGGGCGGCGAGCGCGAAAGAACCCGTCTCGGCGGGCGGATCGCCGCGTCCGCGCGCAGCCGTCTGCGGGAGACCGCGGCCACGTTCCAGGGCCTGGAGCGCCTCTGCGCCCAGATCGCTCCGGAGCGGACCCTGGAGCGCGGCTACAGCATCACGCGCACCGCCGCGGGAGCGGTGGTGCGGCACCCCGGCCAGGTCGCGGCCGGAGAGACCGTCGTCACGCAGCTCTCGGGAGGGAGCATCAGGAGCCGAGTGGAGGAATCATGAGCGAGACCGTGCAGAACACCCTTGAGACGGAGACCCCGAGCTTCCGGGCGGCGATGGACGAGCTCGAAGGCATCCTCGAACGGATCGAGGGCGAAGAGGTCGACATCGACCGTCTCGCGGAAGAGCTCCGCCGCGCCGCCTGGCTCCTGGAGCTCTGCCGCGGCAAGATCCGCAAAGCCGAAGTCGAAGTCACCCAGATCGTCCAGAGCCTGGAAAAAGACGAGGACGAATAGGGCGCCCAAGCCCGTGCGGAAAAAAGCCGGGGGCGTCATCCCCCTTGTCCCGGGAGCGGCTCCCCTTCCGGGGTGCGCCATCTCCCGAACGAGGGCGAGAGCTCCCCTCGTCCCATCTCTCACGCCCCCCGCGGCGGGCGTCCTCTCCCTGCCCAGCGGCTTTACTCCCCTCGCCGCGTACGTTTCTCCCCTCGCCAGGGGAGCTGTTCCCCTCACCAGGGGAGCCATGTACGCCGCCAGGGGAATAACACCTGCATCGGCAGCCAAAGCATGCGCGCCATCCGCGATCTGATAATGCATGAGGATCGCCATGCAGTCAAGATGTGTCTTGACCGATCTGCATTCCATGCGCTAGTCTGCCTGCTGATTGGAGCCGCCTCTGCGCATCGGAGCGCTCGGGGTGAGTTCTCATGCTCTTTGACAAACGATGTACCGGGCAGGGGAGGACGGCGGCCTCCTCCTGCCCGGCCTTTCTTTGCTCACGCGGCGAACGCGCGCTGCGGAGGGAGTGATGTGGCGGTCAGGCCTTCTTCTCAGGGAACTTGAACCCGAGATAGGTCCCGGAGCTGATCCCCATCAGCGCCAGCAACTGTCCGTCAAAATCGGGCATTGCCAGGTTGACGTGGACCCGCACGATGAAGATGGTGGTGAGCACCAACGTCCAGATCACGATCTGGTAGCGGTGGAAGCTGATGCCGTCCTCGTCGGACAGGATGTCCCTCCAGAAGCTGTGGGTCGTCACCTGCTCCTCGGGCATCTGCGCGAGCTTTGCATCGATCTGCTGCAACGGCTGCATGTTGGCCTGGACGGCGGGATCGTTCGCGAGGAGGGTCCGGTTCGCCGCCTCCAGGGCAGCCTTTTGGGCCAGGAGATCCGGCTTCTGGGCGGCTTGGGTTTCTTTGGTGTCGTCGATCACCGCTCCGAGGACGGCGGTCGTGGCGCTGATGCCAATGAGGGCGAGAACCGAATTGCTGAGGCTCGAGTAACTCCCGGTGACCATCCAGATATAGAGAAAGGCGCCGATGACGAAGAAGAACCACCACGCCATCTGGCTGCGGCCGAGGCTCCACGCGGAGTCCAGGCCACGGTCGTGGAGAAGGGCGGTGCGATACGCCAGCAACAACAGGCTGGCGAGAAGCAGGGCCATGACGACGACAAACCTTGCGAGCCAGCCGGGGCGGATGACCTCGAGCTGGATCGACATCGGTGTGCTGATGGCGGTGCACCCTTCGGCGCAGCCGGCCATGCCCACGCTGACCTCGACGGTGCGCTTCTCGCGGCCTGCCCGGCTCAGGAGGAGGGCCCAGGTATCCTTCGAATCGTCGTTCCGTACGAGGTGGAATCGGAGCAAACGATAGCCGAGCGGTTTATCCAGGCATCCCGTTTCCTTGCCGCTCGCCTTGTAATAGACGGCTGGAACGCCGGCGAGGGGGAGGCCGTTGAGGTAGAGCTGCAGCGGCTTCTTGGCTACCTGGGCGCTTTTTTCTAGGTCCTCGAACCCCTTCACATCCAGGGTGAGCCAGTCTCCCAGGTCGACCGTGTGCGGCTCGGTATTGATCCCGATCTCGGTCGTTGTGCCCACGCAGATGCTTTCGATCGAGGCTGAGGATGTGCCGCCCTGGTCCGGCCCTGCGCCATCCTTCTTGGCCGTGTCCTGCCCCGAGCCGCCGGACGCCGGCTTATCAGTCCCCTGGGTTGAGGGCGTTGTGGTCGACGTAGTGGTCGGGGGCTGCGTACCGGTGGATGTTTGAGGGGCCTGGGCCGCTCCACGGAGCGGGAGGAGAAAGAAAATCAGCGGCAAGGTCAGCGAGCGAAGCTTTTTCATGAAGCCCTCCGCGTTAGGTGATCAATCTCTTTAGACGGACGTCCCAGACACTTTCCCGCCGTTTCCTCCGCAGGTAAAAGTCAAAGGATCTGGCGCTCTGGAAGCTGCGTCGCCGCGACGGAGCCCCAGTCTTCGTCTACCTTCTGATCGAGCACCAGTCGCGGGTGGACCGCTTCATGGCGGTGCGCCTGATGGCGTACATCGCCTTGCTGTATCAGGATCTTCTCAAGCAAGGAGAGCTGACTGCCGAGGGGCTCCTGCCGCTGGTGATCCCACTGGTGCTCTACAATGAGGAGATGGCGTGGTGGGCGCCGGAGGAGCTGGCGGACCTGATCGACCAGAAGCATTGAGCCTGGAGGAGTTCGAAGCCATGCTGGAAAAAGAGTCGAGGAGTGGAACCGAGAGCTCCGGGAAGAAGGGCGTCAAGAAGGAGAGGCCCTCTTCCTGATGAGGTTGCTCGAGCGTCCTGGTGGCCAGCCAACGCTGAAGGAGGATGTATGAGGCGGGTTCGCTACTCGGTGGCCATGAGTCTCGACGGGTATATCGCAGGGCCGAACGGGGAGTTCGACTGGATCGTCATGGATCCGGACATCGACTTCGGGGAGCTCTTCAAGGAGTTCGACACCCTCCTGATGGGCCGCAAGAGCTATGAAGCGGTGCGCCAGCAGGAGGGCGGCGGAGGGATGCCTGGCCTCGCGTCGTACGTGTTCTCGCGGACGCTGCGCCCGGAGGATTGTCCGGGCGTGACCTTGTCCGCGAATCTTCGGGAGACGGTGGCCGAGCTCAAGCAGGCGCCGGGAAAGGACATCTGGTTGTTCGGCGGCGGTTCCCTGTTCCGCAGCCTGCTCGAGCTCGGACTGGTGGACGCGGTCGAGGTCGCGGTCGTCCCGGTGCTCCTTGGAGGCGGGCTGCCTCTGCTGCCTTCGCCGGCAAAAACAGCGAAGCTCAGGCTCACGAAGCACCGGGTCTATGAGAAAACGGGCACGGTTTCGCTGGAATACGCGGTCCTCTGATCCCCCTAGAACGCCACCGTATCCGCCCGGCTCGCCATCGTGCCGGCGGGGTTGTGGTACGTGCGCTTCTTGCCGGTCGCCAGATCGGTGACCGTCAGGTCGAACTCGACGTCGGTGAGGGCGCCGTAGAAGACCCAGTAGTGGCCGTTGATGCCGCGGCCGTCGAGCACCTTGACCAGGAGCTCGTAGTTGCCGGGCGCGAAGAACCAGAAGGCACCGGTGTCGTCGGTCTGGGGGAGCGGGGAGCCGATGCCGTCGGCGGCGATACCCGGCACGCGCCAGGCGACCTCGGCGCGGAAGCGGCCTCCCAGGCAGAGGCCGGGTCCGGAAACAGTGCCGCAGGAGCTGACGAGGCGCTGGGCCCAGGGGGCGTTGGCAGGGGTCGGGCCGACCGAAAGGTCGTACACCGGCGAGGCGACCCACCAGCCGTGGCCTGCCGCCTCGACGTCGCTTGCTCCGACCCCACTCGACACGAGAATGGGAAGAGGCTCTCCGACCGGCCTTCCCTGCGGATCGAACAGGCGGACCAGGGGCGTGGCTTCCTGCATCCAGAGAACCAGGAAGCTGCCGTCGCTGCGCATCGCCACCTGCCCTCCGCCGACGCTCTGGCCGCTCTGCGCCGTCTCGGCCACGACGATCTCGGGTCCGAGGGGGAGCCCGTTGGCGTCCCAGAGACGGGCCACGATCCGGTCCGCGGGCGTGGTGAAGAACGTCTCGGTCCAGACCGTCGCGAAGCGGTCCGCGAGGGCGGAGATCCGGAGGTTGTAGACGCTCCGGTCGTTCGCGGTCGCACGGACGGCGAAGGGCAGGCCGAGGGCGTTTCCCGCGGGTCCGTAGAGCTGGGCGAGCAGGTTGTGGAACACGAAGTCCAGCCTCTCCGTCCCCATCCAGCCGACCACGAACCGGCCGTCCGGAAAAGCCGCGACCTCGGGCGTCGAAGGCTCCGTGGGAATCATGATCTCGGGTGTCGCCGGCGTCCCGTCCGCGCCGAAGCGCTGGACGACGGTATCCCCGGAACCACTCCATCCGACGACGAAGTGGCCGGTCGCATCCGCCGTGATCGAGTCGACGAACACCTGCTCCCACGGGTGCTCCGAGGAGCCCAGCTCGAGCACCGGACCGGCCGGCTGGCCGGTGGCATCCAGGATCCGGAGCCGGCCGGCGAGCTGGTCGAGCGGGCCGCCGCGGGTCCAGGCGACGGCATAGCCGCCGGTGGAGAGGGCCGCAATCTTCGGGAATCCGTGCCCGAAATCGAAGCCGTCGTCGGGACTGATGAGAGTGGCCACTGGAGTGAGCGCGGCGCCATCGGCCCGGAAGACGCGCGCCAGGAGATCGCCCTGCCGTGTCCAGACGGCGGCGAAGCCGCCATCCGGAGCGGCCGCCAGGACGGGGGCCAGCCCCTTCTCCGAGTCCGAGCTGTACAGCGGGATCCTGGGGCCGTCGGCGATGGGCTGAGCGGCCAGGGGAGCGGCCAGGACCATCGCCGTTGCTGCGAGCATCCTTGCGAGCACCAGGGTTCTCATTGCGGGAAAGCCTCCGTGTCCGCCCGGCTGGCCATGGTGCCGGCCGGATTGTGGTAGGTGCGCTCTTCGCCGGTGAGCGTGTCCGTGACGGTCAGGTCGAAGGCGACGTCGGTGAGAGAGCCATAGAAGACCCAGAAGTGGCCGTTGATCGGAGTCCCGTCGAGGACCTTGACGACCAGCTCGACATTGGTCGGGCTGAAGAACCAGAAGGCGCCGGTGTCGTCGGTCAGCCCGAGCGGTTGGCCTTCTCCCTCCGGACCGCTGGGGGAGGTATGCCAGACGACCTCCGCGCGGAAGCGGCCGTCGTGCAGGCAGATCTCGTTGCCATTACCGCAGCTCAGGGAGAAGCGCCGGGCAAAGATCCCGGCTCCGTTGATGGCGCGGGTCCAGGAGACGATCCAGCCGTCCGGCGTCGCCGCGGCCTCGCCCGCCCGCTGATCTCCCCCGGGGGTGGTGGCCACCCGGAAGGCGTCGCCGAGCGGGGTCTCCGCGGCGGTGAACGCGCGCGCCCAGACCTCGCCGTTCAGATTGATGTAACTCCCATCAGAGGGTCCGCCGGTGAGCGTGTCCGCTTCCAGCCAGGAGACGAGGAAGCTCCCGTCGGGCCGCGCCGCCACGTCGCCGACGAGGAACCCGCGGCGGTAGACGTGGGTCTCGGCGACCACCAGAGCCGGGGCGAGGGGCTGGCCGTCCGGGCCGAAGCGCCGGCTGCGCACCCACGCTGTGCTCTCCGGAGAGGTCTCGGAGAAGTGGCTTTCGCTCCAGGCGACGACGAGACGTCCGGCGTCATCCGCGGAGACGTTCGGATTGAAGTCCGGATGCCCGAGCGGATCCGCGACCCGGATTTCCGGGGTGGCCGCGAGCCCGTCAGGACGGAAGAGGCGGAGGAGGACCTCTCCGAAAGGCGAGCTCGGGGTCTGGTGGAACCAGGCGACGGCGAAGCCACCGCCGGGAAGCGCGGCCAGGGACGGGAACAGCCCGTCGCCGGTGATCACGATCTCGGCGCCGGCCGGGCTTCCCTCCGCATCGAACCGCCGGGCGCGAATCCCGCCGGGGAGATCCCAGGCTGCGACGAAGCCTCCGCCGGGCTCGGCAGTGACGGCGACGGCCGCGGAAGACCGTGGGTCCCTGACGATCCGGTCCGCTCGCGCCAGCTCGATCTCGGGGCCGGCCGGGTTTCCCGGGGCGTCCAGGAACCGGGCCGCGATCCGGAGATCCATCTCCAGATCGTTGAGCAGACGCGAGACGGACCAGACCACCACGGACCGGCCGGAAGCGAGAGTCGCGACGCGGGGAGGCGAGAGCAAGGCCGTTTCGGTCGAGCTGACCTGCCGCGCGCCGCCGAGCGGCACATCGGCGGGGGAGAAGGAGCGGGCGTAGTTTCGCGCCGAATCCTGCCACGCGGCCACGAAGCCGCCGTCCGCCGAAGCCGCGATCGGCGGATCGTACACCGGCACAAAGGGGGCGTCATGGACCGTGATCTCCGGTCCGGCGGTCAACGTCTGCGCGCCGAGGGGCAGGGCGGCGAGCGCCGCGACCCCCAACGCGAGGAACCATCGATTGTGCTGCATGGCCGTTCTCCTTCCCGCGGTCCGCGGGCCGCTACTGCGGAAATGCCTGCGTGTCGGCCTTGCTGGCCATGGTGCCGGCCGGGTTGTGGTAGGTGCGCTCCTGGCCGGTGAGCGTGTCGGTGACGGTTAGGTCGAATTCCACGTCGGTCAGCGAGCCGTAGAAGACCCAGAAGTGGGCGTTGACCGGAGTGCCGTCGAGGACCTTGACGACCAGCTCGAGATTGGCCGGGCTGAAGAACCAGAAAGCGCCGGTGTCGGCGGTCAGGCTGATCGGTTGGCCTTCTCCCTCTGGACCGCTGGGGGAGACGTGCCAGACGACCTCCGCGCGGAAGCGGCCGCCGTTCAGGCAGAGCTCGTTGCCGGTGCCGCAGCTCAGGGTGAAGCGCCGCGCGTAAATGCCCGCGTCCGGGGCGACGAGTTGTTTCCAGGAGACGATCCACCCGTCGGCGGTCGCGGCGACCTCGCCTTCGCGCGGCTCCCCCTCTTCACTCGCCGGGACCAGGAAGTCCGGGCCGAGCGGAAGGCCCGCGGCATCGAACGCGCGAGCCCGCACGCTTCCGACGAAGATGTAGCCGGGTGGGAAGTAGCCCGGTACGTTGCTCTCGCCCCAAGACACCAGGAAGCTGCCGCCGGGGCGCATCGCGACGCCGCCCACCGACGCGTACAGCCCCTTATTCGCCAGATCGGCGACGAGGATCGGGGAGCCTAGAGGTTGAGCGGTGGGGGAGAAGCGCCAGGCTTTGACCCGGCTGAACGAGGGGCCCGCGAGCTCGGTCCAGGCAACGACCCAGCGCCCGGTGGAGTCGGCCGAGATGCGCAAGTAGTTGCCGTCCCTGCCGGCGGGCTCGGGAAAGATCGTCTCCGGACCGGCCGGCGTGCCGTCCGCTTGGAAGGCGCGCGCCCGGACATCGAACGTGGCTAACGGACCCGCCCTCTCGCCATGGACCCAGGCGACGGCAAAGCCGCCGTCCGGCAGCGCGGCGATCTCCGGGATCAGGCCGGCCGAGGTCACCTGCAGGATGTCGCCGGCCGGCGTCCCCTGCGCGTTGAAGCGACGGACCTTGACCGGGGAGTTGTAGATGGAAGAGGGCTGGACTTTCACTTCCCAGGCGACCAAGAAACCCCCGGTGGGCTCCGCGGACACCGAGAAGAAAAAGGCGGTCTGGTCCGCCAGCAGCAAATGCGGGCCGACCGGAGCGCCCGCGCCATCCAGGATCTGGCCGCGGAGCGACGAGCCTTGGACCCAGACCACCACAGAGCGGTCCGGACCGAGCGCGGCGAGCCGCGCACCCCACGGTTCCACCCAGGCAGGGCTCAGCTCTCGCGTGGGCGCCAGCAGCGCGTCCGCGGGCGAGAAGGCGCGGAGCTTGAGCGCTCCGAGCTCCCGCCAGGAGCTCAGGAAGCCGCCGTCCGGGCCGGCCGCGAGCGCCGGGACCATGCCGTCGTTCGGTAAAGAGCCGGTGCGCGCGATCAGGATCTCGGGCCCGGCGGTGAGCGACTGGGCTGCCAGAGGGGCGGAGGACGCCAGGCACAGGATGGCCAGCAGCGCCAGGGTGCAACAGCTCGGTCTCATGTTGCCTCCGTATATCGGCTTGGTGCTGCGAGCTTCTAGCTTATGCGGTTTTGACATGGACTGTCCAGAGGGGTTCTCCGAGGATCGATCGCGGCAAGGTGCGGCACAATTCTTGACACGCTGCGGCATTGCTTCCTAGGATGGGCGTATGGCCAGGAAGAAGCAGACTCCGTCCCTCCCCTCCGATTCCCCCGGGTCGCTCACCTACGACGGTCAGGGGCTCGCCTGGCTGGTCCTCGACGATCTCGCCAAGAAGGTCAACACGCTGTCGACCCGGGTCTTCACCTGGTTCGGAGAGCAGATCGAGCGGTTGGAGCGGGAGCGCCCCGCCGGCCTGGTCATCGTCTCCGGCAAGCCGGACGGGTTCGTGGCCGGGGCCGATCTGGAGGAGCTGCTGGGCGTCGCCGACAAGGATGCGGTGATCGCGCTCCTGCAGCGCGGGCACGACCTCATGGAGCGCCTGGCCGCGCTGCCGTTCCCGACCGTCGCGGCGATCCACGGCGCCTGCCTGGGCGGCGGGCTGGAGCTGGCGCTCGCCTGCCGCTTCCGGGTGGCCACCGAGCACCGCAAGACGAAGCTGGGGCTTCCCGAGGTGCAGCTCGGTTTGATCCCCGGGCTCGGCGGCACGCAGCGCCTGCCGCGCCTGATCGGGGTGCCGGCGGCGCTCGACCTGATCCTCACCGGCAAGCAGCTCGACGCCCGCCGCGCCTTCAAGCTGGGCCTGGTGGACGACACCTGCCATCTCGCGGACCTCGGGCGCGCCGCCGAGCGCTGGGCGCGCACGAAGTCCGGAAAGCGGGCGGTCGCCGGAGGCTTCACCCGCCGGGCGACCGACCTGATCGCCCGCACGCCGGTGGCCGAGCGGCTGGTGTTCGAAAAAGCGCGGGCCGGCGTCCTCGCCAAGACCGGAGGGCACTATCCCGCGCCGCTGGTCGCCGTGGAAGTGGTGCGCGATGGCCTGAAGCTGCCGCTGCGCCGGGCTCTGGACGTCGAGACGGGCGCCTTCTCCGAGCTGGTGGTCTCGGACACGGCCAAGAACCTGATCTCCATCTTCTTCATGAAGACCGCGGTCGAGGCGCGGGCGGCCCGCATCGGCCGCGGTGCCCGGCCCGTTTCGAAGATTGGGGTCCTGGGCGCCGGCTTCATGGGGGCCGGCATCGCGCAGGTCCTTTCCTATAAGGACGTGCCCGTCGTCCTCAAGGACAAGGACCTCCCCAGCCTCGGCCGGGGACTCGGCTTCGCCGCGCAGGAATTCCGCGGCCTGACCAAGAAGCGCCGCCTGACCGAGGCGGAGTCCAGGACCGCCCTCGGGCGGATCCACGGCACGGTGGACTACGCCGCGCTCTCCCGCGTCGACCTGGTCATCGAGGCGGTGTTCGAGGACGTCGGGATCAAGCACCGGGTGATCCGCGAGGTGGAAGCGGTGGCGCCCGAGAACCTGATCTTCGCCTCCAACACCTCGGCGATCCCGATCGCCACCCTGGCGGAGGCGAGCCGGCGGCCGGAGAACGTGGTGGGCATGCACTTCTTCAGCCCGGTCGCCAAGATGCCCCTTCTGGAGGTCATCCGCCATCCGGGCACCTCGGACGAGGCCGTGGCCACGGCCGTCGAGGTCGGCCGGACCATGGGGAAGACGGTCATCGTGGTCAACGACGGCCCCGGCTTCTTCACGTCGCGCGTGCTGGGCGCCATGCTCAACGAGGCCGCCTGGATGCTGGCCGAAGGGGCGGACGTCGACCAGGTCGACCAGGCGATGACCCGCTGGGGGTGGCCGGTGGGGCCGTTCTCGCTGCTCGACGAGGTCGGTCTCGACGTGGCGAAGCACGTCGGCGAGGTGGTCCGCGGCGCCCTGGGCGAGCGGCTGGAGCCGCCCGCGGTCCTCACGCGGATGAGCGACGACCGGCGGCTCGGCCGGAAGTCGAAGCGCGGGTTCTATCTCTATGAGGACGACAAGAAGGGCGGCAAGCGGCCGGTCGATCCATCGGTCTACAAGCTCCTCGGCTGGCAGGCCCGTCCCTTCGAGGACCGTGAGATCGTCGAGCGCTGCTGGCTGCAGATGCTCAACGAGACGGCTCGCTGCATGGAGGAGGGGATCATCAGCGATCCGTCCGACGTGGATCTCGGAGTGATTTTCGGGTTCGGCTTCCCTCCCTTCCGCGGCGGCCTCCTGCGCGAGGCGGACCGCCACGGCCTGCCCTGGGTGGTGGAGCGCCTCGACGAGCATGCCGCCCGCCATGGCCGGCGCCTGGAGCCGGCGGAGCTCCTGCGCGACATGGCGCGGCGGGGCGCGACCTTCCATAAGAGCTGAGCCCCCTCCAGATGCGCGGTGCGACACTAGGGTGATCGCAGCGTACATCCCGTTGCGCCCGCGGGCGCCGGGGCCATGGAGGCGTCGCGTCGTCCCGCGGTGGGAAGGAGGTCCGCGATGTCCTCTCAACCTCTTCGACGCGTACTGGCCGGCACCCTGATGGTGGCATTCCTCTCGCTGGGCAGCGCCTGGCAATGGCTCACGGAGCTGGTCCTCCCGGTGGACGAGGAAGTGACCGCACCCGCGAGCGATGCCGGCTGGGTCGTCGATCCGGACGGCTAGGCGGCGCCGGCTTGCCGGGAGCCGGGGGGCTCCTCCCGCTCCCGGCGGGCTGTGCGATAATCCGCCCTTGTTGACCCAACTGATGGAGAGAGCGGTTGAGCGACCATCCCACTCCGTCCGCGCCGCCGGCGCCCACAGCCGCCACCCGATCGGGGGCCTCCTCCTCGGATGAGCGCGTGCGCGCCGCTCTTTCCCTCCTGGAGAGCGGCGGCGTGGAAGGGCTCGCCGAGGCGCCGAGCGACCTCAAGGGTCTGCCGGCCTACGAGGCCTTCCTGGAGCGGAGCTGGAATCTCCGGAACGACGATCCGGACGAGATGGTCCGGCTCGCCATGTTCGCCACCCTGGTCGCCGGCAAGCTCGATCCCGGCACCCACGGCGCGCAGCAGGTGAAGGATCTGCAATGCCGCGCCTGGGCGGCGCTCGGCAACGCCTACCGCGTGGCGGACGACCTGGACGCCGCCGATTTCGCGCTCGGGCGCGCCGCCGAGCTCTACCTGGAGGGCACCAAGGACGAGCTGCTCGGGGCGCGCCTCTTCGACCTCCAGGCCTCGCTCTATGGGGCCCGCCGCTCCTTCGCCGCGACGCTCCAGACTCTCGACGTGGTCCACGAGCTCTACGTCCGGCACGGCGACCTCCACCTGGCCGGCCGGGCCTTGATCAAGAAGGGGATCTACAGCGGCCTTGCGAATAATGCGGAGGAGGCGATCCGGCTGCTGCGGCGCGGCCTCGAAATGATCGATGCCGAGCGCGAGCCGCAGCTCGCCCTGTCGGCGGTCCACAACATCGCGTTCTTCCTCCTCGGCTGTGGCAAGTTCCGGGAGGCGCGCTCGCTCGTCTGGCAGAACCTGCCGCTCTACGACGCGCACGGCGGGCAGCTCCACCGCATCAAGCTACAGGGGCTGCGGGGACTGATCTGCGCCGGCCTCGGCGAGCTCGACCGGGCCGAGGAGTACCTGGTCGCCGCGCGGCGGGGCTTCGAGGAGGCGGGGGTGCGCTACCACGCCGCCATCGCCGGTCTCGACCTGGCCGTGGTCTGGTTGCGCCAGGGGCGGCGGGAAGAGGCCCGCGATCTGGTCCTCGAATCCGTGCGGGTGTTCCTGGAGCTGCGCATCCACCGCGAGGCGCTCGCGGCGGTCCTGGTGCTGCAACGCGCCTTCGAAAAGGGGCTGCAGGCCGACGCCCTGCTCGACAAGGCGCGCGAGTTCCTCCGCCGGATCGAGCAGGACCCGGCGCTGACGTTCGAGAGCTTCTTTCTTTAAGCCTTTCCCAGCTCCGCCAGCAGCTTGCGCAGGGAGGCGAGCATCATGCGCTCGATCTCCTCGTGGCTGAGGCCCGGGGGAATGGGCTCGGCGTCGGGATCGGGCGCCTCGCCATTGCCGGAGGCCTGGGGCTGGAATCCCTGGAGCACGTCGCGGAGCTTGGTCGCGGCCGGCGATCCCGGAACCGGTACGCGCGGGTAGGCCAGATGGAAGAACTCCGCCGGACGCAGACCGATGACGCCGCAGATGTCCAGGATGTGCTCGACCTTGAGCTCGATCGCTCCGGCGAACAGGCGGCTCAGATACCCATAGCTCAGCCCCAGCCTCTTCTCGACCTCGCGGTTCGTGATGTCGAGGATCTTCATGGCAGTCCTCAACACGTTGAGGAGCCTCTTGATCTCTTCGTTCATGACGGAATTAGTCTACAACAGAGACTGAGAACCTACAAACCGGGCTTGGACGGAAATATCAGGTTGACTGGTCCAACTTCTCTGAGATAGAAATCCGGCGCCTCGTTCTGTTACCGAAGGAGGCAACCGTCACTCTATCAACAAAACATCCGGCGCGGGCCTGTCTCGCACGCCGGAGAGGAGGAGATTCGAAATGGCGAGCCCAGAGCCCCCCGTTGCACCATCCACGAACGCCTTCCGGAGCGCCTATCTCGACCTCCTGCACCGGCAGGATGAAGCGTTCTTCTCCGCCGAGGGAGAGAACGCGGGTCCCTGGAATTTGCGGGCGGAGGAGGGCGGCTACGCGCTCTACCGCCAATGGGAAGGGCGCGAGCATGGCGACGTTCCAGAGGCGGTGTTCCAGTACCGGGACCTCGCCCTTCTCTTTCTCGCCGTCTGGCCGGCGGTCGGCCGGGATCCGGTCTTCCGCGCCGGCGAGCGCGCGGAGGACGGGCACGAGGTCCTGGGCGGCGCCGCGGTCGTCGGCCACCTGCGGTCGTTCAGCGACGAGCTGCTGCAGGCCGCGCACGTCGCCGCCGCGATCGCGCGCGCTCCGCTGGCGCTCGCGGCGCTCGTCGAGGCGGCCGGTCCGGTGGTGCAGGAAAAGGTCGGCCAGATCCTGGGGCGGCGCATGACGGAGCGTCCAGGGTAGTCGTCCAGGGTAGAATCGGGAGCGAAATGTGGCTGCCCACGCTTTTGTTCACATTCTTCGCGATCTTCAGCGCGGCCGGGATCTTCCTGATCGTCTCCCATCACCGGAGCCGGGCGGCGGGGATCGCGGGCGCGCTCGCGACGCTGCTGTTGTTCGTGGCGCTCTATGCCGGGGTCCTGTACCTGATCGGTCCGCTGGATCAGGCGCACTGAGCCGGCGCGACCTGTTGGATGCCGCAAATGACCGATCCGGGCTGGGATCTCGAGAAGCTGGTGACCGTGGGCACGTTCGCCGCGCCCTGGGAGGCACACCTCGCCCAGACGCGCCTCGCGTCCGAGGGGATCGATGCCATGGTCGCCGGCGAGAACGTCGGCAGCCTCTACGGCGGGAGCCTGGTGGGCGGGGTCAAGCTGCGCGTCCGGGAAGAGGAGGCGGCGCGCGCCACCGAGCTCCTGGCGCGTGAGAGCCCCATCCCGCCGATCTATCTGGTGACCGAAGAGGACGCCCTCGCGCCCCGCTGTCCGACCTGCCGGTCGGAGGACATCCTGTTCGAGCGGTGGTCGCGGCGCAGCCTCATCGGCTTCTGGCTCCTGCTGGGGTTCCCGCTGCCGATCCTCATCCGCCGCTGGACCTGCCGCCACTGCGGGGCCGTCTGGCGGGAGGGTGGAGCGGAGGATCAGGAGGCTTCGTCCGAGCCGGATCTGGTGACGGTCGCCCGTTTCCGGACTCCCTGGGAGGCCCATCTGGCGCGGACGCTCCTCGACTCGCAAGGGATCGAGGCGTGCGTGATGGAGGAGCGTTTTCCGCCGCTCGATCTGCTGACCGGCCGGGCGCTCGCCCTGAACCGGCTGGCGGTCCACCCCGACGACGCCGGCCGCGCCCAGGAGGTCCTGGCTGCCGTCGAGACCTCCGGCGAAGAGGGGGTCAGCGCGAGCGAGAGCTGAGGGTGACGGGCGCGCGCGCCGGCTCGGCGGTCGGTCCTTCCTCCTCCTGCTCTCTCTTCTCTGCCTTCTCCAGAACCTTCTCTTTCCGCTCCGCTTCGAGCTTCTCGGACTTGACCTCCTGGCGGAGGCGTCCGAAGGCGCTCATGTAGGTGTTCGCCACGGCGACCAGGGCGAACAGCGAGATGAGATAGCCGCGCCAGTCGTCGAGCAGGAGCTTGTAGCGGGTCAGGACCAGGAAGAACATCGTGACGTAGTGGCTGAAGCAGTACTCGCACGTGAAGAGATAAAAGAACTTGCGCTCGACCAGGGTGCGTCCTTCGCGGGAGCGCCGGGCGCAGTACTCGCGCGGCTCGCGGAAGATCTCCTCGTGCGTCACCGTCCAGGCGACGCAGGCGATCGGGATCGCGAGGACGAAGAGCCAGACGAGCTGGAGGATCCACTGGGTGCTGTCGGGTGCTGCCATGCGGCGAGGCAGACTGCAAGATCGGCGCCGGAATCAGTGATGCCCGTCTCCGAGCTTCTTCTCCCCCGCGGTCACCGCGAGCGTCAGCTTGTTGTCCTTCGGCGGCAGCGGGCAGGTGGCGAAGGCGGTGAAGGCGCACGGCGGGTTGTAGGCGGTGTTGAAATCGACCTCGACCTTGCCGTCCTGGACCGGCCCGAGCTCCAGGAAGCGGCCGGCGCCGTAGGTCTCGTGCCCGTTCGTCGCGTCCGCGAAGATGGTGGACAGCCCGTCCTTCACCGAGCCCAGGGCGTCGAACCGGTAGGTCTTCCCCTGCCAGTCGAACACCACGGCGCCCGGTGAGTCGGACTCCGTCACCTGGCCGAGGACGTTGGGGATCGCCACCTTCTTCGGCGGGTTGTACGGCTCGAACCGGGCGGCGATCCGCCACTCGGGACGGATCGGATAGAAGTCGAGGCCGCGGAACGAGGCCCGGGCCGGGCTCGCCTTGTCCTTCACCCGCACGCCGATCCGGTCGCCGCGCTCGACCACGAAGAAGGAGAGCGTCCCGAGATCCAGAACCGTGGGCTCTCCGCTGGCGTCGGACGCCAGCTCCATCTCGGTCACCGGCTTGCCCGCGGAGGTGACCCCGGCTCCGGGGGCGACGCGGGCGCGGACCTTCTTGCCCTCCCGGATCAGGGTGCCGGCCACGGCCGGCCCCCTCCCCTCCGGAAAGATGACCTTGTTGCCGGCATCGCTCCCGAACCGGTTCTCGCCTTCGTCGAGCCAGAAGAGGCCGACCAGGGTGAGCCAGCTGTCCTCCTTCTTGAGGTCGTCGACCCGCTCCTTCTGCCAGGCCTCGATCTTCCGCACGTAGTCGGCAGGGGCGGCGGTCGTTGCGGTTGTTGCGGCGCAAGCCGGAGCGAGGGACAGCGCCAGGGCGCCTCCGGCGAGCAGAGCGGCGAGGCGGACGGGACGGACGGCAGGCATGGGCTTCATGGGTCTCCTTCCAGACCGGCCGCGGCCGGTGGACTCTCCAGAACAACACGGTGCCACCTGCCGCGGATTCCGCGCCGCGTAACCTTCGCGCCATCCTCTCGTAGTATCTCCCTATGTTGACGATCCGCGATCTCGTGAAGGTCTACCCCGGCCCCGTCACCGCTCTCCAGGGGATCCATCTGGACGTCCCTCCGGGGATGTTCGGCCTCCTCGGCCCGAACGGCGCCGGCAAGACGACCCTGATGCGCATCCTGGCCGGCCTGCTCGAGCCCACCTCCGGCCGGGTCACCTTGGACGGCCACGACATCCTGGCGGACCCGCAGGCGGTCTGGCAGCGGCTCGGCTATCTCCCCCAGGACTTCGGCTTCTATCCCCACCTGACGGGCGAGAAGATGCTGACCCACCTGCTGGAGCTCAAGGGGGTCGAGGCGCCGGGGGGCCTCAAGAAGCTGGTCGGCGAGCTGCTGGAACGGGTCAACCTGGCCCATGCGGCCAAGCGCCGGGTCAAGACCTACTCAGGAGGCATGCGCCAGCGCCTGGGCATCGCGCAGGCGATCGCCGGCAACCCGCGGCTGATCATCGCGGACGAGCCGACCGCCGGCCTCGACCCCGAGGAGCGTCTGCGCTTTTACCGCATTCTGGCGGAGCTGGCGGAGGACCGCATCGTCCTCCTCTCGACCCATATCGTGGAGGACGTGGCTGTGCTCTGCTCCCGCTTCGTGGTGATCCGCCAGGGGCGGCTGGTGGCCGACACCTCGCCGCACGAGGCGCGGTCGGCTCTGCAGGGGAAGATCTTCGAAGGTCGGGTGGCGCGCGAAGATCTGGACGAGGTGCGCCGCCGGCTGTGGGTCACCCAGGCGCTGCTCATGGAGGGGCGGCACCGGGTGCGCATCTACGAGCCGTCGGGCGTGGCCCCGGTGGGCTTCGAGCCGGTGCCGGCCACGCTGGAGGACGCCTATCTCCACCTGATGCAGGACGTGGCCGCCGCTCCGCGCGAAGACGAGCGGGTCACGGCGGCCGGAGCGGTGCGATGAGCAGCCTCACGCGCGCCCGCTCGGTCTATGGGCTCGAGCTGTCCTACACCCTGAAGCGGCCGCTCTTCTGGTTCCTCATTCTCCTCGCCGTGCTGCTGAGCTGGGTCATGTCCACGGGCGACATGCAGATCTCCTCGGGCGACTCCTCGGTCGGGGGGCAGCGGGCCTGGGTCACCTCGGAGTTCAGCGTCGCCTTCATCCTGTGCATCATGGTCTGCCTGGTGCACAGTCTGTTCCTCTCGATCGCCGCCGGCACGGTGGTGGTGCGGGACGACGAGAGCCGCACGGGCGAGCTCCTCCACTCCACGCTGCTGCGCCCGGCGGAGTACATCTGGGGAAAGTTCCTGGCCGTGCTCACGGGATTCCTCCTCGCTCTCCTCGGCCACCTGCTGTTCATGGTGGTGTTCAACCACGTGATCCCGAACGCCGAGGCGGTGGAGGTGCGGGGACCCTTCGAGCTGGCCAACTACCTGCGGCCATCTCTGGTTTTCGGCCTCCCGATGCTGATCTTCATGGCCGGCGTCTCCTTCTGGCTCGGCGAGCGCTTTCGCCGGCCGCTCGCCGTGTTCCTCTTCCCCATCGCGATCCTGCTCGTCAGCATCTTCTTTTTCTGGGACTGGACGCCGACCTGGCTCGACCCGCGGATCGACCGCCTCCTGATGTGGCTCGACCCCGCGGGGTTCCGCTGGTTGAACCAGACCTGGCTCAAGCTGGATCGCGGCGCGCGGTTCTACAACATGAGCCCGATCGGGCTGGACACGGCCTTCGTGCTCTCCCGGGCCGCCTTCACCGCCCTCGGCGTCCTGGGTGTCGCTCTGGCGCAGCGGCACCTGGCGCGGAGCCTGCGCGGCGCGCGGGTCTCCCGCGCCGAGCGCGAGCAGGTCCGCCACCGCGTGCCCCGCGCCCTGGACGAGGCCGTGCTGACCGCGGCGCGCGCCGCGGTCTCTCCCAGCCCGCTGGCCGCGCTGGGCATGCGCAACGACCGCATCGGCTTCACCCGCGGCTCTCTGCGCATCGCGGGCACCGAGCTGCGCAACCTGCTGGCCGCGCCCGGCCTGTACCTGTTCGCCGCCCTCATCCTGTTCGAGACCCTGGGCAACAGCCTGATCCAGCTCGGCCCCTTCGGGACCCGCCTGCTGATCACACCGGGACAACTGGCGGTGAGCTCGAGCGGCGTGCTCAGCTTTCTGCTCGTTTTCCTGCTCATGTTCTACACCGTGGAGTCGATCGAGCGGGACCTGGGCTCCGGCTCCGCGCCGATCCTCTATGCCACGCCGATCCCCACGGCCTCGATCCTGTTCGGCAAATCGCTGGCCAACAGCGTGGTGGGCGTGTTCATGGTGGTGGCGACCTTCCTCGGCTGCGCCATCGCGCTGCTCATCCAGGGGAAGGTGGGGTTCGACCTCGGGCCGTTCCTGCTCGTCTGGGGACTCCTGCTGGTCCCGACGTTCCTCGTCTGGACCTCCTTCATCCTGGCCGTCCGCGCCATCACCGGCCAGCGCTACGCCACCTATGCGATCGGCCTGGCGGTCATCGTCTTCACCGGCTACAAGCTGCTCGCCGGCGAGGTGAATTGGGTCGGGAACTGGCCGCTCTGGGGAGTGCTGGGCTGGTCCGACATGGGGCCGTTCCAGCTCGACGCCCGCGCTCTGCTGCTCAACCGCCTGATGGTGCTCGGTCTGACCGCCCTGTTCACGGTGATCGCGGTCCAGGCCTTCCAGCGCCGGCAGACCGATGCGATCGCCACCCTGCACCGCGCCGCGCCGCGCCAGATCGGCCGGGCGGCGCTCCGCCTCGCCCCGGTGGCCCTGGTGCCGCTGGTCTGCGGCGTCTCCCTCTGGCTCGCCATCCAGGGCGGCTTCCAGGGGGACGCCGATGAGAAGAAGGGGCGGGACTACTGGAAGAAGAACCTGGCGACCTGGCTCGACGCTCCGCAGCCGTCTCTGTCCCGCGTCGAGCTCGACCTGCGCTTCGAGCCCGAGCGCCGGTGGTTCCGCAACCAGGGGACGTACGAGCTGATCAATGACCGGGACGCCCCCCTGACGCGCTTCGCCCTGACGAGCGGACGGCACTGGAAGGACGTGAAGTGGACGCTGAACGGCAAGCCGTACGAGCCCGACAACCGGGCCGGGCTCTACGTCTTCACCCCGCCGGGTCCGTTCCCGCCGGGCGGCCGCCTGCGCATCGGCTTCCGGTTCGAAGGGACGTTTCCCGAAGGGAACACCAAGAACGGCGGCGGCACCAGCGAGTTCATCCTCCCCGCGGGTGTGGTGCTGACCAGCTTCACCCCCAGCTTCACGCCGGTCCTCGGCTTCGTCGAGGGGATCGGCCGCAAGGAGGATGAGAACGATTACGAGCCGCGCGACTACCCGCCCGATTTCTATCAGGGCAGGACCGACGCGGGCTTCGGCCTCAACCGCTCGTTCACCACCCGCATCCGCGTCACGGGGCCGGCCGAGTACACCTGGAATTCGGTCGGCACCCGCACCAGCGATACGGTGGCGAAGGGGCTGCGCACCGCGGTCTGGGAGAGCGACCGGCCGGTCCGTTTCTTCAACGTGGTCGCCGGCCGCTGGAGCGAGCGGCGGGGGAAGGGGACGGTCATCTACTACCACCCGGAGCATGGCTACAACATCGACGAGATGAGCGCGACGCTCGACGCGGCGCGGCACTGGTACTCGGCGTGGTTCCACCCGTTCCCGTGGCGCGAGCTCAAGCTCTCCGAATTCCCCAACCTGGACACCTACGCCCAGGGGTTCCCTACCAACATCACGTTCTCCGAGGGGATCGGCTTCCTCACCAAGAGCGACATCGAGACCGATGCCGTCTTCGTGGTGACCGCCCACGAGAGCGCCCACCAGTGGTGGGGGAACCTGCTGACCCCGGGCGAGGGGCCGGGCGGCAACATCCTCTCGGAGGGGATGTCCCACTTCTCCACGCTGCTCCTCCTGGAGCAGGTGAAGGGGGCGCGGGCGCGCATGGAGTTCGCCAAGCGGATCGAGGAGCGCTACGGCGACGAGCGGCGGGTCGACGTCGAGAAGCCGCTGGTCTGGATCGAGGGCTCGCGCGAGGGGGACACCACGGTCACCTACGACAAGGGAGGTTGGGTCTTCTGGATGCTCCTGGAGCACATGGGGCGGGAGCGGGCCCTGGCGGGGCTCCGGCGGTTCATCGCCGACTGGGGGGACAAGCCGGACCACCCGGTGCTCCAGGATTTCATCGCCACGATGCGTCCGTTCGCGCCCGATCCGGCGGCCTACGACGCCTTCACCAGGCAGTGGTTCCATGAGGTGGCGCTCCCCCAGTACGAGCTGAGCGGCGCGCGCAAGGAGAAGCGGGGGGCGGGGTGGGAGGTGGTCGTCAAGGTGAAGAACGCCGGCACCGGCCGCATGCCGGTCGAGGTGGCGGCGGCGCGCGGCGAGCGCTACACCGAGGAGGGGAAGGCGAAGCCGGGCTACCGCGACGCCCGGACGCCGCCGGTGGTCCTCGGCCCCGGCGAGGAGAAGGAGGTGCGTATCGCGTGCGCGTTCGAGCCCGAGCGCGTGCTGGCCGATCCGGACGTCCACGTCCTCCAGCTCCGGCGCAAAACGGCGGTGTTTGAGCTGTAAATCGAGCTGTGGAGAGAGCTCTGTGCTATCCTTCGTGCCCAGCATCTGGGCACCGCGATTTGTCCTCTGCCCACCCGGTGAGCAGGCGCGTGACACGGTTCGGGGGTCTCGCGGCACCTGAAAAGGGTAGGTGAAACCCGCGCCGACAGCGCGAAAGGAGAATCTGATGGGACTCCGAACCGTTCGCCGTGGTTGCGCCGCTCTGGCCTTCGCCGCCGTTCTGGGGCTTGCCGGAGCGAACCCTGCCGCCGCCGAAGAGCTCGGCTGGCTGGAGCGGGGCCTGCTCTGGTTCTCGGGGCTCTGGGCTGCGGAGGACGCGGGGGCGAAGGTCCAGGCCGGTCGAGAGCCGGGCGCCATCTGGGCGATGGACTCGATGGACAAGGGAGCGGGGCTCGATCCCAACGGTGTGCCGATCGTGAGCGGGCCGCCGCCAGAAGCCGAGGATCAGTAGGACGAAGGACCTTTTTTTCTTTTTTTGTTTTTGGCTCCCTGGAAGGAGAAACGATGACTGGACATCCTGACCGAGCGACCCTGGAGGCCTTCCTCTTCGGTCATCTGCCCACGGGGCAGCGGCAGCGCGTGCTGCTGCACCTGCTGGGCGGTTGCGAGATCTGCCAGGAGAGCATGGAGCCCATCGCGGGCGCCATGTTCCATCCCGGCGAGCTCGAGGTGGAGATCACGCAGGAGCAGGATTTCGCCTACGACGACGCGATTTCCGCGGCGTTCCACAAGGCGATCGCCTGGCGGCAGGAGCAAGCGGCGCCGCGCGAGGACGCCTTCGCCCTCTGCGAAGCCCTGCTTGAGCAGAGCCGGGACCTGCGCCACCAGCCGGCCGACATGCTGGCTCTCGCAACGCGTGCGCGGGAGGCGTCCGAGCGGATCGATCCGGCCGAGCGCGGCCTGCGCGAGACCGCCGATCTGCGCGCCCGCTCCTGGGCGGAGCTGGCCAATGCCTACCGCGCCAATGATGAAATGGCGCAGGCGGAGAGTGCCATGATCCGCGCTCTCGAGCTGCGCGCCGAGGGCACGGGCTCGGAGGCCCTGCTCGCCCGCCTGGCCGATCTGAGCGCGTCGCTCTTCTGCGATCAGCGGCGGTTCCCCGAAGCCTTCCAGATGCTGGACACGGCGTATGCCCTGTACCAGGGGCTCGGCGCGGTCCACGAGGCCGGCCGCGTCCTGGTCATGAAGGGCCTCTATACCGGCTACACGGGCAACGCCGAAGAGGGTCTGCAGATCCTCTCCCAGGGTCTCGCCACGATCGACCGTGACAAGGACCCGCGCCTGGCGTTCCGGACGCTCCACAATATCCTGCTGTTCCGGGTCGAGCTCGGCGAGTTCGAGGCGGCGCTGCGGCAGCTCCAGCGGATGCAGCCGCTCTACGAGCGCTACGCCGGTCGACACGAGTGGGTGAAGCTGCGCACGATCGAGGGCAAGATCGCCGCCGGCATGGGCGAGCTGCCGCGGGCGGAGGCGCTCTTCCGCGACGTGTGCCGCGATCTCGATGCGGCCGGCCTGGGCTATCAGGCGGCCATCACGTCGCTGGACCTCGCCATGGTCTGCCTGCAGCTCGGCAAGAAGGCCGAGGTGCGGCAGCTCGTCACCGAGATGGTGGCGACCTTCCGCTCGCTCGGTGTCGAGCGCGAGGCCATGGCCGCTCTGCTCATGCTCACCGACGCCGTCGAGCAGGACCAGGCGACCCTGGAGCTGCTCGCGCTGGTATCGGGCGTCCTGCAACGGCTCGAGCGCGGGCCCGGCCTGCTGGTCCGCCCCGAGCCGGACTGATCCTTCTCCTTCCGCAACGAACGCACCTGGGGCGCTCCGCGAGGGGGCGCCCTTCGTGTTTCCGCTCCGGCCCGCACCGTGGGCGAGGCCTTGGTGCGCGACAGCCTGCTGGACGTGGAGAACCGGATCACCGCGGGCGAGCGCCGGGTCCGCGTCGAGCGCCTCGAGTAACGGACAGTCCCTCTCTTACAACGGCCTCTCTCCAGTCCCGTCTGGAGAGGGTAAAACTGTCTGGACATTTCTTCCAGCGGCTGGAATAATGCGCAGCCATCGATTCGTTGGTTGCCACGTAGCAACTCCCGAGTGACTGCAACCTGGAGGAAGTCCCGCATGCAGAAGAAGATCGCGCTTCGTGTAGCCACCCTCGCCGCCCTGCTCCTCGCTCCTGGGCTCAAGGCGCAAACCCTCGACCAGACGATCGGCGGATGTGGCGGTGTGGCTCCGACGCGGACGATCCAGGCAAACCCCTCCAACTACAAGAGCCTTCTCGCCGGCCTGCTGCCGGGCGACCGGCTCCTCCTCGCACCGGGGACCTACACGCAGCAGCTCGTCTTCTCCGGCAAGAACGGCCAGCCGAACCGCTGCATCGTCATCGAGGGGCCGGCCACCGGCACCCCGGCCCTGTTCACCGGCAGCGATATCTACAACACGATCAGCCTGAAGAACGTCAGCTATCTGGTCTTCCGCAACCTGTCGCTCGACGGCCAGGGGAAGGCGGGGGACGGCGTCAAGGCCGAGGTGGGCTCCACCTACGCCCACCACATCACGCTGGACAACCTGAAGCTCCGCAACTACTTCGGCGGCAATCTCAACCGCACCGGGATCAACACCAAGAGCCGCGCCTGGAACTGGGTCATCCGCCGGATCGACATCGTCGGAGCCGGCGTCGGTATGTACCTCGGCAAGTCGGACGGCACCGGCGAGTTCGTCAACAGCCTGATCGAGCACAACGTGATCTCCGAGAGCCGGCTGTACGACATCCAGATCAAGCATCAGCTCGGCCGCGACACCACCCTGGGCATCCCGACGAATGGGACGACGATCATCCGGCACAACGTCTTCACCAAGGAGAAGAACGCGGCCACCGGCACCAACGCGCGGCCAAACCTCCTGGTCGGCCACTGGCCGCTCTCCGGCGCCGGATCGAACGACGTCTATCAGATCTATGGGAACCTGTTCTACCTGAACCCCACCGAGGCCCTCTTCCAGGGGGAGGGGAACATCGTTCTGCACGACAATCTGTTCGTGCAGCGCGGCTTCGCGCGGACGGTGCGCATCCAGAAGCACAACGACGTGCCGCGGCGCATCGACGTCTTCAACAACACCATCGTGGCCACGGGCGAGGGGATCCTGATCACCGGCGCGAACACGGCCTACCCGCAGCGGGTCTACGGCAACGCGGTCTTCGCGGGAGCTCCGATCTCGGGTGGCCAGCAGTCCGGCAATGTCACGGGGCCGTACTCGGCCGCGGGGCAATATCTCAACAACCCCGCGGGCACTCTCGCCGCCGGGACGCTCGACCTCTACCCCCGGTCGGGCGCGCTCCAGGGAAGCGCGATCGACCTGAGCTTCCTCACCGGCCTGGTGGACGTGAACGCGGACTTCAACGGCCTGTCGCGCCTGAGCGCCTTCCGGGGCGCCTACTCGGGTGACGGCGTGAACCCGGGTTGGCAGCCGGCGTTCGCCATCAAACCGTAGCGAAGGGAGAGGGGGGAGGATAGGATGGGCGGCCATGGATCGGAATCGGCCCACCTCCTCCCCCCAGCTCTCGGTCAGCTTCGACGACGTCATGGCCGCGCGCGAGCGGATCGCGCCCTGGGTCCGCCGCACGCCGGTCCTCACCTCCCACGCCATCGACGAGCGGCTCGCCTGCCGCGTCTTCTTCAAATGCGAGATGTTCCAGCGCACCGGCGCCTTCAAGGCGCGCGGTGCGTTCTCGCGGCTGACCCAGCTGACGCCCGAGGAGCGGTCGCGCGGCGTCGTCGCGTTCTCGTCGGGCAACCACGGCCAGGCGATCGCGCTCGCCGCCCGCGAGCTCGGCCTCCGCGCCACCATCGTGATGCCGAACGACGCGCCGGCCCTGAAGCTTGCCGCCACCCGCGGCTATGGCGCGCGGGTCGTTTTCTACAATCGCGCCGCGGGCGAGGACCGGGAGGCGATCGCCCGCCGGATCGCCGAGGAGGAAGGGCCGGTCGTCGTCCCCTCGTTCGACGACGACGGCGTGATCGCGGGGCAGGGGACCCTGGGGCTGGAGCTGCTCGGCGAGGTGCCGGACCTCGACGTGATCGTCACCCCCTGCGGCGGCGCCGGCCTCCTTTCCGGCATCTGCGTGAGCGCGCGGACGCTCCGGCCGGAGATCCGGGTCTACGGCGTCGAGCCGGAGGCCGGCAACGACGTCCAGCTCTCGGTCGCGCGGGGCGAGCGGGTGACCATCCCGCCGCCGAAGACGATCGCGGATGCGCTCCAGACCACCTGCCCGGCGCAGCGGACCCTCGACATCATTCGCGCCCTGAGTGCGGGCATCCTGACGGTCAGCGATCTCGAGCTCCGGAACGCCATGGCGCTGGCGGCCTCGCGGCTGAAGATCGTCGTGGAGCCGGGCGGCGCGGCGGGCTTCGCGGCCCTCCTCCATGGCCAGGTGCCGGATGCCGCCGGCCGCCGGGTGGGCGTCGTCCTCTCTGGCGGCAACGTCGATCTTGCCCGCTTCGGCGAGCTCGTCTCCGGCTTGGATATCTGAGCCTCCGGCCCGGTCCTTGCAGCTCCCCTTGTCAAGCGGGGATCGACACCGGGCACCCACCCCCGCAGCACATCATCATCTGAGCGGGGTGCCCGAGACGCAGGAGGTTCCCCATGGCTGAGATTCGTGTCGAACGCAAACCGCAGAGAAAGATCTGGCCCTTGATCCTCGGGATTCTCGTGGCTGCCCTGCTGGTCTGGGGTCTGCTCGCGATGATGGATAACGACCGCAATGATCGGAACGCGCGGAACGCGGCGCAGCCCCAGCAGTCGAGCCTGGTGCCGGTGACTCTCGCCGCTCCGGACGTCAACCTGGATCTCGCCCGCGCCGCCTGAGAGAGGAGGAAGGAATGGCCCACCACACGCATCCTGAAGACCTGCACCATACAGCCGGCGCCGCGACCCTCGAAGGAGGGAGAGTCGCCCGTCTCAAGGACCTGAAGGACTTCACCGTGGCCAAGGGCGATCCGGACGTGCGCGGCTGGAACGTCTATGCCAATGACGGCCGCAGGATTGGAGAGGTCGACGAGCTGTTGGTGGACGTCCAGGCGATGAAGGTCCGCTATCTGGACGTCGACCTGGATCGTGACGTCCTGTCGGTCACCGGCGGGAATCTCGGCGCGAGCCCGGCCACGCCTGGCACGGCGGCGGCTCCCGGCACGCGCAGCGATCACGTCCTGATCCCGATCGGTTCGGCCCAGCTGGACGAGAGGGAAGACCGGGTGATCGTCGATCTGCTGCACACGCTGGTCGGCGGCCTGCCTGCCTACGACCACGGCCCCGTCACCCGCGAGTACGAAACCTCGGTGCGCCAGCACTTCGACCGGGATTACCGGCACGACCCTGCGCGCGACCAGGACTTCTACAACAACGATCTCTACAACGAAGAACGCTTCTGGAAACCGCGCCGGAGGCGGTGAGCCCCGGAGCCCTACGCTGACCGACCCAGATACGCCTTGAGCTTCGGCGCGACGCTGCGCCGGATGAGGGCGCTCTGGGCCTGCCAGCGGGCGGCGGGGTCGAGATCGACGAGGAAGCGGGGCTCGCGTCCCTCCAGCAGGGCGATCGGCTCGCCGTCGCGCCAGAGGAGGCGGTTGCCGGGCAGGGCGGCCAGCTTGTCTCCAGGCGTCGCAATTCCCACCAGGTTCAGCGGATCGGCGGCGCTCACTGAGACCATGGTGCCGCGCTTCGGCTCCTTGCGGACGGCCCGCAGCCGGCCGATGGCATCCGGCAGTGCGTACTGCTCGCCTGAGAACCCGTCGACGAACCGCCCGCCGCGGATCTCCCCGCGCGCCTCCAGCCGCCGCAGCACCGTTTGCAGATCGCGCCACGACGGCAGCAGGGTCTCGCGCTCCAGCAGGCGCCGGAAGAGCACGCCATAGCGCAGGAGGAGCGTGCGGGCGATCGTCTCCACGGCTTCGTGGGAGGGGCCGTCCGTTGCAGCGGCCGGGGCGCCGGGACGGAGGATCGACCAGCGGCCGGCGTTCTCCATGCCGAAGAGCGCCGGGGCCGTGGAGCGGCGCGTGCCGGAGCGGTCGACGGACGGCCGCTTGTGGGCGGGCACCAGCAACGCGCGCAGGCCGGTGAAGCTGTCGGACGTCACGAGCCCCCAGGCGACCAGCTCGGCGAGGGCCATCTCCACCTGCGTGTGGAGCAGCCCCGCTCCGTCGGCGATCTCGCCGAAGAACGAGGCCCCCTGGTCGCGCAGGAATTCGTAGACGGCGCGCGCGCCGGCCGACAGGTCGAGGGCCGCGGGGTCGAGCGGCGGCGCGGCTTCGCGCCAGTGGCGCAGGCGCGGGCGGCCCAGCAGGGCGATCGGCGTCGAGCGCACCGGACCGGTCTTCCGCGAGGCCAAGGTATTCGGCGGCTGCGGTGGCAAGGCGCGGCCCCAGACGAAGCGGCCGGCCAGCGAGAGCGCGTCGAGCCACGCCGGATCGTATTCCTTCATCCGCGCCGGCAGGATCTCCCCTTCCCAGGAGGCTGCCGCGGCTTCGAACCCTTCGAGCTGCGCGACCAGCGCGGCCAAGCTTTCCGGACCCTCGGCCCGGGCATCGGGATCGACCCGTTGCCAGGAGAGGAGGAAGCGGACGAAATCCGCCTGGGCGACCGGCTCGATCTCCCGCCGCAGCCGGTCCAGGGTGGAGCGATGGATGCGCGCCAGCAGCCGGCGTTCGCACCACTCGGTTTCGCCGAGACCGGGAGTGAACCGCCCACGCAGCACGAAGCCCTCACCTTCGAGAGCTGCGAGGGCGGATTCGATCGACGTGGGACGCAGGCCGCAGCTCGCCGCCAGGGCTCCCACCGTCGTAGGCCCCAGCCCTTCGAGACGGCCGCGCAGGATCTCGACCCGCGCCTCGTCCGGGTCCCAGGACCGATCGAAGCGGGCGGGCGCGGCGATCTCCGGGTGCAAGGAGGCTTCGGGGAAGACCGCGCGGAGCTGCGGCAGCCGCTCGGCGGCAACCCACAGGGCCAGCCCCCCCGGCCGTAGCACGGTGGCCCGGCGATCCATGGCCAGCCGGTCGAACAGCTTCTCCCAGCCGGAGCGCCGCCCCTCCTCCTCAGTGACGAAGCCGAGCGTGAGGAGCGCATCGTGGAGCTCGTCCGGCGTGGCAGCGTCGGGCCAGGCCTCCTGGCGCACCCGCTCGATGGCCGCGACGTCCAGCGCTCCGAGGTCCGACGCGGTCTCCGGATCGAGCCAGCGGCGCAGGGAGACGGCCTGCGTCCGGCGCTCTTCCAGCGGTGCGTCGTCCAGGTAGGCATAGGGCCGGGCGGTCAGGATCTCATGGGCGAGCGGCGAGGGCTCGGTGAGATCGCGAGCCACCATCTCGACCTCCCCGCGCTCCATCCGCGCCAGCAGCGCCTCCAGCCCCTCGATGTCCATCGCCTCTTCGAGACAGTCGCGGAGCGTCTGCTCGACCAGCGGGTGGTCGGGGACCTCGCGCTCGCCCACGATGTTCTCCAGGCAGGCGAGCTGGTCCGGGAAGACCACGGCGATCAGGTCCTCCGACGCCTGCCGGAGCAGCGGCGCCGGCACCTTGCGGCCGCCGCGGAAGCGCGGCAGGGCGAGAGCGCGTCCGGCGTTCCAGCGCCAGCGCACGCCGAAGAGCGGCGCGTCGAGCACCGCCTGGGTCAGCACGTCGCGGGCGGTGTTCGAGTGGAGGAAGCGGAAGACGTCCTCCAGCGGGAAGCTGTGGGTCGGTCCCAGGGAGAGCACGATCGCGTCCTCGGTGGCGGCGGCCTGAAGCTCGAAGTTGAACGTCCGGCAGAACCGCTTGCGCAGGGCGAGCCCCCAGGCACGGTTCAGGCGGCTGCCGAACGGCGCGTGGAGCACCAGGTGCATGTCCCCGGCCTCGTCGAAGAACCGCTCGGCCACCAGGGTGTCCTGCGTCGGCAGCACCCCGAGGGCCGCCAGGGCGACCGCGAAGTAGTCCACGATCTGCCCCGCCGCAGCCGGAGGGAGCCCGAGCCGGTCGCGGAGCCGCGCGACGGCGGCTGTCCGCCCCTCCCTGGACACGACTTCCGCCACCTCGGTCCGCAGCCGCGCCACGGCGCACGACAGCTCGGCCGTGCGGGCCGGCGCCTCGCCGAGCCAGAAGGGGATCGTCGGCGGCTGCCCCTGGGCGTCCTCGACCAGCACGCGACCCGGCTCGATCTTGCGGATCATCCACGAGGTGTTGCCGAGCTGGAAGACGTCGCCCGGCAGGCTCTCCACCGCAAAGTCCTCGTTGAGCGTCCCCACCACCGCGCCGGACGGCTGCAGCAGCACCTGGTAGTCCGCCGTGTCGGGGATCGCTCCGCCGGAAGTCACCGCGGTCAGGCGCGCCCCTTTGCGCGCCCGCAGGCGCCCATTGACCGCGTCGTGGTGCAGGTAGGCGCCGCGCCGGCCGCGCCGGGTCGAGAAGCCCGTGGCGAGCATCTCCACCACCGCGTCGAATTCGCGCCGCTCCAGATCACGGAAGGGCCAGGCGCTCCGCATCAGAGCGAACAGCTCCTCCTCGGACCATTCCTCGGCCGCCGTGGCCGCCACGATCTGCTGCGCCAGGATGTCGAGCGGCTTCTCCGGAATCTCCAGCCGGTCGAGCTCGCCGCGCCGCACCGCATCGAGCAGGGCCGCGCACTCGACCAGCTCGTCGCGCGAGGTGGGGAAGATCCGCCCCTTGGGCGTGCCGGCCAGATGGTGTCCGGACCGGCCGACCCGCTGCAGAAACGTGGCGATCGACCGGGTCGAGCCGATCTGGCAGACCAGGTCCACGGAGCCCACGTCGATCCCCAGCTCCAGAGACGCCGTGGCCACCAGCGCCGACAGCTCTCCCTCCTTGAGCCGGCGCTCGGATTCCAGCCGCTGCTCCTTGGCGAGGCTCCCGTGGTGCGAGGTGACCTGCTGCGGGCCCAGGCGCTCGGAGAGGTGGCGGGTGACGCGCTCCGCCTGCCGCCGGGTGTTCGAGAAGACCAGGGTGGTGCGGTGCGCCCGGATCAGCTCGGCGAGACGGTCGTAGACCTCCTCCCAGACCTCGGCGGGCATCACTGCTTCGAGAGCGGAGCCCGGCACCTCGACCGCCAGATCCAGCGGCCGGCCGTGCCCGGCGTCCACGATCGCGCAGCGGGGCGTGCCGTCCGCCCCCACCTCGGAGGTCCCGACCAGGAAGCGCGCCACCTCCTCGATCGGCTTCTGGGTCGCCGAAAGGCCGATGCGGGTCAGGCGCCGCGTTTCTTTCCCCGAGGAAGCGCCACGGCAGAGGCCGTCGAGGCGCTCCACGGTCAGCGACAGGTGGGACCCCCGCTTGTCGTCGGCTACGGCGTGGATCTCGTCCACGATGAGCGTGCGGGCCGTGCCGAGCATCCGCCGTCCGCTCTCGCTGGTCAGCAGGATGTAGAGAGACTCGGGCGTGGTCACCAGGATGTGCGGAGGGCGGCGGACCATCTTCGTCCGTTCGGCGGACGGAGTGTCGCCGGTGCGCACGGCTGTGCGGATCTCGGCGTCCGGCAGGCCACGCTCGACCAGCTCGGCGCGGATGCCGGCCAGCGGCTCTTCGAGGTTCTTCCGGATGTCGTTCGACAGCGCCTTGAGCGGCGAGACGTAGACCACCTGCGTCTCGTCGCGCAGCGTGCCGGCCTGGGCCTGGCGGACCAGGTCGTCGATCGCGGCGAGGAAGGCGGCCAGGGTCTTGCCCGAGCCGGTGGGGGCCGCGATGAGCGTATGGCGGCCGGCATGGATCTCCGGCCAGGCGCGCACCTGCGGCTCCGTCGGCGAGCCGAAGCGCTTCTCGAACCAGGTCGAGACGGCGGGGTGGAAGAGATCGAGGCTCATGGTGGATAGGGCGTAAGAAGAGCGTAACGCCTCTCAGGATAACAGAGAAAAGGAAGGAATGCTTCCCTCCGTCGCGCCGCAGGCTCCCGGAAATGGCGAGGATTCGCATGCCGGGAATCTTATAAGGAGGCGCGAGTGGCCATTAACGCTAACTTATTATTAGCATCGCTGATATTCCATGCGAGACTCCAAAAAAAGAGGCTGCGGAAAGGAACGTCTGTGGCGTCGTCCAGTTAGAATGCCGCTCCATGAGCCACGAGGAGATCGCGCGGATCGCCGCGGCGCTGCGGACGGCGATCCGTCTGAGCGGAATATCGCATCGGCAAGTCGAGCGCGAGTTGGGACTGAGCACAGGGTATCTGACACGCATCCTCGCAGGGCAGGTGGAGCTGCGCGTGCGGCATGTCCTGGACGTCTGCCGCGTGATCGGGTTGCCGCCCGACCGCTTCTTCGGCGCGCTGTTCCCGCCGCAGGAAGGGCCGGAATCGATGTCGCGTCTGGAGCGGGGGCTGGCACAGCTCCATCCGCCGCCGGGCCGGCCCGCGCCGCTGTCCTCCGGAGACTCCTCGGAAGCCCGGTCCAAGCCGGTCTCGGAGCTGCTGCGAAGGGTGCGGCAGGCGCTGGAAGATCTCGAAGCGGCTTTGCGGTAGGCGAGAAGAAGTCAAGGATAAAGGACGAAAAGGACTTAAAGGACAGACGCCGGTGCTGCCTGTCCTTTGGGTCCTTGAAGTCCTTTAGGTCCTTTCACCTCTCCCAGCTACCGCCCAGGCTGGAAAGAAACCCGCAGCACCGTCCACATCTTCACCCGCACGCCATCTCGGGTCGCGGCCGGGGTGAAGGTGGCGCGGCGCGCCGCCTCGATCGCGGCTTCGTCGAACCCGAAGCCAGCCTTGGGACCGCTCCGCTGGGCGTCGAGCACGGAGCCCTTCTCGTCGACCAGCACCCGGATGTCCACGACGGCGGCCTTGTTGAGGCGCTGGGCGGCGGAGGGGTAGCGCGGGTCGAGCCGGCCCTTGAGCCTGGGCGTTGTGATGCCCGGTCCGGCTTGGACGAGCTCGCCGTACTGCGGCTGGCGCGGCGCGGTCTGCGCCGGGGCCGGCGCAGGAGCCGTGGTCTGAGGGCGCGTCTGCGCGGGCGCCGGCTCGGTCTTCTCGGGCGTGGTGCTCGCCGACGGCGCCGTCACCGTCTGCGTGGGCGCGGAATTGCTCGGCACCGGCGCGGTGTCGGCCTGCTTGATCGGCTCCGGCTCTGGCTCCTGCACCGCCGGGGCGGGCGCTGGCGCTGGCGCCTGACGGGCCTGCTCCTCGCGCCGCTTCGTCTCATCGAGCTGCTGCTGGAGCTGCTTGACCCGGTCGTCGTACTGCGACTTGAGCTTCGCCTCCATCTGCTGGCTCTGGGTATCGAGCATGGCCCGGATCTGCGCTTCGAGCTCCTCGCGGGTCGGGCCGGCGGGGACCGGCGCCGGGGCGGGGCCAGACATCGACGCCGGCTGGGTCATCGGCGCGGGCTGGACCGCCGCCGCTGCGGCCGCCGCGGCCTCCTTCTGGGCATTGCTCTGACTGAAGAAGTACCAGGCGCCTCCTCCCACCGCGGCCAGCAGCACGGCCGCGGCCAGGCCGACGAAGAGACCCGCCTTGGAGGAGGAGCCGGGAGCCGCTTTCGCGCTGGCCGGGGCCCCCTGGCGCACCCCCGTCGCCTCCCGGACGTCCGCGACGGGCGCCGCTACCGGGACGGGCACGGGCGCGGCGGGCTTCTGCGGCAGCTCCAGCCTCTTCTCGGCCTCGACCTCCTTGCTCTCCCGCTCGATCTCGTCGCGGAAGAGGTTGTGCATGAAGAAGGCGAGGTTGAAGGTGGTCGGGCTGTACTGTCCGTCGATCATCAGCTTGGACAGGGTCTTGTGCCAGGTCACCGGATCGGCGATGCGCTGGTCGCGCGGTGCCAGGCTCTTCTTGAGGAGGCCGACGATCGCCGGCGGCAGAGGCGTCCCCTCGTTCGGCAGGACGGCGGCGTCGAAGAGCGCGCCGTACCCCTCCGGCGTGGGCGCCGGCAGGCGCTCGCCGGTCAGCAGCTCATAGAGGATGGCGCCCAGCGACCAGACGTCGTCCGCCTTGCCCACCGGCGCACCCTCCAGAGCCTCGGGCGCCAAATACGGCCGGAGGACCGGGTCGACCCAGCCGGCCGCCGCGAGAGCGCGCAGGCCGGGGGCGATCTCGAAGCCGAGGAGGCGGGCCTCGCCCTCATTGGAAATCATGATCAGGTGAGGCACCACGAAGCCGTGCAGCACGCGCTCGTCCTGCACCCGCGTCTCGTGCGCCGCCGCCAGCGCCAGGGAGATCCGTTCGGTGACGAGCAGGGCGTGGTCGGTCGGGATGGGGGACATCTGGCGCTCGGCCTGGGCGAACAGGGTCGCCAGATTCTTGCCCGAGATGTAGTCGTAGGCCACATAGGGGAAGCTGCGGACTTTCCCGAGATCGACGCCGCTCCCGATGTTCGGGCTCCGCAGGGCCTGCTGGACGGCGGCGCGGTTGGCGACTCGCTCCCAGAGCTTCTCGCCGTCCATTCCCTTGCCGTTGAAGACACGCAGGAGCACCACCTGCTCCATGCCCGCCTTGCCGACGCGGCCGGCGCGGAACGTCTCTCCGAGTGGGTCTTCGGTCAGCTTTTTGAGAAGCAGATACTTCCCAAACTCCTCCGGGATGTTCATCGGGCCTCCTTCTCGGGACCGGCGCGCCGCCAGCTCGCAACTCCTCTATCAAAGTCGTGAGGCGACGCGTTACACAAGGTTAGCTAGGTTACTTGATACACCAGTCCCTCGGAGCTGTCAACGGAAAAAGACGAAACAGGCCCAGAAAGCGGGCAAGGCCCTCAACGGCCGGCTGCGCGCCGCTCGCGGACCCGCCGGTCGCGCCAGTACTGCCGCTGCCAGAGCTCGACGTTGCGGTTGTGCTCCTGGAGGTTCGAGGAGAAGACGTGCGTGCCGTCGTTGCGGCTGACGAAATAGAGGTAGGGGACGTCTGCCGGATCGGCGGCGGCCTCCAGGCTGGCCAGGCCGGGGGAGCAGATCGGCCCGGGCGGCAGGCCGGCATAGCGGTAGGTGTTGTACGGCGAATCGACCTGGAGGTCGGACCTCCGGATGTTGCCGTTCCACTGGCCGAGCCGCTTCAGGGCGTAGATCACCGTCGGGTCGGCCATCAACCCGATCCCCCGCACGACGCGATTGTGGTAGACGCCCGCGATGAGCGGGCGCTCCGTCGGCACCTTCGCCTCCTTCTCGACGATGCTCGCCAGGGTGACGATCTGGCGCAGGCTGCGCGACGCATCGCCGCGCAGGAGGGGGTGGATCTGCCGTTCGTAGCGCTGGCGGAAGGTCTTGACCAGGGTGGAGACCACGGTCTGCTCGTCGGTGTGGCGCGCGAAGCTGTAGGTCTCAGGAAAAAGATAGCCTTCCAGGTCCGCCGCCTCGGGGTCGAGGTCGGCGATGAGCTCGGGCGAGCGCATCAGGTCGAGGAAGACCTCGCGCCGGCCGAGGCCCGCCTGCTCCAGGCGGTCGGCGATCTCTTCCAGGGTGAGCCCCTCGATCACGGTGACCGACGCGGTGACGACCTGGCCATGGGCGAGCTTCTCCAGGACCTGCGGGGTGGAGAGGGGACCGCTGAAGCTGTAGTCGCCGGCCTGGAGGGCGGGATCGCCCATGAAGTAGATGAGATAGAACCGCGCCAGGTTGGCATCGGCGATGACCCCTTCCTTCTGGAGGGTCAGGAGGATCTGGGTGGCGACCGTGCCCTGCGGGATGGAGATCTGGCGCTCGCTGTCGGGGTAGCCCTTGTACGGGCGCTGCAGCTTCCACCAGGACCAGCCCGCGAACGCGGCCGGCACCATGAGAAGGAAGAGCAGGACCATCAACCCCAGAAGGATGCGCTGGAACGTCCCCCGCTCGCCCTTCGGCGCGCCTTTCTTGCCTCGTGCCACCAATTTTCCTCCTTCAGCCTCCTTCAGCGCCGGTCCAGCGCCTCCTGGAGGAGGATCTGGGCGGCCACGGCGTCGAGCCGTTCGGGATTGCGCCGCGGGTCGACGCCGGCTGCGCGCAGGCGCTCGGCGGCTTCGACGCTGGTGAGCGACTCGTTGACCATCTCGACCGGCAGCCCGGTGATCTCCGCCAGACGCTCGCCGAAGCCCCGGGCGCGCTCAGCCGCCTCGCCGCGGCTGCCGTCGAGGCCGACCGGCTCGCCGACCACCAGGCGCTCGACCCCCTCGCGGCGGGCGATCGCCGCGATCTCGCGCAGCGCGGAGCGGTTGTCCCGCCGCGCGAGAGTCTCCAGCGGAATCGCCATCCGCCCCTCGGGATCCGAGATGGCGAGGCCGATCCGCTTCGTTCCGAAGTCGATGCCCAGAGACCGCACGGCGTTCAAGCTCCCGCGGGGGGATTCTAAGGGCAAGGGGGCGAAGGACCAAAAGGACTCAAGGGACGGGGCATGGTTAATCCGAACGGGGTATGCTTGGTATCCATGTTACGCAAGCGTGAACCGACGACACCTGGTGCGATCCTCCGGGAGGAGTTCTTGAAGCCTCTCGGCTTGACGCAGAGGCAACTGGCGGATCACCTTGGCTGCGAGGTCAAGGTGATCAACCGGATCGTCAACGGTCGAACGGGTGTGATTCAGCAGAATGCCGAAGGAGAGGCTCGCGAGTTTCTCGACCAGCTTGCCGCCAACCCTGACGCGCCGCCTTTCTACAAGGCACTGATTGTGCGGCTTCAATCAATTCTCGCTGGCGACCGCGATCCCGCTCTCGCTGCTGATCCTGAGATGGCATATCGTGACGCCGCCGAGCTGCAACTCCTCCTCGAATCGCTCCGCCCGAACACCACCGAACCCGGGTAGCCACCCGAACCACCCGCCCCAGAATCGCCACCACCCGCCCCGAATCGCGAGCCACTCCCACCGCCCAGCCGCCCGTTCTCCCCTCGGGCCGCGATACTCCGCCCGGCATCCCCCTCTCCTGCCCCGGAAGCCTGAAGCCCGCGACTTCCTCCGACACCGCTACTCTCGCGGCGCGCATCATTCCGATCCCGGTGTGGATCACGGCGATCCCGGCGTGCATCACTCCGCCCGCGGTCGGAGTCACTGCGCTCGCGGATTGCGCCATTCCGCCCGTGATGGCAGTGAGGTATCTCCCGGGCGGAATGTCTCAGCTCGCAGGCGGAGTGTTGCATCTGGAGATTGGAATGACGCGAATCCCGATGGAAGTGATGCAGGCCGGGATGGGAGTGTCTCCGTTGGCGGGCGGAATGTGTCATCTCCCGGGCGGAGAGTTGCGTGTGAGGATTGGAGAGGCGCAAACCTCGGCGGAACCGATGCCGCCCGGAGTGGGCGTGGCTCCGATGAAGAGAGGAATGTGTTGTCTCGCGGCGCGGAAGGCGCGAATTCCGGCGGGAGCGGGGGCGCTGGGTTCGGGTGCGTTGCGGCGGGGGAGCAGAGCGGGCGGGGAGTCGAGGCGAAGACTCTCGGAGATTAGGCGGGTATTGTGTCTCCAGGTGCTGCTTGTGCTGCTCGAAGTGTTTGTGTGTCATGCCGCGCACAAGACCGGCGAGCTCCCGGCCCGAAGCGCCCCGGGTTGGACCCGGGGCCACGTGCCTGCGGCGCAACGTGTGAATCTCGAACTGCGTGAATCCCGCCTCTGAAGGCCGCGCGCCGGTTTTGTGTCGAGCAGTTACTTGAGCATCACCAGGAGAAGTCGCGCCCAGGCGAGGGGTCCCGGACGCCGCTGAAGGCGTCCTGCGTCTCGACCTCGAGATCGCCGAACTTTTGGCGGAACTCCTGGTAGGACGCCCAGAAGGAACGTGGCTGAATGACGTGCGCCAGCTTCTTTCGGGCTTCTGCGACGGAGTACTGCTTGGGCATGACGGCTCGACCTCCTCTTGGACATCTGATTGTACATCATGACCGTTCTTCTCTTCCCCCTGTGGTAGCATTCCGGCGCTCCGTCCGCCCCTCGCGCGGACGGCCCGCGTCACAACCAAGCCGTCACAGGCCTAGGAGCTCATGTCATGGACGACGTCGTCATTCTGAGCGCGGTGCGTACGCCTGTCGGGGCGTTCCAGGGCGCTCTTGCCAGTTTGCCGGCCCATGCCCTCGGCGCCCGAGCCCTTTCGGCAGCGTTCGAGCGGGCGGGGGTGACGGCCGATCAGATTCAGCAGGTCAATATGGGCTGCGTGCTCCCCGCCGGCCAGGGCCAGGCGCCGGCCCGCCAGGCGGCTCTCGCTGCCGGCTGCCCGGTCTCGACCGGCGCTCTGACATTAAATAAGGTCTGCGGCTCCGGCATGCGGGCGGTGATGATCGCCGCCAACGACTTGCGCTGCGGCGACTTCCAGGTGGTCGCGGCCGGCGGCATGGAGAGCATGAGCCAGGCTCCGTATCTCGCGCTCGGCGCCCGCGACGGGCTCCGCCTGGGCCATGGCAAGCTCGTCGACTCGATGATCCACGACGGACTCTGGGACCCCTACAACGACATCCACATGGGGAATTGCGCGGAGCTCTGCGTCACCGAGTACAAGTTCACCCGCGAGGAGCAGGACGCCTACTCCCTGGAAAGCTACCGCCGGGCCCGCGAGGCCACCGAGAAGGGGCTGTTCGCCGAGGAGATCGTCCCGGTCAAAATCCCCGGCAAGAAGGGCGAGACCGTGGTCGACCGCGACGAGGAGCCGTTCAAGGTCGACCTCGACCGCCTGACCACGCTCAAGCCCGCGTTTCAGAAGGACGGCACGGTGACCGCCGGCAACGCGAGCAAGATCAACGACGGCGCCGCGGCCCTGGTGCTCACCACGGCGTCCAACGCGGCGGCGCTCGGCGCCAAGCCGCTCGCCCGCATCGTGGCCCACGCCTCGCTCGCCCAAAAGCCGGAGTGGTTCACCACCGCGCCGGTGGGCGCCACCCGCATCGTCCTGGAACGCGCCGGCTTGAAGGCCGCGGACATCGATCTGTGGGAGGTCAACGAGGCGTTCGCCGTTGTCGCCTTGGCGTTCAGCCGCGATCTCGGGCTCGATCCGCAGCGGGTCAACGTGCGGGGCGGCGCGGTGGCTCTCGGCCATCCGATCGGCAGCTCGGGCGCGCGGATCCTGGTCACGCTGATCCATGCTCTGCGCGAGCGCGGGCTGCGTCTCGGGTGCGCCGCGATCTGCATCGGCGGCGGCGAGGCTACCGCAATGGTGGTGGAGCGCATAGACTAACGCCACCTCATGGCTGACGCGCGACGACTCCTCCCGAGCCTGCTGCTGGCCCTCCTCCTGTCCTCCTCCCCCGGGAAGGCGCAGGAGCCCTTGCCCTCGATGCCCCCGGAAGAGGAGGGAGCTGTCCAGGAACCTCCAGCCGCTCCGGTGACTCCCGAAGCGGCCGGCACCAATGCGCCTCTCGAGGGCGGCACGGACGCTCCGGTCGTTCCTCCAGGACAAACTCCTCCAGGACAAGCTCCTCCGGCTTCGGGCGCCAAGCCGGCGCCCGCTCCCGGCAAGCCCGGGCAGCCCGCGGCTCCGGCCGCGCCGGCCGCGCCGCCGGTCGATCCGGACGCGATCACGTTCGATCTCAAGTTTCCGGCCGAGCAGGGCGGGGGCAGCGCCTCGGGCAGCGCCCTCGACCTGGAGTACAAGCGGGACGACTACGCGGTGCTCACCGGCAAGGTGAGGATCCACTACCAGGACGTCGACCTCCAGGCGGACCGCGCCGAGATGGACCTGAACACCAAGATCGTCACCGCCACGGGCAACGTCATCCTCGACCAGGGGCCGCGCCGGCTCACCGGGGTGACGGCGGAGTTCGACCTCGACACCAAGACCGGCACGCTCTCGGAAGCCACGGCGCAGGTCTCCCCCGACTACTACTTCAACGGGGAGGAGATCGCCAAGATCGACGACGACGTGTACACCGTCACCAACGGCACCTTCACCTCGTGCAGCCAGAAGGTGCCGGACTGGAGCTTCCGCCTCGGCACGGCGCGGGTGGAGGTCGACGAGTACGCCCACATCCGCAACGCCTCGATGCGGGCCAAGAAGCTGCCGGTCTTCTACACGCCATATATCCTCTGGCCGGTCAAGCGCGACCGCGCCTCGGGCCTGCTGATCCCGAACATCGGCTATTCGGACCGCCGCGGCGCCGCCCTCGGCCTGGCCTATTACCAGGTGCTGGGACGGAGCTACGACACCACCTTCCACGTCGACCTCTTCGGGAGGGAGTATCTGGGGCTCGGCAACGAGCTCCGCTACGCTCCGAGCGAAGGGACCCGCGGCAACCTGATCGCCTACACGATCCGCGATCCGCTGGCGAAGACGTTCGATCAGGAAGAGTGGCGTTGGAAGGTCGAGTGGAACCACGTGACCAACGATCTGCCGCTGGGTATGCGCGGGGTCGTCAACTACCAGGATTTCTCGGATTTCAACTTCTTCCGCGACTTCGAGCGGGATTTCGACCGCAACAGCCTGCGCTTCCTCGACAGCCGCGCGTTCGTCACCGGCAACTGGGGACCGCATCTGCTCAACTTTCTGCTCAACGACCGGCAGACCTTCGTCAACTTCGACGACATCGTCGACCAGCGCAAGCTGCCCGAGCTCGAGTACCGCCTGCGCTCGACCCGGCTCGGCCGCACGCCGCTCTATCTGCAGTTCCAGGGCTCGGCCTCGTATCTCGACCTTTCCCGGCCGGAGTCCTACTCGGGGACCTACGGCCGCGTCGACGCGTTCCCGCAGCTCACGCTGCCGATCCGCTCGTTCCCCTGGCTCAACCTGTCGGTCACCGGCGGCGGGCGGCTCACCTACTACACCGACAGCGTGAACGGCTCCGCGACGCCGCCGCCGACCGACTTCACCGGCGAGTCGCTCTCCCGCATCGTGCCGTCGGCCAGCGCGCAGATCGTCGGTCCGTCCTTCTCCCGCGTGTTCGACTGGAAGGCCGGCGATTACGCCCGCTTCAAGCACGTCATCGAGCCGCGCTTCACGTACAACTTCCTGGACGAGATCGACGAAGAAGACCGTGGCCGCTTCCCGCTGTTCGACGAGGTCGACGCCCTGGGATCGGGCAACTCCGGGCGCGTCGCGCTGATCAACCGCGTGCTCGCCAAGCCCGAGGGGACGCGCGCCAACGCCACCGAGATCTTCCTCTTCGAGCTGTCGCGCCGTTACAGCTTCGACGAGAACCAGCCGCTGATCGTCACGGCGACGGACCGGTCGACGGCCGGACCGCTGGAGGCGCTGCTGCGGTTCAACCCGAGCAACGTGACCAGCCTCAAGCTGGAGGCCGACTACGACACGCTGTCGAAAGGTTTGCAGTCGACCGGCCTGTCCGGCAGCTACGGCTCCCGCAAGGGGGACTTCGTGGGGCTGACCTGGTATACGCGGTACGCGCCGGAGAGCGGCGACAAGACCAGCGACCAGATCCGGCTGTTCGGCGGCGTGACGATCTGGCCGCGGCGGCTGCGCCTGGAGACCCAGATCAACTACGACGTGCAGGAGTCGTTCCTGCAATCGCAACGGTACATCCTGGACTGGACCCAGCAGTGCTACAGCCTCCGGCTGGAGCTGCGGGACTTCCACGCCGGCGAGGGCCCGCGGACCAGCGACAAGGATTTCCGCTTCTCGCTGAGCCTGAAGAACGTGGGGACGTTCCTCGACCTGACCAGCCGCAGCAGCTCGAACGCCGAGCCGTAGTGTCCCGAGTCGATCGGTCCCGAGACTGCCTGCAAATTTGCCTGAGGGTGCCTGATGAAGGGTCTGATTCTGTCGGGAGGCAAGGGGACGCGGCTGCGTCCGCTCACCTACACCTCCGCCAAGCAGCTCGTGCCGGTGGCCAACAAGCCGGTGCTTTTCTTTGCCATCGAATCGATCGTCGAGGCGGGGATCACGGAGATCGGGATCATCGTCGGCGAGACCAAGGCCGAGATCCGCGCCGCGGTGGGGGACGGCTCCCGCTTCGGCGCGCGCGTCACCTACATCGAGCAGGACGAGCCGCGCGGCCTGGCCCATGCGGTGATGATCTCCGAGGATTTCCTGCAGGACACCCCGTTCGTCATGTACCTGGGGGACAACCTGATCGCCGGCGGCATCAAGGGTCTGGTGGACGAGTTCCAGGCGCTCGGTTGCAACTCGGAGATCCTGCTCGCGGAGGTGCCCACGCCGGAGCAGTTCGGCGTCGCCGAGCTGACCCCCGATGGCAAGGTTTTCCGCCTGGTGGAGAAGCCGAAGGAGCCCAAGAGCAACCTGGCCCTCGTCGGCGTCTACATGTTCGACAAGAACATCTTCGAGTCGGTGCACCGGATCAAGCCGTCCTGGCGCGGCGAGCTCGAGATCACCGACGCCATCCAGGACCTGATCGACCGCGGCCTCGACGTGCACCCGCACATCGTGCGCGGCTGGTGGAAGGACACCGGCAAGCTGGAGGACATGCTGGAGGCGAACCGGATCATCCTCGAGAACCTGGACGCCCGGCGCGGCGTCTCCCTCGGACCGATCGGCCAGGGGAGCCGCATCGAGGGGCGCGTGGAGATCGGCGCCGGGGTCGAGCTGATCGATTCGCTGGTGCGCGGTCCGGTGGTGATCGGCGACGGAGCGCGCCTCGAAAACGCGTTCGTCGGCCCCTACACCTCGATCGGCGAGCGCTGCAAGCTGGTCTGCTGCGAGGTGGAAAACTCGATCATTCTGGCCGACTCGGAGATCCGCGACACGCCGCTGCGCATCGACGGCTCGCTGATCGGCCGCAACGTGAAGATCACCAAGACCGATTTCAAGCCCAAGGCCTACCGCTTCATGCTGGGGGACAACTCCGAGGTGGGGATTACTTAGCGTGAGATTGTTGATTTTCGGCGGGACCGGCATGCTCGGCCATGCGCTGGTGACAGCCGCGCGGGCCCGTGGCCATGCCGCGCTGGCGCTGTCGCGCGCGCAGGCCGACGTCGAGGACGCGGGGCAGCTGCGCTACTGGGCGGAGACGTTCCGTCCCGAGACGGTGATCAACTGCGCCGCGTATACGAAAGTCGATCCCGCCGAGGGCGACGGACGGGACAAGGCGTTCGCGGTCAACGGCGCGGCCGTGCGCAACGTCGTGGCCGCCGCCTCCGCGGCCGGTGCGCGGCTGCTCCACGTCTCGACCGATTACGTTTTCGACGGCACGGCGCGCGATCCCTACCCCGAGGACGCGCCGACGAACCCGCTGTCGGTCTACGGGCAGAGCAAGCTCGATGGCGAGCGGGAGGCGCTCGCTCATGACAAGGCCCTGGTGGTGCGGACGAGCTGGCTGTTCGGTCCGGGCGGACCCAACTTCGTGGCGACCATGGTGCGGCTGATCGAGGAAGGCAAGCTGCCGCTCAAGGTCGTCCACGACCAGGAGGGGTGCCCGACCTATACGCCCTACCTCGCCGGCGCGCTCCTCGATCTTGCTTCCCTGGGCGCGCCTCTCGGGTTGACCGGAGTGGTGCACTACCGCAACCGGGAGCGGGCCTCCTGGTGCGACTTCGCCGAGGCGATCGCCCGCTTGTGGTCGGGCACGGCGGAGGTGGTGCCGGTGACGACGCGGGAGGTCCCCCGCCCGGCGCCGCGGCCGGCCTATTCGGTGCTCGGCGTCGGCCGCTTCGAGGCGGTGGTGGGCCGGCGGGTCGAGGCGTGGGAGACGGGGCTGGCAGAGTACCTGTCCGGGATGCGCCGGGCGATCCGTGGAGATTCGAAAGGGAGAACGTAGATGAGGGCTTTGATCACCGGAATCACTGGCTTCGCCGGATCGCATCTGGCGGAGTATCTGCTGGCCGAGCACCCCGACGTCGAGGTGTTCGGCATGTATCGCTGGCGCAGCCGCATGGAGAACATCGAGCACCTGCGCTCGAAGGTGAAGCTCCTGGAGTGCGACCTCCGGGATTACACCTCGGTGCACGCGGCGCTGGCGGCGTCGCGCCCGGATACCATTTTCCATCTGGCCGCGCAGAGCTTCGTGCCGTCGAGTTGGACCGCGCCGAACGAGACGCTGACCACCAACGTCAGCGGACAGACGAACCTGTTCGAAGCGATCCGCGCCCTGGGTCTCGATCCGGTCGTGCAGATCGCCTGCTCCAGCGAGGAATACGGCTTGGTGCTGCCTGACGAGGTCCCGATCAAGGAGACGAACCCGCTGCGGCCGCTGTCGCCGTACGCGGTCTCCAAGGTCGCCCAGGACTATCTCGCCTACCAGTACTTCATGAGCTACGGCCTCAAGGCGATCCGCACCCGCGGCTTCAATCACACGGGCCCGCGGCGCGGCCACGTGTTCGTGACCTCCAACTTCTGCAGCCAGGTGGCGGCGATCGAGCTCGGGCTGCAGGAGCCGGTGATCCGCGTCGGCAACCTGGACGCGATCCGCGACTTCACCGACGTGCGCGACATGGTGCGCGCGTATTGGCTGGCCGTCACCAAGGGGAAGCCGGGCGAGGTCTACAACATCGCCACCGGCGAGGGCATCGTCATCCGGAAGATGCTCGACCGGATCGTCGAGCTGGCCCAGGTGGAGGTGAAGATTGAGACCGACCCGGCGCGCCTGCGTCCGTCCGACGTCGAGATCCTGATCGGCGACAGCTCGAAGTTCCGTGCCGACACCGGCTGGGAGCCGCGCATCCCGTTCGAGCAGACCCTGCGCGACCTGTTGGACCATTGGCGGCGGACGCTCAAGGCCCGCCAGTTGGCCTGAAACAGCCTGCGCATGCATTATCTGGTCACCGGCATCAGCGGTTTCGTCGGCCCCCGTCTCGCCCGCCACCTCCTGGAGAGGGGACACCGGGTGAGTGGGACCTATCTGATCGAACATCCCGTGTTCCCGGAGGTCGGGGACGTCCAACTGTACGAGGTCGACCTCCAGGATGCCGCCGGCGTCGAGCGGGTGGTCCGCGACGCCGCGCCGGACGCGATCGTCCACCTCGCGGGGCTGTCGCACGTCGGAGAGTCGTGGGAGCGGATGCCCGACTACTTCCGGGTGAACGTGCTGGGGACGGACAACCTGCTGGCGGCGGCCGGGGGGCGGCCCCTGGTGATCGCCTCCAGCGCCGAGGTCTACGGCCTGGTCCCGGAGGAGGAGCAGCCGATCGCCGAGGAGCGGGTGGTCGATCCGCGCACGCCGTACGCGCTGACCAAGGCCGCGTCCGAGCGGCTCGCCCTGCTGCGCGGGGCGGTGGTGGCGCGCGCCTTCAACCTGGTGGGCGCGGGGCAGGCGATCAAGTTCGCGCTCCCCACCTTCGCCGCGCAGCTCGCCGCGATCGCCCGCGGCGAGCACGAGCCGGTGCTCCGCGTGGGCAACCTCTCGGCGCGGCGCGACTTCGTGCACGTCGACGACGGCGCCGAGGCGTTCCGGCTCCTCATCGAAAAAGGGGAGCGCGGCGGCACGTACAACATCGCGAGCGGCCAGGCGTTCTCGATCGGCGAGGCGCTGGAGCGGCTGAAGGCCATCTCCGGCGTGAAGGCCACGATCGAGGTCGATCCCGAGCGGATCCGGCCGGTGGACCTGCCGCTGCTCCTCGGGGACGCCAGCCCCCTGCGGAGCCTCGGCTGGGATCCCCGGCGCACCCTCGATGACGCCCTTTCCGACCTCTGGGCGGCGGTGCGGCCGTGCGGAATCGCGTAGAATATCGGGCGCAAGCATTTTTCAACCGTAGTCCGGCGGGTACATCCCGCCCCGGGAGTGCAGCACAAATGAGCAAGAATCCGTCAATCGTCCTGACCCTCGCCCTGGCGAGCCTCGCAGGAATCGCCCCCGCGTCCGCCGAAACTTTCTGGGTTCCCAGCCCGCTGACAGGTGCCGGCAACCCGAAGATCCACCTGGAGACGTCGGACGACGGCGCCCGCCGGATCGAGATCGCCTTCGTCGACACCGGCGACTCGGCCGTCGGCCTGAAGGGCTCGCGGGTCGACGTGGACAATGACGAGAAGCCGAACGTCTTCAACATGACGCGGTACGTGAACGGCCCCGGCATGATCCGGCTCACCAACGATCCGGGCCCGAACATCCGCAGCGGCAGCATGTTCCTCTCGACCCGCAACGACGACCTCGCCTGGCCCGTGCCCATCGTCACCAACGACAACTGGTTCCAGGGAGATGAGATCGCCTACATCCAGAACCTGGCGCGCAACACCAGGGGGCATGCGAACATCGAGATCATGAACCTCGGGACGCAGACCGCGGTCTGCACGGTCGAGCTCCTCCGGCCGAAGGGCACTTCGTTCGGCAGCCCGCTGGGCGTGACGCTGCAACCCCTCTCGCACGAGGTGGTCGAGGATCCCTTCAAGGATCTCGTCGCGACCGGAGGCGGCATGCGCGCCGAGGTGCATTGCAACGAGCCGTTCTACGCCTACGGCACCTTCGTCGGCGCGAGCGTGGCGCAGTTTCGCATGCTTTATCCGCTGTCGGTCCCGCCCCAGGACGTGATCGAGACGCTCGTGGTGAACCGCCCGGGCGTGTTCTTCGCGCCGGTCCAGGGCAATTCGGGTCTCGACGTCGTGCTCCCCCTGGTTGAGAACCGCGCCTACCGCAAGGTGACGATCGACTTCGACGTCAACATCAGCAAGTTCACCCCGATCTTCACCGGTCTGGTCGGCATGCTCCACGCCGGCGGCCCGCGCTTCGGCAAGACCCTCTACTTCGGCACCTTCATCCGCGGCGCCCGCAACAAGACCCTGGTCGACCTGGGCAGCCCGGTGGTCGAGCCGGCGCTCCGGGTCTATTCGCCCTGGAAGCAGAACGCCCTGCACCACGTCATGGTCGTCTATGACGCCGAAGCCGCGACCACGCGGATGCTGGTCACCCGCGACGGCAAGGTGATCATGGATGCGTGGGGCGGCGCCTACAACCTGGACATCGCGGACCGCGGCGCGCCGGTGCGGGTCTCCTTCGGCTTGAACGGCGTGGCGGACAACGCGTACTTCCCGCCGATTGGCTGGAAGTTCTCGAACCTGAAGATCCTGATCGCCCGGTGAAAGTCCTTCTCACCGGGGGCACCGGTTTCCTGGGGCGGCGGGTGGCCGCCGAGCTCGCGCCACGGCACGAGCTCCGGCTGCTTGTCCGCCCTGGCTCGTCGCGGGAGCGTTTCCCGGCTGGCGTGGACTTCGCCGCCGGGGACGTGACCGACCGCGCCAGCCTGCAGCGGGCGATGGACGGGTGCGACGCGGTGGTGCATGCGGCGGCGCTGGTCAAAATCCTGGCGCCGCCGGAGCAATTCGATCGAATCAACGTGGGCGGTCTCGCCAACGTGCTCGCCGCGGCCGAGGAGAGCGGCAGCGTCGTGCGGGTCGTCCACGTTTCCAGCTTCATGGCCCTGGGCCCCACCGAGAAGGGGGCCGGGGGCGAGCTCGACGAGTCGGCCGGCGTGGGAGACCGCGCCTGGATCAACGACTATGAGCGGACCAAGGCCCTGGCCGACCGGCAGGCCCGGCAGGCCATCGCTGAGGGCGCTCCCCTGGTGGTCGTCTACCCGGGCGTGATCTACGGACCCGGCGAGATGACCGAGGGGAACATCGTGGTGCGGCACATCCTGGACCTCGTCCACGGCCGCCTGCCGGCCCTCCTCGGCCGTCCCGAGCGGCGGTGGAATTACGTGCACGTCGAGGACGTGGCGCGCGGCGTCGCCCTTGCTCTGGAGCGTGCGCAACCCGGCTCGCGCTACGTGCTCGGCGGCGAGAACGTCCGCCAGGACCGTTTCTACGAGCTGGTGGGCCGTGCGACCGGATCGAAGATGCCGTCGATGCGGATGCCGGATGCCGTAGCGAAGATGAGCGGCGCGGCGATGAAGGGGTGGGCGCGGCTCACCGGCGGCACGCCGAAGCTGACGCCGGACCTGGTCGAGGTCTACCGCCACGACTGGGCCTACCGGTCCGCCCGCGCCGAAGCCGAGCTGGGCTATACCTGGCGGACCCTGGAGCAGGGGTTGACGGAAACGGTGGGGTGGCTCAGGGAGTCCGGGGCATGGCGCTGACCCGCGGCGAGCTGGCGCGCAAAGCCGTTCACATGGCGGTGGGGCTGATCGCCTTCTCCCTCCGCTTCCTGGGACCGTTCTGGTCGGCGGTGCTGGCGGCGGCCGCATTGGCGAACAACTTGTTCCTTCTGCCGCGGGTCGGCGGACGGCGGCTCTGGCGCGAGAGCGAGATCGCCAGCGGCTCGTCGATCGGCATCATCCTCTATCCGCTCTGCGTCCTCCTGCTGATCCTGATCTTCTGGCAGCGGCTGGAAGTGGCCGCCGCGGCCTGGGGCATTCTCGCCTTCGGCGACGGTATGGCCTCGGTGGCCGGCATGGCGCTCGGCCGCCGCAAGCTCCCGTGGAATCCGCGGAAGAGCTGGATGGGGAGCCTCGCCTACGTGCTCTTCGGCACCGTGGCCGCCGCGGTCCTCCTGCAATGGACGGCTCCCGGCCGCTACTCTCTGGCCTTCGCCGTCGCGGCCGCCTTGGGCGCCGCCGTGCTCGCCGCCCTCCTGGAATCGATCCCCCAGGGACTCGACGACAACCTGGGCGTGCCCCTCGTCTCCGCCCTGTTCCTGTTCGGCCTCGTGCTGACGCAGGGGCACTGGCGCCCGTTCCTGGAGATGGACGGCTTTAATGGCCTCGGGGGGCGAGTGCTCCTGGCCGCCGGGGTCAACGCGGCACTGGCCGGCGTGGCCTATGCGTTGCGCACGGTCGACCTCTCGGGCGTGATCGGCGGCTTTGTCGTCGGCTTCGCGATCTGGGTCTTCCTCGACTGGGAGGGCTTTCTGCTCCTTCTGGCCTTCTTCGTGATCGGCAGCGCCTGCACGAAGCTCGGCTACAAGCGGAAGGCGGCGCAGAACCTGGCGCAGGAGAAGGGGGGACGGCGCGGCGCGCGGCACGCGTTCGCCAACGCGGGAGTCGCCACGGCCTGCGCCCTCTTCGCCGCCTTGACGGACTACCCGGTCCTCTTCGCCCTCGCCTTCGCCGCCTCCTTCGCCACGGCGGCGGCGGACACGGCGTCGAGCGAGATCGGCCAGCTCCTGGGCCGGCGCACGTTCCTGATCACCACCTTCCGGCCCGTCCCGCGCGGCACCGAGGGAGCGGTCTCCGTCGAGGGGACCCTGGCGGGCGTGGCGGCGTCGCTGGTCGTCGGCGGCCTCGGCGCCCTCCTCGGGCTCTATCCCTGGATCGGCGTCCTGCCCATCGCGATCGCCGCCTTCGTGGGCACGACGTTCGAGAGCCTGGTCGGAGCGGCCCTGGAGAAGCGCCAGCTCCTTGACAACGAGGCCCTGAACTTCCTGAACACCCTGGTCGGCGCCCTGGTGGTGGTCGTGTTCACGCCCTGGGTGGTCGGAGTCGCTCCATGAGCAAGCTCTCTCTCTACAATCAATTGGCGCGTCCGTTCACGCTGCTGCCGCCGCTCCTGGGCATCATCTCCGGCTCGATCTGCGCCTTCGGCTCGGTGCACAACCCCGACCCGGACCGGCGTCTCACCCTGGCGGTGGTGCTCACGGTGGTCCTCGGCTCGCTCTGCGCCAGCTTCATGAACGCCGCCTCGAACGCGATCAATCAGATCTATGACCTGGAGATCGACCGGATCAACAAGCCGGGCCGGCCGCTGGTCACCGGAGCGCTCAGCCTGCGCGAGGCCTGGACGTTCACCTGGATCTTCTACGCGCTGGCGCTCGTCCCCACCTGGCTGGTGGTGCCGTATCCCTTCGCGACCCTCCACGAGAAGCTGACCGCGCCGGTGCAATACCACGAGACCTTCTTCATCTATCTCGCGGGACTCCTCGCCACCTTCATCTACTCGGCGCCCGAGCTCGGGCGGACGAAGGTGCGCGGCATGCTGGCGAACTTCACGATCGCCATCCCCCGGGGCATCCTGCTCAAGGTGGCGGGCTGGGCGATGGTGGCGCGCATCCTGTACGCCGAGCCGTGGTTCATCGGCACGGTCTTCGGCCTGTACCTGATCGGCGCCTCGTCGACCAAGGACTTTGCCGACATCAAGGGGGACCTGGCCGGAGGCTGCCGGACGCTGCCGATCATCCACGGCGTGCGCAAGGCCGCGTGGATCATCAGCCCCTTCTTCATCTTCCCGTGGCTCCTGGTCCCTTTGGGGGCGCACCTGCCGGATCCGCAGAACCCGGCGCACCCCATCCTCACCGGCAATCCCATGATCCTGACCGGCCTGGGAATCCTGCTGACGCTCTGGGGCTGCTATACGGTCTACCTGCTGCTGCGCGACCCCAACTCCCTGACCGAGACGGAGAACCATCCCTCCTGGAAGCACATGTACCTCATCCTGATGGCTGGGCAGATCGGGTTCGCGCTTGCGTATATCTTCTAGATGTTCTAGATGTAGATGGCACGCGAATTGAACCCTGCGAGGTGAGGAGGGCATTGGGATGGATGACCGGACTGGAGATTTTGGCGATCGGACCGCGTCGGACGAGCTGTCGGCCGCGGTCGCCGAGGACCTGGAGACGTTCGATTCCGCGGCGGCCGAGGAAGAGGCCGCGGCGGCCCTGCACCGGTCGGAGCCCGAGGAGCCGAGCAGCGGCCTGTTGAGCTTCTACGACCGGTTGCGCGAGAAGATCGTCCACGCGGTGGAGAAGCGGAGCGGCCGGCTCGGCGAGGGGGCGGTCCGCGCCCTGCTCCTGGTGCCCGACGTCTTCATGCTGCTGGTCCGCCTGTCGCTCGACCGCGAGGTGCCGGGCTCGGCCCGCGCGCTGATCGGCGGTACGCTCGCCTATTTCGTCCTGCCGATCGATCTGTTCCCCGAGGCGCTCCTCGGCGGCATCGGCTTCATGGACGACATCGTGCTCGCCTCGGCCGTCCTGGCCCAGGCCTTCAGCGGCGACCTCGAGCCCTACGCCCGCAAGCACTGGAGCGGCTCGGAGGACCTGCGGGTCGTGCTGCGCGACATCACCACGACGGCCCACTCGCTGCTCGGCGAGAACCTCTACAACAAGATCAAGAATCTGTTGCGGCGGCGGGGGGTGGAGGTGGAGTAGGTCCTCACCCCCGGCCCCTCTCCCGCAAAGCCTCAAACAGCTCCTTCACCACCGCAAACCCGCCATCCGGAAAATTCTCCGGGTTCTCCCAGAACTCCGCGAGCGCCCCGGTCCCCCAGCGCTCGTAGACCGTCACCTTGAGCATGAGCTGGAGCTTGTCGCAGGCCTTGACGAGGCGGGCCTCAGGCGTAGTCCCCTCCTGGTACTCGCGATAGAGGTTGAGGGCCCGCTCTGGCAGCGGCGCCAGGATCTCTTCCATGGCCGCCAGCTCGGCGACGTTCTTCGCTCCCGGGGGAAAGTAGCGGGAGGCGACGCGGGGCAGATCGCCGATCCGCAGCTCCGCCAAGTCGTGCACCAGGGCGATCTCGACCGCGCGGTGGACGTCGAGCCCCTCGATCTGCGGTCCCAGGGTCCAGACCAGGAAGAGGACGTGCCAGCTGTGCTCCGTCACGCTCTCCGGGTGGTCGACGCCGCGCAGCACGTAGCCGCTCCGCGGCACCCGGTCGAGGATCTGGAGCTCCAGACAGAGATCGAGCAGCGTGTCGTTGCGGCGCATTCAGGCCTGGAGCTCGTCCACGAAGCGCTCGACCGCCTGGCAGAAGGCCGTCGAGCTCTCGACGTGCGGCAGATCCGCGCTCCCGTGGAAGACCTCGACCTTGGCGTCCGGCAGATAGCGCAGCCACAGGTCGGCGTTCTCGACCGGCGCCGCATGGGCCGAGCGGCCCCAGGCGAGGAGCACCGGGACGCCGATCTCGTCGAGCACGCTTTCGACGTCGAGCCAGAGGTCGTCGCGCAGGAGCGCCGAGAGGGCCGTGCGGGCGCGGGCGCGGTGGCTCGCCCGGTAGTGATGGTCGAGCAGCGCCGCGTCCACCCGCTCGGGGGCCGCATAGACCTCGCGCCGCAGGTGGTGCTCCAGAGCCGAGCGGCTGGTCAGCAGGTCGAGCGCGGTGGTGCGCGCCACCGGAATCTGCAAAAGCTGCCGGAGGAACGCCGCGCCGGGTTTGGCGAAAGAGGCGGCGTCGGCCGCGATCCCCTGCGGGTTGACCAGAACGAGACCATGCACCCGCTCCGGGCGCTCCAGGGCGATGCGCACGGCATAGGCCGCGGAGAGGCCCGCGGCGGCGATCACCGCCGGCCCGCGCACCACGCGGTCGAGAAAGCCGGCGATCGAGCGGACGTAGAGCTCGGGCACGTGCCCGCCCAGCGGCGTCTCGGAGCGGCCCCATCCAGGCAAGTCCGGGGCGTACACGGAATGCCGGCTGGCCAGCAGCTCCGCGGCAGCCCGCCACTGGTTGCCGTCATAGCCCGGGCCAAAGGAGTGGAGCAGGAGGAGCGGCGGCGTGCCGGACCCGAGCTCCTGGAACACGACCTCGCCCAGCGCTCCGGAGTAGCGGTGCGCCCGGCCCCACCGCGGCGACTGCGGCGGCTCGGCGCGCCGGCGGATCACCTCGCTGACCAGGACCGGCAACCCCACGGCGGCTCCGGCGAGCAGGAGCCCCGCGGTGACCCGCGCTCCGGGCCGTCCGGAGCGGTAGCTGCTCCCGGGTGAGTACGTGCTTCCGGATCTGCCGTATCGCTTGGTCGTCATGAAGCTGGAGAATAGCATGTCGGCCCCGAGGGGCCGGGGGTGAGGGCTCGACTTATTGTATAATCCGCCGTCCGATTTCCACGGAAGAGCGACCATGCCCGTCCGCCCCATCGTCCGCCTCGGCCATCCCGCACTGCGGGCTGTCGCCCAGGCGCTCGCTCCCGAGCGTCTGGCGGCCCCTGAGACGCAGCAGCTCATCGACGAAATGATCGAGAGCATGCACGAGTCGCACGGCGTCGGCCTGGCCGCTCCGCAGGTCGGCGTCGAGGACCAGGTCTTCGTCTACGAATCCTCCGGGCACGAGATCCCGCTGCGCGTCGTGGTCAATCCCATGATCACGCCCCACGAGCGCGAGCTCGTCTACGACTGGGAGGGGTGCCTGTCGATCCCCGACCTGCGGGGGATGGTGCCGCGGCATCCGGCGGTGCGGGTCCAGGGGCTCGACCGCCATGGCCATCCGCTCGACTACGTCTGCCGCGGCTTCGAGGCCCGCATCGTCCAGCACGAGTTCGATCATCTGAACGGCGTCGTCTTCCTCGACCGCATGCGCGACTTCAAGACCCTCGGCTACATCGACGAATGGGGTCGGCACATGGGCGGCGACGAGGGGGACGAGACCGCGGTCGGCTGACCGTGGCTCGGGAGCTCGTCATCGTCTGGGCCGGCCGCCATCACCGCTCGGGTTGGGAAGAGATTTGCACCGACTATCGCCGCCGCATCGTCCGCTGGGTTCCGGTGCGCGACGTGCCGGTGCGGGCGCGCGCGGCGGCGGACGATCCGCAGCGGCAGCGCGCCGAGGGGCAGGCCCTCTTGGCCGCCGTGCCCGATCCCGTCTGGATTGTGGCGCTGGACAGCCGGGGCGAGATGCTGGACTCCGGCCAGCTCGCCGAGCGGCTGGCCCGGCTGCGCAGCGAATGGCCCCATCCGATCGCCTTCGTCATCGGGTCCGACCTCGGGCTCGACCGCGCGGTCCTCGACGCCGCGCGCTGGACGTTCTCTCTCGGCCGGCTCACCTTGTCGCACGAGTTGGCACGTGCCGTGCTATACGAGCAACTCTACCGCGTGCTCACGATCGAGGCCGGAATGAGCTATCATCGCGAGCCCTGATTCTTCGCCAGTGAAAGGAGACACCCAGGTGGCCAAGACAGAGAAGGCCAAGGCGTCCACCGCCGCAGCCCCGGAAATGACCCAGGACCGCTACGAGGCCCTGCGGACGCGCCTGCAGGAGCAGCGGCAGGAGATCGTCAACATGTACAACCAGGATGTCCGGGCTGGGCAGGAGTCAGCGGACGATCCGACCGAAGACATCGTGGACCGCGCGAACAATTCCTACAATCGCGAGCTCATGTTCTCCATTTCCGACAGCGAGCGGTTGCTGCTCCTGCAGATCGAGGCCGCGCTCGACCGGATGAACGCGGGGACGTACGGCCGCTGTACGAACTGCGGCAACAACATCCATCCGCTCCGGCTGGAGGCGGTGCCCTGGGCGCGCTTCTGCATCGATTGCCAGGAGCTGGCGGAAAAAGGCCTGCTCGAAAGCGAAGCCTCCTGATCCGCGGACCCCGTGGCTGACCCCGTCGACCGGTTTCTCGCCGAGCTGACCCGGGGCGCGCCTCCTCAGGCCCGCCCTCAGGTCTACCTGGTGCACGGCGACCTCGTTCTGGCGGAGCCTGCCGCCGAACGGGTCGCCGCGGCGCTGGCCGATGCCCTGGGCTGCGCGCCCGAGCGGCACCGCCGTCCGCCGTCGCTCGCTCCGTTCCTGCAGGACCTCCGGACCTTCTCTCTCTTCGCCGCCTCCAAGGCGCTCCTGGTGGTGGATTCCGCGGTCTTCGCGGACCGCGGCGCCGCCGCCGAGCTGATCGACGACGCGTCCGAGGTGCTGCCGGTGGCCGTCGAAGACCGTCCGCTCTCCGGCAAGGAGCGCCAGGCCGCCTCCCGCCTGTTCCAGGCGCTCCACCTGTTCGATCTCGATCCGCACGCCGGCCCTCCCGAGCGCCTCCTGGGAGAGGTCCCGGCCTGGGCGTTCGAAGGCGGCACGTCGCGGCGCTCCCGCGGCGGCCGGGCGCGCGGCAAGAAACAGGCCGAGGAGCTGCGGGCGAACCTGGCCGGGCTCCTGGAGATGGCGCGGCGCGAAGGCATTCAAGGGGCCGGCGAAGGAGATCTCGCGGCGCTCGCCGACGTGATCCGCGGCGGCCTCCCCGAGGGGCACGCCCTGATCCTGGCCGAGCGCTCGGTGGCCGCGGATCACCCGGTCGTGCGTCTCCTCGCCGAGCGCAAGGCCGTGCTCGGCGTCGGCTCCGTCGCGGCGGCCGAGCGCGGCGGCGGTTGGGAGGGGCTCGACCTTTTGTCGACGGAGCTCGAGCGCCAGACCGGGGTCGCGATCGCCGGCGACGCGCTCGCCGAGCTCGCCCGGCGCACCCTGCGCCAGGAAGGGGACCGCCGCGGCAAGGGGAGCGGGGGGATCGACGCCGACTCCACCGCCCGCTTCGCCGGCGAGTATCGCAAGCTCGCCCAAATGGCGCCTGGGACCGAAAATGGGATCAAACCCGGAAGGATCGACCGCAAGCTGGTGGAGCAGTCGGTCGAGGACCGCGGGGAGGAGGACGTCTGGCAGCTCCTCGACGCCGTGGCCACGGGCCGGACCTCCGAGGCGCTCGACCGTCTCCGCCGCCTGATCACCGGCGCGGAAGATCCGCTGAACGCGCGGCTCGGCTTTTTCTCGCTCTTCGCGTCGTTCTGCCGGCAGCTCACCGCCATCCGGGGCATGATGCGGGTGGCCCGCATCCAACCCGGCGAGGGCAACTACGGCCGCTTCCGCGACCGGCTGGCTCCCGCCCTCCAGGGAGAGGTGCCGGGCGGCGGCAAGAACCCGCTCGCCGGCCTTCACCCCTTCCGGCTCCACAAGGCCTATCTGGCGGCGTCCCGTCTGCCCGAGGGGCTCGCCGCCCGGCTGCCGTCGGACCTTCTGGAGACCGAGCTCCAGCTCAAAGGCGAGAGCAGCGAAGCCGACGCCGCTCTCACCGACCTGGTCACCCGCGTCAGCGTGGCGACGACCCTGAGAAGATAAGACTGGAGGCGCTGATGCCGCGCGACCTGCCGTCCGACGAGATCCGCCAGGCGCTGCACCGCGCCGCCGACCGGACCGCCGACTATCTGGACTCCGTCGAAGCCTATCCCGTCGTGCCGCGGATCCAGCCCGGCGACGTGGCGCGCCAGCTGCCCGCCGCGCCTCCGGCCCTGCCCGAGACCATGGACGCGATCCTCGACGACTATGAGCGGCTCATCGAGCCGAACACGACCCACTGGAACCACCCGGGGTTCCTGGCCTACTTCGGGATCACCGGCTCGGGTCCGGGCATCGTGGCCGAGGCCCTGGCCGCGGCGCTCAACAACAACGCCATGCTCTGGCGCTCCGGCCCGGCGCCGACCGAGCTGGAGGAGCGGGTCTGCGACTGGCTCCGCCAGATGATGGACCTGCCGGAGGTCTTCCGCGGGCACATCAACGACACGGCCTCGACGAGCAGCCTGGTGGCCCTCGCCGCCGCCCGCCATCGCCTCCCCGGATTGGACGTGCGGGTGCGCGGCCTCGCCGGCCGGCCGGACGCGCCTCCTCTCGTGGTCTACGCGAGCGATCAGGCCCACTCGTCGATCGACAAGGCGGCCATCGTGCTCGGCCTCGGGCAGGAGAACGTCCGCCGGGTGGAGAGCGATGCCGAGTTCCGGATGTCGTTCCCGGCTCTCGCCGCGGCGGTCGCCGCCGACCGGGCCGCCGGCAAGCTCCCGATGGCCGTGGTCGCCACCGTCGGATCGACCTCGACGACCAGCATCGATCCGGTGGAAGAGATCGCCGATCTCTGCGCCCGCGAGGGGATCTGGCTCCACGT
>DATFPH010000504.1:0-58462 GCA_035264905.1 Thermoanaerobaculia bacterium
CGCCAGGGGTCTTCCATCCACTCCAGCTTGTGGTGGCTCTCGAAGACCCGCAGGCCCGGGATGCGGTCGACCTTGTCGCGCTGGAGCTCGTTGATGGGACCGCCCATGGTGGCGAGAGCCACCTCGATCCCCCGTTCTCCCAGGCCGCGCGCCAGCTCCAGGGAGTATTGCCAGACACCTCCAACGGTGTCCGTCGTCATCAGAACCTTGCGGGGCAAGGAGGTCGACTCGGTCATTCCATCACCTCAACTCCAACGTGGAGGTCCGTGCTGCCGTTGGGGTAGACGCATCCAAGAACCATGCCGGAGCCCGAGAGGTTTCCGGGCCGCCGGACGCGCGATTGGAAAGCGCCGTAACTCCTGCTTCTTCTTCTACGAAGCCTGACGGCCGACCGCCACTTGCGCTTCTGCCACCTCCCGGGATTCCTGCAGCCAGTTGTAAAGTCGAGCAACGCCCTCGCGCACATTTACACGCGCCCGCCACCCGGTCGCGGCTTCCATCTTGCGGGTGTCGGACACGTACCAACGCTGGTCGCCGGTGCGCCACTCGTTGAACGTGACCACGGGCTTCTGGCCGTGGATCTGCCCGATCAGGTCGATCAGCTCCAGCAGGCTGATGGTGTTGCCCGGTCCGCCGCCCATGTTGAAGGCCTGTCCGGCGATCTCGCCGATGTGCCGCTCGGCGCTCAAGAAGGCCTGGACGAGGTCCTCGACGAACAGCACGTCCCGCACCTGCATGCCGTCGCCATAGAGGGTGATCGGCTGGTCCTCCAGGGCGCGGATGAGGAAATGGGCGACCCAGCCCTGGTCCTCGGTGCCGAACTGGTGCGGTCCGTAGATGCAGCTCATGCGGAACACCGCGGTGCGCAGGCCGTAGCTGCGGGCGTAGTCGAGCACGTACTGGTCGGCCGTCCCCTTCGAGCAGCCATAGGGGCTGTGGAAGTCGAGCCGCCGCTCCTCGCAAAAGCCGCAGCACCGCAAGTGATCCTCGGGCTCGTAGCGCAGGCCGCGCAGGCGCAGGCGCACGTCCTCCATCCCGCCATAGACCTTGTTGGTGGAGGTGAAGAGGACGGCCGGCGGCTCGCTCTGGGCGCGGGCGGCTGCGAGGACGTTCAGGGTGCCCCGGGCGTTGACGTCGAAGTCGTGCCCCGGGTCCTCCAGGCTGGTGGTGACCGCCACCTGGGCGGCGAAGTGGAAGACCGTCTCGGCGCCCACCATGGCGCGCTGCACCGCCGCGGCGTCGCGCACGTCGCCCTTCTCGAAGACGACGCGGTCGCCGTGGGTCTCCTGCAGCCAGCGCAGGTTCTTGTCGACGCCCGGGCGCGACAGGTTGTCGAACAACCGGACGCGGCGGCCGGCGGACGCCAGGGCATGGGCCAGATTGGTCCCGATGAACCCGGACCCGCCGGTCACCAGGACGACCTTCTCCTTCTCCTTGCGGGACTTCACGCTTCCGATGTCGGTGAGCTTGTGCGTTCTCATACCGTCAACCCCCGGGCGGCCAGCTCGGCCCGCATCTCCGCGACACGGTCGTAGGCCACCTGTCCCTCGAGCCAGGAAGCCAGCTCGACAAGCCCTTGTTCCAGCGGCATCTGCGGCCTGTACCCGAGGACCTTCTGGGCCAGGGTGATGTCCGCGAAGCAGTGGCGGATGTCTCCGACGCGGTAATTGCCGGTCACCTCCGGCACGACGTCCTCGCGCCCGGTGACCTCGCCCATCGCGCGGGCGATCTCCAGCACCGTGTATTGGCGGCCGCTGCCGATGTTGAAGGCCTGGCCGCCGGCCGCCTCCACCTCGAGAGCGAGGCGGCAGGCGTTCGCCACGTCCGAGACGTGGACGAAGTCGCGCATCTGGCGCCCATCCTCGAAGATGAGCGGCGGATTGCCGTTGAGCAGCCGCGAGGCGAAGATGGCGAGCACTCCGGTGTAGGGGTTCGACAGCGCCTGCCGGGTGCCATAGACGTTGAAGAAGCGCAGGGCCACGGTCGGGATGTCGTAGGCCCGGCCGATCATCAGGCACATGCGCTCCTGGTCGTATTTGGACAGGGCGTAGACCGACGAGAGCGTCGGCGCCTTGGTCTCCGGCGTGGGGACCGGAGTCAGCGCCTCGCCGCCGAGGTCGCGCACCTCCCAGTCGTGGGACTTGAGCTGCTCGCGGTCGCGGTCGAGGCCGGTCACCAGCTCGCCGCGCCCGTTGCGGTACAGCCCTTCGCCGTAGAGGCTCATGCTGGAGGCGACGACGAGCCGGCGGACCGGCCTGGCGGCGAGCGCTTCCAGGAGCACCGCGGTTCCGAGGTTGTTGACGTCGGTGTAGCGCGCGATCTCATACATGCTCTGGCCGACGCCGACGACGGCCGCGAAGTGGAAGACGGCGTCGACGCCGTCGAGAGCTGACCGTACTGCTTCGGGATCGCGCACATCGCCGCGGACGAGCTCGACGTCGGGATGGAGATATCCCGGCCGTGCGGTGTCCGGCCCATGGACCTGTTCCGCCAGGCTGTCCAGGGCACGGACCTGATACCCGCGCTCGATCAAGTCGTCCGCCAGATGGGAGCCGATGAAGCCGGCGCCCCCGGTAATCAAGACCCTTCCACTCATTCGGTTCCCTCCCAATCGTTGTCGATGCCTGCGGCAAGGCTCGGGCGAGAGCCCATGAGGGGGCCGAGGGCGGATGTCGCCCTGGGGAAGCAACGACTGGAGCTGGATAGGTTCTCGTCGCCTGCGTCTGTTGCCGTCACGGGTTCCCTCACCGCTGCACTCACGTTAGCTCCTTCCTCTGGAGCCCGTTCTGTTTTCCCGGAACAGCAAGGAGTGTGCCACGGGGCGGAAGTGGCGGTGGCGACTGGGTTTTTCTGCTTTTCGAGGGTTACGGGAGGGGGTGTGCGGACGGGGTGGAAAAGGTAAGTTCCTTCTTGAGAACGGGCGGGGTTGTAGTAGATCCTACATAGTGGGGGCCTACTTGATCGTCACGTCCACCGGCGTCACCTTCCCGAAGTCGGTGAGCGGGCGGTCGCGTCCTTCGGCGGGTCCGACGACGAGGATGCTGAACTCTTCGGGGCGGAGGTGGCGGAGGGCGGCCGCGCGCACCTGCTCGACGGTCACGGCTTCGAGGCCGGCGCGGTAGCGCGACAGCCAGTCGAGCGGGTAGCCGAAGGATTCAAGGGCAAGCTGCCGCGCCAGCACCTTCCGCTTCGAGTCGACGTTGAAGACGAAGCGGGCGAGGAGGCCCTGGCGGGCTGTCTCCACTTCCTTCTCGGTCGGCGGCCGGGTGGCGAGGCCGCGCGCCTCGTCGAGGAGGGCCTGGATGGCGGCTCCGGTCGTGGCGGTCTTGGTCGTGGCATAGAAGTAGGCGAAGCCGGGGTGGTCCCAGGCGCTGTCCACTCCACCCTCCACCGAGTAGGCCAACCCCTTGCGGCTCCGCACCTCGTTGATCAGGCGGGCGGCGAACGATCCCGAGAGGACGTAGTTGAGGACCTCCACGGCATAGAAGTCCGGATCGTCCTTGCGGATCCCCAGGTGGCCGAGCAGGAGGTTCGATTGCGCGACGTCGTTCTTCTCGACCCAGAAGACACCAGGGGTCGACTGGGTCCGGTAGGGGAAATCGGGGTGCGCCGCCTGCGGCCCGCGCGGCCAGTCGCCGAAGAGCTCGCGGACCAGCCGCAAGGCGTCCTCCTTGCGGAAGTCGCCCACCAGCCCGAGGACGATCCCGTCGGGGTGGAAGAGCTGGCGGTGCCACTGGACGAGGTCCTCCCGGCGGATGGCGCGCAGGGAGGCGAGAGTCTGCTGGGAGGCGTAGGGGGAGTCGGGCCCGTAGACGAGCTTGGCGAACTCGCGGAACAGGATCTCGTCCGGCTGGTCGTTCTGGCGGGCCACATCGGCCACGGCCTGGTTGCGCATCACCTCCAGGCGGGACGGGTCGAAGGCCGGCCGGCGCAGCACGTCGGCGAAGACCCGCAGGACCTCGGGGAAGTCCTGCGCCAGCGCGCTCAGGGTGACTCGTCCCTGGTCCCTCTCCGCAATCGCTTCGAGCGATGCGGCGCGGCTCTCCAGCCAGAGGTCGAGCTGATCGCTCGGCATGCGTTCCGTGCCGCCGGCGCGCAACACGTCGGCGCCCAGCTCCGCGAGCCCGGTCTTGCCCGGGGGGTCGAGCCGGCTGCCGATGCGCACCAGCGCCGTGGCCTCGACCAGCGGCAGCTCATGGTCTTCCAGGAGCATGACCACCAGGCCGTTGTCGAGCACGACGCGCTCGGGCTGCGGGATCTGGAAGTCGTGGAGGGGAGGGTAGCGGAGCTCGTCCACCCGGGCGGCCTGGGCGGCGGCGGGGGTGGGAGGAGAAAGGACGAAAAGGACGTAAAAGACAACAAGGACAGGGGGTAAAGCACGGGTTTTCATCGGCCGTTCTCCTTCTTGTCCGCCACCGAGGTGACGATCATCCCCACCGTCCGGTTGGTCCCCCGGAACGCTTCTCCCGCGACCCTTCGGAGATCGGCCGGGGTGACCTTCTCGACGCGGTCGAGCGAGCGGAACAGCTCGCGCCAGTCGCCGTAGAGGCGCTGGGTATCGGCGAGCTGCACGGCGAGGCCGAGGTTGCTGCGCAGCCCGCGCAGGAGGCTCGCCCGGGCCCGGGCCTTGAAGCGGGCCAGCTCCTCGGGCGTCACGTCCTCGCGCCGCAACCGGACCAGCTCCGCGCGCAGGGTGGCCTGCACCTGCTCGGTGGGGACGCCGACGGCGGGCGTGGCGAGCACGGTCCACAGGTTCGGGTACTTCTTCCCTGGCAGGCTGGAGTACGACTGGACATCCACCGCGAGCTTCTGGTCGCGCACCAGGGAGCGGTAGAGGCGCGCGGTGCGGCCGTTCGCCAGGATGTCGTCGATGGCATCCCAGACCGGCGCGTCCGGATGCGTGGCGGACGGCTTGTGGTAGGCCTCCAGGTACAGGGGCTGGGCCGGATCTTCGAGGATCACGATCTTCTCGGCGATCTGCGGTGGCTCGACCGTGCGCAGCGGCGGCGGGGCGGGGCGCGCCGGGATGCGGCCGAAGTACTTCTCCAGGATGGGGATCAGCGTCCTGGCCTGGACGTCCCCCACGATGGCGGTGATCAGGTTGGACGGGGCGTAGTAGGTCTGGAAGAACTTCTCGGCATCGGTGATGGTGATCGACTGGAGGTCGCTCATGTACCCGATGCCGGGCTGCTTGTAGGAATGAGCCTGGAAGGCGGTGATCAGGAGCTGCTCGACGAGGCGGCTGAAGCCGCTGCCCTCCCGGCGCTGGCGCCGCTCTTCCTGGACGACGTCCCGCTCCTCGTAAAACTCACGGAGGACCGGGTGGGCGAAGCGCTCGGACTCCAGAAAGGCGAAGAGCTCGACCTTATTGGAAGGGAGCGAGCAGTAGTACCGGGTCGCATCCGCGCCGGTCGAGGCGTTCACGTCGATGCCCCCTTCGCGGAACAGGATGTCGTCGAGCTCGTTCCGCACCACGAAGCGGGCGGCCTCTTCCTGGCGGCTGCGGAAGGCAGCCTGTAGCGTTTCGAGCTTCTTGGGGTCCGGCCGGGTGGAGAGGCGCTCGGCCTGCCAGGCCTGGTAGGCGGCTTCGAGAGCATCGAGCGCCTTCTTCTCGCCCTCCCAGTCGCGGGTGCCCACCGTAGGGCCGCCCTTGAAGGCCATGTGCTCGAACATGTGGGCGAGACCGGTGATGCCCGGGACCTCCTGGGCCGGTCCCACGTCGGCGACGGTGGCGAACGAGAACACCGGGGCGACCGGGCGCTCGACGATCAGGAACGTCCAGCCGTTGGCCAGCTTGTGCACCGTGGTCCGCGCCTCGAAGGACGCGAGGTCCTGGGCGGCGGCCGGCAGGGCGAGCAGCAATGTGATGAGGAACAGCCGTACGAGTCGATGTCTGGACATGGTGGGCATAGTTTAGCGTGAGGGCCCCTACCGCAACGCCTTCCGCAGCGCCGCATACCCCAATGTATTCACAACGTTCCCCGGCTCCAGCCAGGCCCGCCGCGCCTGATCGACGCCATAGCGCATCAGGTCGAGCTCGCGGGTGCGGTGGGAGTCGGTGCTGATGACGACTTTGCAGCCGAGCTCGCGGGCGAGGCGCAGGTGGGAGTCGCGCAGGTCGAGGCGGTGGGGGTTCGAGTTCAGCTCGACCGCGACGCCGAGCTCCGCAGCGCGGCGGAGCACCGCATCCATGTCCATTTCGACCCCCCGGCGGCGGTTGATCAGGCGCGCGGTCGGGTGGCAGAAGATGCTGACCTCCGGGTGCTCCAGGGCGCGCAGCACCCGCTCGGTCTGCTGCGCCTCCGGCAGGTCGAAGCGCGAATGGAGGGAGATGAGGACCACGTCGAGCCCGGCCAGCATCTCATCCTCCAGATCGAGCGAGCCGTCGGCCAGGATGTCCACCTCCATGGAGCGCAGGATGCGGATCTCCGGATGGCGGGCGCGGACCTCGTCGATCTCCTTCCACTGCTCGCGCAGGCGGTAGGCGTCGAGGCCGTTGGTCATCGCGAGCGCCTTGCTGTGGTCCGAGATCACCATGTACTCGTAGCCGCGGGCAGCGCACGCCTCCACCATCTCCTCGATCGAATTGCGGCCGTCCGACCAGGTGGAGTGCATGTGGAGGTCCCCCTTGAGGTCCTCCTGGCGGATCAGGCGGGGGAGCCGCTTCTTCGCGGCGGCCTCGATCTCCCCCTGGTCCTCCCGCATCTCGGGCGGAATCCAGGCGAGCCCCACGGCCTTGTAGACGTCCGCCTCCTCGCGGCCGGCGATCCACGTGCCGTCAGCCTGATCGGACCGATCCGACGGATCCGACCGATCGGTCCGATTCTGCGGAGCTTCCACCTTGAACACGCCGTACTCCGAAATGCGCAGGCCACGCTCGACGGCGCGGCGGCGCAGCTTCACGTTGTGCTCCTTGGAGCCGGTGAAGTAGACGAGGGCGGCGCCGTAGCTCTCCGGGGGCACGGCCCGCAGGTCCACCTGCAGACCCGAGCCGAGGACGACGGTGGCCCGCGTGTCGCCGGCCATCTCGACCTTCTCGATCCAGGCGTGGCCGAGGAAGTGCTTCATCACCGCGGCGGGCTTCTTCGCGACGGCCAGGAGGTCGATGTCCCCGACCGTCTCGCGGCGGCGGCGGTAGCTGCCGGCCACCTCCAGGCGCTCCAGGCCCGGGCTCTCGCGGAGCCATTCGAGGAGCGGCTCGACGATCTGCTCGACGTCGGCGAGCAGCATGCGGCTGGAGTGCTGGCGGTGGTCGTGGATGCCGGCGAGGACCTTCTGCTGCGTCTTCTCGCCGAAGCCCGGGACGCCGGCGATGCGGCCCGCCCTGGCCGCCGCTTCGAGCTCTTCGACGGTCGAGATCTGGAGCTCGTCCCAGAGCTTCTTCGCCTTCTTCGGGCCGACGCTGGGCAGGCGCATCAGCTCGATCAGCGAGCGCGGCATCTCGCCGAGGAGCTCGTCGCGGTAGCCGAGCGTGCCGGTCTCCACCATCTCCTTGATGTGGTTGGCCATCTCCTTGCCGATCCCCGGCAGATTGGTCAGCGGCCGCCCCTCGCCGAGCAGGCGCGCGAGCGGCGTCGTCTGGGTCTGGATCGTGCGCACCGCGTTCCTGTAGGCGCGGATGCGGAACGGGTTGGCGTTCTGGATCTCCAGAAGGTCGGCGACCTCTTCGAGGGTGCGGGCGATGGCGGCATTGTCCATGGGCGGAGGCTAACACGCCTCCTCCTGTAGAATAGGAAGAACTCTCGGAGGTAACGCCATCATGAAAGCCCCCCGGCTCCTGGTCCTTCCTCTTCTTTTCGCGGTGGGTCCGCTCTGTGCGCAGAGCAACGGTCCGCTGGTCCTGCCGTCCACCCTGCTGGAGGAGGTCCGCATTCCGCCTCCGCTCCGTCTCGCCGAGGGGCCTCTGGCCTCGCCGCTCGCCGAGCTGCCGGCCGCGGTCTTCGCCGCGCGCCAGGAGCTGCGGCAGGTTCAGGAGTGGAACGACGCGGGCCGGCAGCCGTACCGCATCGGGTTCATGCGGGCGCTGTCCGAAGCGCGGGTGATCGAGATCGCGGAGGCGCCGGCCGCGGGGGAGGTCCGGGAGCATGCGGGCGGGCTGCTGGCGGCGCGCCAGGGTGCGGCGGTCTGGGGAGCCGGCGTGCGGGTCGACGAGGCATGGCGCCTGCGCCTCCATCTCTCCGGCGTTCGCCTCCCCAAAGGCGCGCGGATGTGGGTCTATGGCTCCGGCGGCGAGGTGGTGGGACCGTTCGGCGCCGAGCTCAAGGACCCGAAGGGAGGGCTCTGGACCCCCAGCGTCGGCGGCCCCGAGATCCGCCTGGAGGTCGAGGTGCCGGGCGGCGCCACGGTGCGCTTCACGATCGACCGGGTGGCGGAGATCCTCTCGGCCGGCCTCCGGTCGCTCGTCGTCGCGGCGGACACCGCCTGCTTCATCGATGGCCGGTGCGTCGGCCGCGACCGGTTCCCGGGCGTCGACCTGGCGCGGAAGGCGGTCGCGCACCTGGAGATCCCGGCCGGGCCGGGCTTCATCGGCGTCTGCTCCGGCGGCCTGATCAACGACAACGACCCGAAGACCGTGGTCCCCTACCTGCTGACCGCCAACCACTGCATCGACAACCAGGCGGACGCCGCCGGCACCGAAGCCTTCTTCGACTTCGTGCGGGCCCAGTGCGACGGACCGTTCCCCTCCCTCGCCCGCATGCCGCGCGTGCAGGGCATGACTCTGGTGGCGACCGGGACGTCGAGCGACTTCACCCTCCTGCGCCTTTCCAAGCTCCCGCCGGGCCGGGTCCTGCTCGGCTGGAGCGCGGCGCCCGTGGGAGGCGGCACGCACCTTTTCCGGTTGTCGCACCCGGTCTACGACGGGCCGGGCGCGCTCGTCTGGCCCCAGGTCTTCCAGGAGACCATCGTGGACAACTCTCTCCAGCAAGTGGGCAGTTGGCCCCGGCCGCGGTTCATCTATGCGCGCCAGGGGGCGGGCGGGATGTGGGGCGGAAGCTCGGGCTCTCCCGTCCTTCTGGGCAACGGGCAGATCGTCGGACAGCTCACGGGCGCCGTCGGCGAGGCGCCGGCGGCCTGCGATTTCCGGTCGGCGATCGTGGACGGCGCCATGTCGGCCACGTTCCCGTCGATCCGCGGGTACCTCGATCCGCCGGCGCCCTGCAGGCCGGGTCCGGACACGCTCTGCCTGCTCGACAACCGCTTCCGGGTGAAGGTCTCCTGGCAGAACCAGTTCGACGGCTCGAGCGGATCGGGGAGGCCGGTCCCGCGCTCGAACGTGACCGGGTTCTTCTCGTTCGGCGATCCGTCGAACATCGAGCTCCTGGTGAAGATCCTGGACTTCGGCGACGTGGTCAAAGTGTTCTGGGGGCAGCTCACCAACCTCCGCTACAACCTGGAAGTGACCGACACGCGGACCGGGCAGGTCCAGAACTACACGAACACGACCGGCGACTGCGGCGGCATCGATCAGAACTTCGCCGCCGACCTGGCGTCGGCGGCCCAGTCACCCGTCCGCGCGGCGGCCGGATGCCGCCCCGGTCCGGCCACGCTCTGCCTCTTGAAGAACCGGTTCTCCGTCGAGGTGGACTGGCGCAACCCCGCGAACGGCACGAGCGGCCAGGCAGGCGCCGCGGCGCTCTCCAACCTGACCGGGACGTTCACCTTCGGCGACCGTTCGAACGTCGAGCTGATGGTGAAGATGCTGGACTTCGGCAACCGCACGGCGCTCTTCTGGGGCGCGCTCTCCGATCTGGATTACACGCTCAAGGTGACCGACACCAGCACGGGCGCGGTCAAGACCTATCGCAGCACGGCGGGGAAGCTGTGCGGGGGGCTGGACAACAACGCGTTTTGACCTCACCCCCGACCCCTCTCCCATCGCCCAACCGCCACCCGGGAGAGGGGCGCCCCCACCCTCCCGAGCAGAGGCCTTGTCGTAGTTTCCCCCCTCTCCCGGGGGAAGGGTGGGCGATGGGAGAGGGGGGCCAGGGGGGTGAGGTCACCCCCGCCCGTACTCCACCGCCCGCCCGCGCAGCTCGTTGTTCTCCACCGCGGCCTCGTCCGACAGGCGGGTGAGGAGCGAGGGAGCCCAGTTGGAGGAGTGTTGCCAGCCGGGCTGCGACTCCTTGCTGTCGCCGTCCTCGGCGGGGCCGGGCAGGAGGCGGTTGACCACCTCCAGAACGCGGGCGGTGAGGCCCGGGGCGAGCGTGGCCGCGGCGGCGGCCAGGCGGGCCTGGGGCGTGAGGGTGAGGTGCGGCTCGCCGTAGCGGCAGGCTTCGACGATCCGGTGCGCGGCCCGCCGGCCGCTCATCGAGGTGATCGGCAGAGAGTCGGACAAGGCGAACCATGCGAACTCCTGCCGCCGCTTCCCCTTGAACAGGGCGTTGACGTGCGAGCCCGTGCGCATCAGCCCGGGACAGACGGTGGTCACCCAGACGCCCTCCTTGGCCAGCTCCGCGCGCAGGCAGTTGGAGAGGCCCACGAGAGCGTGCTTGCTCGCGCAGTAGGGAGCCATGTGCGGAATCGCCATCTTCCCGCCGATCGACGCGATGTTGACGATCCGCCCCTCGCGCTGCCGCAGATGGGGGAGGGCCGCCCGGGTGAAGTAGAGCGGTCCCCAGAAGTGGACCTTGAGGGCGTCGTCGAAGTCCTCCAGGTCCATGTGCTCCAGCGGGCCGACCTGCACCACGCCGGCGTTGTTGATCAGAATGTCGAGACGGCCGAAGCGCTCGACCGTGGCGGCGACGGCCCACTCCGCATCCTCGCGCTGCCGCACGTCGCACGGCAAGGCGAGGACCCGGTGGTGGCCGACCGCCGCGAGCTCGCGCCGGGCGACGTCGAGCTCATCCGGATCGCGCGCCAGGATAGAGAGCCGCGCCCCTTGCAGGGCGAGCTCGCGGCCGATGAGGAGACCCAGGCCGCGCGAGCCCCCGGTAATCAGGGCCACGCGGTCCCGGAAGTCGATGGGAGGCTGCCGGCGGAGCTTCCGCGCGGCGGCCAGGAGAACCGCGCCGGCGGCCAGGGCGGCCACCGGACGCGTGAGACCGTTGCGGTTCCCGGTCATCAGAATTCTCCGTAGTCGCCGATTCCGTTACTCCGGCCGCTGTCGTGCCGGTGGGAGTGCCCGTTGCCATCGAAGTGCGGCTTCATCACGATCTTGATGCAGCTGTCTTCCTTGTCCCGGAACGTCTTGTACCCGGCGGGCGCGTCATCCAGGCTCAGCCGGTGCGTGATGACCCGGCTGGGATCGATCTCCCCCTTCTCGATGCGGTCGAGGAGCGGGCGCATGTACTTGTGCACGTGCGTCTGCCCCATCTTCAGGGTCAACCCCTTCTGGAAGGCGGAGCCCAGGTTCAGCTTGTCGATCAGGCCTCCATAGACGCCCGGGATGCTGATCGTCCCTCCCTTGCGGCAGGCCTGGAACGCCTGGCGCAACGCGTGAGGCCGGTCGGACTCCATGCGGACGGTCTGCTTGGCGCGGTCATAGAGGGCATCCACCGTGGTGCCGTGGGCTTCGAGCCCGACGGCGTCGATGCAGGCGTCGGGTCCCCGTCCGCCGGTCAATTCGCGCAGGGTGTCGACCACGCTGTCGACCTGCTCGTAATCGATCACCTCGGCGCGTCCCCAGGTCTGGGCGAGGAGCAGTCTTTCGGGGAACCGGTCGATGGCGATCACCCGCCCGGCGCCGAGCATCCAGGCGCTCTGGATGGCGAACTGGGCCACCGGCCCGCATCCCCAGACCGCGACCGTGTCGCCCGGCTGGATGTTGCAGTTTTCAGCCGCCATGTAGCCGGTGGGGAAGATGTCCGTGAGGAAGAGGACCTGCTCGTCGCTCAAGCTGTCGTTCTCGATCTTGAAGCCGCCGACGTCGGCGTAGGGGACCCGCACGTACTCGGCCTGCCCGCCGGCATAGCCGCCCGTCAGGTGCGAATAGCCGAACAGGCCGGACGTGGCATAGCCGTAGGCCTTTTCCGCCATCCAGGCGTTGGGGTTCGAGTTGTCGCACAGCGAGTACAGCTCCTGCTCGCAGAACCAGCACTTGCCGCAAGCGATGGCGAAGGGGACGGCGATGCGGTCGCCGACCTCGAGGTTTCCAACGCCCTTGCCGACCTCCACGACCTCGCCCATGAACTCGTGGCCGAGGATGTCCCCCTTTTTCATGGTCGGGATGAAGCCGTTGTAGAGGTGGAGGTCGGACCCGCAGATCGCGGTCGAGGTGACCTTGACGATCGCATCGCGGGAGTTGAGGATTTGCGGATCGGGGACGGTTTCGACCCGGATGTCATTCTTGCCGTTCCAGCACACTGCACGCATGTCACGCCTCCGCGATCAGAAAGGGTTGTGAAGGTTGATCGCGGACCTGCGACCCGCGGACTGTCCATCGGTGGTGGGGATCTCCCCGGCTTCCATCAGGTTCTTGAAACGGCGGAGGTCTTCGTGCACCTGCCGCTCCGTCACGCCGCTGAGCACGCGGCCCAAGCTTCGGCCTAGATTACGGCCGAGGCCGTTGCCCGGGCTGGCTTCCATTTCGACGCGGACGACCGTGCCGCGGCCGCCGGTCGCGTCCTCGAAGGAGACCGAGCCGGCGTTGTGGACGCGCGAGCCCGGGAGCGAGCTCCAGGCGATGGAATACCCTTCGCGCTCGCTGACGATCTCGGCATCCCACTCCACGCGGCCCACGGGGCTCTTGCCGATCCAATGGGAGCGGCGGTCGTCGAGCTTCGCGACGGAGACGAGGTGGCGCATGAACTGGGGCAGGTTTTCGAGCTGGCGCCAGAAGTCATACAGCTCCTGGCGGGGCCGGCCGATGGTGACGCTGGCTGTGATCGGGGCGGGTACGGCGGCCTCGGCCGCGTGCTCAGGGGCGCTGCGCTGCACGGGCCAGCTGCCGGTGGCGCCGCGCCAGACCAGGGGCGCGCCGGCCAGGGCGAGACCGACGCCGCGCCAGGAGCGGTCGCGTGCGGCGATGGTAATCAGAGCCGCTCCGCCGACCAGGGCGGCCAGGCGCGCTTCAGTGCTGGGGTGAGGACCTTCGGAAAGCTCCGTGCTGTGGGGTGATTGCAACGCGGTCGCTTCTCGCACGGTGGTGACCTCCTTGGTTGAATGAAGATAGAAAGGTTCGAGGACCTCCTGGATGAACGTTTGCGGATGGTATCCGCGCGGATCAGAAGTTCAGTGCGAGAGGCGTGCCACGCCCCAAACGGGCTCTCACTCGTGGGCCGGTTCGCTGTGGGCGCGAAACCACCGGGCGACGTCCTCTTCGGTGAGGCGATCCTCGACGAGCGCGATGACCGTGTCGTAAGCGTCCGCTTCTGACGCGGTGGGACGCAAACCGTTCAGCCGCAGGAAGGTGGTGGCGGCGATGAAACCGATGCGCTTGATGCCGTCGATGAAACCGTGATTCTTCACGAGACCGAAGAGGTAGGCCGCCGCGAGTTCGGCCAGGTCCGAGGTGGGCTCATAGGCGAAGCGGTTGCTGGGACGCGCCAGAGCCGATTCGATCAGATCGTCGCCGCCGTCCCGGGTTCCGGGGGAGCCTCGGTGCTCCAACACAAGCTCGGAGTGCATGGTGTCGATGACCAGGCGGCTCAGCCACCGCGGCTCCCGCACGGTTCACTCCGCCAGTTTCTTCAACGTGTTGCGATACTGGCGGCGCACCTCGGAAAACGCCTTCATCGCATCGTGGAAGTCCGGATCGTACGGAGTCAGCAGCAGGCCGTGCTCGGTCTCGATCGCGAACACCCGGTCTCCCGGGCCGACCTGCAACCGCTCCACCATCTCCTTGGGCAGAGTGGCCGTCACGGAACCGCCAGCCTGCCGCAGTGTGATCTCCTTGACCATGGAACACCTCCATGGGATAGGGTAGCATCAAAGTAGCACACGCAACGTCATGGGCCGGAGTCAACCAGGAGCCGCTGCTTGGTGTCTGAAGACATGAGAGGGGGGCGTCACTGTCCTGACATTCATGACTTGGCCGACACCGACACCGTCACCGTTGCCGCCTTCGCCAGATCCGGGTCTCCCGACGAGACCAAAGTCTGCTCTACGTACCTGGGCGGAGATCTCTGCGATTGTCGGTGGGGCTGCAGCACTTATCGGGCTGTGGATCGCTTATCAGACCTGGCAACATCCAGTTGTGATCGTTCCTCCGGCTGCGGCTGGTTCGACATCTCCTCCAGTGGTCTCCGGGCCAGGTCCTCAGAATCCTCCACCGGTAATTCCTGGGCAGCCTCCGGTTAACCCTCCGATTGATCCGCCGATCTCTTCAGATCCTCCGGTGACTGTCACGGAGGAGAAGCCCGCTTCCTCGGAAGAGCCGGTTTTCAAGGGCGCGGAGCCGAAGGGTACGAATGGCAACACCGATGCGTCGAGCTCCATGCCGCCAAAGCCGTCCACGGAGAGACCGTTTTCCATTGAGACTGCACCCTGGACTCCTCCACTGAAAATCGCACCACAGGTGGAGCTTGCTCCAGAGAGCTCTCCAGAGGTCCCAACGATCTCGATCGGCGAGATCATGGATGTGACCGCGCGAGCTTCTCAGTGTCATGGGGCCAAGCCCGTCAGCGAGCTCCACCTCCCTCCGCTCCCTCGGCAGGACATGAAGTCCAGCCTCAGCGGCAAGGAAATCGTCTGCCGCGTGGACGTGACGACGACGGGAGAGGCGATCGCGGATTGCGGCAGGGGTTCTGCGGAGGTCCCTCCGCTTCTCATCCGGGAAGCTAAGAGAATCGTCGAAGAGACTCCATGGGTGCCGGCGAAGGATGAAGATGCCAAGGTCTGCCAAGGGCAGGTGACAGTCCGCTTCCCCTGGAGTTAGAGGTGGCGGCGTCTCCCCCTCTCCCGGGGGCAGGGTGGGCGATGGGAGAGGGGCCGGGGGTGAGGTCTCCCCCAATTTGCGGCATGATGCGCCCGTGCCCACCCACCGCCCCCTCCTCCTGATGGCCACGTCCTCGGTCTGCTTCTCCTTCATGGCGTTTGCCGCGAAGCTGGCGGCGGAGCGGCTGTCGGGGAGCGAGATCGCGTTCCTTCGCTTCGCCTTCATGCTGATCCCCGTCGTCCTGATCCCCAGGCTGGCGCGGAAGGCGGTGGAGTTCCAGCGCATCGACCTGCTCCTCTATCGCGGGATCTTCGGCGGCTCGGCGGTGCTCTTCTACTTCCTCGCGCTCGCCCACATCCCGGTCGGGCTGGCGACTCTGCTCAACTATGCGGCGCCGGTCTTCAGCGTGCCGTTCGCGGCGCTGTTTCTGGGAGACCGGGCGGACCGCCGGCTCCTCCTGCCGCTGGCGGCGGCGCTCGTCGGCATGGTTCTGGCGGCGGGTGGGGGCGGCGCGGCCGGACAGCTCCTGCACTTCGGACCCTGGGAGCTCGCGGGGATGGCCTCCGCCGTCCTCTCGGGAGCGGCGGTCACGGCGATCCGGGCAGCCCGCCGGACCGAGGGCTCGCTGGCCATCTATGGCAGCTTTTCCCTCTTTGGCCTGCTCGCCACCGCACCCTTCGCGCTCCGGGGCTTCCAGGCCCCCACCAACCGGGAGTGGCTCTTCCTGACCGCGGTGGGATGTCTCTCCATCATCGCCCAGCTCCTCATGACCTGGGCCTACCGCTGGGTCACCAACCTCCAGGCGGGCATCCTGTCGCAGCTCACGGTCGTGCTGACCCTGGTCCTGGGCGTGGTCTTCCTGGGGGACCGGCTGACGCCGGTCCAGATCGTGGGGAGCTTCCTGACGCTGGCCGGGGTGGCGGGGGTGGTGAAGGTGCAGGCGACGCCGAGAGCCGTTGAATAAAAAAGCCCCCTCTCCCGGGCGGGCGTGAGTGCGTGTGGGAGAGGGGTTTGGGGGTGAGGGTCCCGAAGCCGGCTCTTCCCCCTACTTCTTCTTGATGTTCTTGAAGAAGTCCGCCATCGAGCCGAAGCCCGAGCCGCTGCTCGTGGTGCTGCTGCTGCCGGACGAGCGGCTGTAGGCGCCGACTTCGGCCTCCTCGTAGTGCGCTTCCCGCACCCGGCCGCCCCCGCCACCTCCGCCTCCCCGGCCGCGGTCCCGGTTTTCATAGCGGGGCGCCGACTCGCCGCGCGAGACACCGCCACCACCACCGGAGCCCGAGCCCATCGAGAGCGAGATGCGGCGCTTGCCGGGATCGACAGCCAGCACGCGCACCTGCACTTCCTGGCCCGGCTGCACGGCGTCGCGCGCGTGGTTCAGCCGGCGGTTGGCCCCCATCTCGCTGATGTGGACCAGCCCTTCGATCCCCGGCGCGATCTCTACGAAGGCGCCGAACGACTCCGTGCGCATGATCTTGCCGGTCATCTCGGTCCCTTCCGGGAACTGGTCGGCCACGTCATGCCAGGGGTCGCGCTCCAGAGCACGCCGCGACAGGGAGATGCGCGGCCGCCTCTCGTCTTTCCCACTCTCGACCTTGATGATCTGGACCTCGACCTCTTCGCCGACCTGCAGGACCTCGCCCGGATGCGCCAGACGCGAATACCCGATCTCGCTCACGTGCAGCATCCCTTCGAGGCCGCCGAGGTCGACGAACGCGCCGTAGCTGGTCAGCGACGTCACCTTGCCTTTGAGGACCGTGCCGACCTGCAGCTTCTCCCGCGTCTCGGCCGCCTTGGTCTCGGCCTCCTCCTCCAGCAGCGTCCGGCGGGACAGCACGATGTTCGGCCGCGTCTTGCCCGGCTCGATCCGGCTGACGCGGAACGTCAGGCGCTGGCCCACGAACTGCTGCGGATTTTCCACATAGCGCAGGTCGAGCTGCGACAGCGGACAGAACGCCCGCATCCCAGACACCTGCACCTCGGCGCCCCCCTTGTTGATCGCCGTGACCACCCCTTCGACCGGGATGCCGGTCTCCAGGGCCTGCCGCAGCTCGAGCGCCACGTCCTGGCCCCGCGCCGCCTTGCGGCGCAGCACCAGGCTGCCGGTCTCCGGGTCGTTCCCGGTGACCGTCGCTTCAATCTCGTCCCCGGCGGCCACCGTCAGGTTACCGGCCGAGTCCCTCAACTGCGCGATGTCGATCACCCCTTCGGACTTGCCGCCGAGGTCGACGAACGCCGCGGTCTCTCCGATGGAGAGAATGCGCCCCTTGACCTTCTCGCCGATCTCGGGCGCTACCTTCTGTGGTTGCTGCTGTTGCTGCTGCTCCTCGCTCCCCTTGTCCTCGAACTCCGCCAGAATCTGGCCGAAGTCCTGACTCTCCTGGGTCTCCTGGGTCATGGATTCGTGCTCCTGCAGTCCGGGCGTAAACGCTGGCCAGCTCGTCTGGCGACGCCCCGCCCCGGGCGTTATGGGTGAGAAAAAGTATCATGCCGCGTCGTCGATCTGCTCTCTTTCGTCTGTCGTGGGGATGTGAGCGGCGGTTGTCCTCATGTCTAAACGTGCGGAGAGCTCTCCGGATTCCAGCTTGGTCTGCAATCCAGGTGCCTTGTTTTCGGTCCTCGGGGTAAGCTTGCTCCAGACTTTGGACTCGATACGATGACGACCCGCAAGAGTTGCGTTCCCCTTCTTCTCTCTCTAGTGCTCGCGACCCGCCCGACCGTGGCGGCGGAGGCGAAAAACGTCGCCGCGCCGTCCCTCGATCCGCGGGAGATCCGCCTGGCCGATCTCGTCCAGCTCACGCACGGCGGCGAAAACGCCGAGGCCTACTGGTCCCCCGACGGGCGGCAGCTCGTGATGCAGTCGACCCGTCCCCCCTACGCCTGCGACCAGATCTTTCGCCTGCCGGCGGACGGTTCCGGCGCGCCCTCCCTGGTGTCCACCGGCAAGGGGCGGACCACCTGCTCGTACTTCACGGCGGATGGGCAGAGAATCCTCTATGCCTCGACCCATCTGGCGGGCGATGCCTGCCCGCCGCCGCCCGACCGCTCCCATGGGTACGTCTGGTCGATCGATCCCGACAGAGCGCCCGGCGAGACGAACGTCTTCGTGGCCCGCTGGGCGGAAGGGAAAGCCTCCGAGGCGGCCACCCGTTACCGGGAGGACGTCCACTGGCTGGCGGACGATGCGCGCGAGGGGCGCGGCCTGGGCACGCAGGGGCTCACCGCGGCGCGGGACTGGCTCGCCGCACGCTTCCACGAAGCCGGTGCGGAGCCGGCGGGTGAGGGCGGCGGCTGGTTCCAGCGCTTTGAGGTCCCGTCCGCGGTCGAGGTTCTGCCGGCAACGGCGGTGACGATCGACGGCAAGCCCGTGGAGCGCCAGGCCTTCCAGCCGGCCGGCTTTTCAGCCTCCGGTGAGCTCGGCCGAGCCGAAGCGGAGGTGGTAGTCGCCGGCTATGGCATCACCGCGCCCGAGCTGAACGTGGACGACTACAAGGGAGTGGATGTCCGCGGCAAGATCGTCGCCGTCCGGCGCTTCACCCCCAAGGGCGCGCCGTTCGACAAGGAGGAAGTCGAGCGCCGCTACGGCGACCTCCGTGCCAAGGCCTTCAACGCGAGGGAGCACGGCGCCCGCGGGCTGATCGTGGTCGACGCTCCGCCGCCCGGAACCGAGGAAGCCGCCGAGGCCGCCCTGCCCAAACCGGCTGTGGAGGACGGGGCTGGCTCCGCGACGGGAGACGCCGGCCTCCCGGTCGTCTTCCTGAGACGCGCCGCGGGAGCCCCTCTGTTCGACGGAGGGCACCGCGCCGCGCTCGCCATCGATCTCGCGCGAAAGACCGTCCCGGCGGACAACGTGGTCGGCGTGATCCGCGCCGGAGCGCCGGACCGGTTGCCGGGAGCGGTGGTGGTGGGAGCCCACTACGATCATCTCGGGATGGGCGGAACCTCGTCGCTTGAGCCCGGCAAGCACGAGGTGCACAACGGGGCGGACGACAACGCCTCCGGCACGGCCGCGCTCCTCGAAGTGGCCCGCCGTCTGGCCAGCCGCCGCAACGAGCTGCGGCGCGACGTCTACCTGGTCGCCTTCTCCGCCGAGGAGGTGGGAGTGATCGGCTCCACCGCCTTCACAAGGCACCCGCCCGCCGGCCTGCGCATGGAAGATCTGACGGGCATGCTCAACATGGACATGGTCGGCCGCCTGCGCAACCGGCAGCTCACGGTGCTGGGCGGCGACTCCGCCGCGGAATGGAAGGATCTGGTCGCCCCGGTCTGTGAAAAGGCGGACCTGGTCTGCACCACCGAAGGCGACGGCTACGGCGCCTCGGACCACAGCCCGTTCTACGCCGCCGGCGTCCCGGTGCTCCACTTCTTCACCGGAGCGCATCCGGACTACCACAAGACCACGGACGATGCCGACAAGATCGACGCCGAGGGGGGAGCGCGGGTGGCCGGCGTGGTGGCGGACGTGGCCTTGGCGGTGGCGGACCGCCCCGAGCGCCTCGCCTACAAGAGCATGCCGGCGCCGGGACCGGCAGGCGACCCGCGCTCGTCCGGGGCCTCGCTGGGAAGCGTCCCTGACTACGCGGGCGACGGCCGCCCCGGCGTGCTCCTCGCCGGAGTGCGTCCCGGCAGCCCGGCCGAGAAAGGGGGCCTGCAGCGCGGCGATCTCCTGGTCGAGCTCGCCGGCTCGCCCATCCGCGACATCCACGACCTCATGTTCGTCCTCCGCCGCGCCAAAGCGGGGGAGACCGCCAAGGCCGTGGTCTACCGCAACGGCGAGAAGGTGGAGATCCAGGTGACCTTCGAGGCGAGCCGGGGGATGCGGTAGGCCGGCGCCCCGAAACATTTCGTCGCGGGCGTCGTTAAGCCCATAGAGACCCCGGCTCCCCGCGCTCCGATCCGAACGGTCTTAGGGTAAAGTCCCTCTATTGAACGACCTCGAATCGACCTCCATCCGCTTCCTGGTCAACCCGGGAGCGCGGAACGGGGCCGCGCGTGCGGCCGTGGACCGGGTGCGCGTCCTCGCCGGGCGGAGCGGCGCCGGGCTCGTCGTGAGCCGCCGGCGCGAAGACCTGGCGGAGCAGGCGCGGCGGGCCGCCGAGGACGGAATCGAGCGCCTGCTGGTGGTTGGAGGCGACGGCACCATGCACCATGCCGTGCAGGGTCTGGCCGGCACCGCCACCGCCCTCGGCGTCATCCCCATGGGCACCGGCAACGACCTCGCCCTGGCCCTGGGCACCCCGCGCGGCCTGGAGGATGCCGTCCGTCATGCGCTGACCGCGCCGGTGCGGCGGATCGACCTCATCCGGGCTGGAGATACCTACTGCGTCGGCTACGCCGGAGCCGGCTTCGACTCGGAGGTCACCCGCCGGGCCAACCAGGTGCGCTGGGGCCGGGGACGCTGGATCTACCCCTGGTCGGCCATCCGGACCCTGATGGGCTTCAAGCCCCCCCTCGCGAAGGTCACCTGGGACGGCGGCACCTTCGAAGGTCGGGTCATGTTCGTCGACGCGACGAACCTCCCGAGCTACGGGGGAGGGATGCTCATCGCCCCCTCCGCCCGCATCGACGACGGCCTGCTCGAGCTTCTCATCGTCCGGGAGGTCTCTCGCCTCACCTTCCTGACCGTCTTCCCCAAGGTCTACAAAGGCCACCACGTGGGGCATCCCTGCTTCCTGCTGGAGACCGCCCGCCGCGTCGAGATCGAATTCGACCGCGACGTGGACCTCTACGGAGGGGGAGAGCCGATTCGCCTGGTGCCGGCGGGGGAGAAGATCGTGCTGGAAGTCCTGCCAGGCAGCTTGGCGGTGGCAGCGGGTACCTGACAGGCCGGCAGGCGCCGCCGAGGGCGGCGGCGGAGACAGCACGGAAGTCCTCGAGCCGCCGGGTGATCGCCTCCAGCTCCGCGTCGTGATGGGTCCGCTTCTCCCGGTGGAAGACCTCCTGCTCGGCGTGGTGCGCCGACCGCTCCCGATGCACCGCGGTTTCCCTCGCCCGGTTTGCGGTCTGCACAGGCCGAGACAGATATCACCCTTCCCGATCTTGAGGTCGAGGCTGCGAGGCTTTGCTCGGCCTTTCCCTCGGGGGCGCTCACTGCCCCCGTGCAAACCCCGACCTCGGGGAGGGCTAGCTCGACTGCTTCGTGCCATGAAGGCGGGCATCGCTCGGAAGCCCTGGGAGTCTGGCCGACCTCTTGGGCGCGTCGGCAGCCTGTTAGAATCTCAGCAGGAGGACAAGTGAATGAAAAGGGTCTACATTGTCCACTATCACGGCGAAACTTCCAGCTTGACGGTCTCCCTCGGTGGGCGATCCGTGCCGATGGACGAGTTTGTCCAGAATTACACGCCGATCCAAGTCACAGGTCTCACCGACCTCGTTCCTGGCGCCAAGGTCCAGGCGTTCATCGGCCTCATGATTGCCGAGGAGTCGGGCGGATCAGAGCCAGCAACTTCCTAAAGCCCCACTACCCGCGGTCGAGTTGAGGTCGACCGAATCCAGCGTCAACTCGACTGCGGTAGTCTGGAGCACCCTCCATCGGAGAATGCAGAGCCGATGGAACAGCCACGACAATCTCCGTCGTAGATTCGCGAGGTGATCATGGACGATGATCTCGAAAGCTTGAGCCGAGAAGAGCTTCTCGCGGAAGTGAAGCGCCTTCGGGCAGGAATTCGGGTCCACCGCGACAGCAGTGGACAGGAGCTGTGCTGGCATCATCCCCAGCTGTGGGGTCTTTTGCCGGAGAAGATTTCACCCGAGCTCGCGGTTCCTCCTTGGCCTAGATTCCTGCGCGGGTGCTTGAAGTACCGGGAATCTCTGGACCGCGAATTGCCGAACGCTCCCGTCGCGAATGAGGAATTCGAGTAAGGCCTGGACGATCACACGCCCTGCTGCTCTCGTTCATAGATATTCCAGATGTGAAGCGCATAGAAGAGAGGTGCGTGGTCGATAATTGGCTCCTTGGGGGATCGTCCGACCAAGCTAGAGATCGAATCTCCGATCCGGCCTGCGAAACGCACGAGGTTGCCGCGAGGCCGTGCGACGAGGTCTTCGTTGTTGACGAAGCGGTAGGTCTTTGCCGCCACACGAAAACTCTGGGCGAACTTCTGGTCGCCGACCACGGGACTTCCGAAGGTATAGACACCGTTCACGTTCTTGAAGCGGCTGGCAGCCAGAGTGGCCAGGGCTCCTCCCAGGCTGTGGCCGGTGAACCAGAACGTCCGGTGCCCATCGTCGAGCCGGTCCAGGTGAGGTCTGACCTGCTCCTCCCAGACCTCGTCGAGGGCCGCCTTGAAACCTTTGTGGATTCTCCCTCCCTCCGCACAATCAACCAGCGTGAACTTCGTATCGACAGAGAAGTCCCGCAGGACGTCGAGAAAATCGATGGAAGCTCCTCGCTTGAGGACTTGGGTTCCACGGAATGCCACGATGACGAAGTCTTCAGTATGGGCCACATAGCATTGAGTGCTGCCTCGTGCCGTGAACGGCTGCCGGCCTTCGGCGGCAAGCCCGGCCTCGGCGAACCGGGCTGTGACGAAATCCCGGTCCGCGTAGGCGAGCAACGAGGCCTCCGCGAGCCACCAGGCGTTGACCATCGAGAAGCCATCCGCCTTGAAGTCGAACGGATGGCTGCCGGAATTCTCGAAGTAGGTGTAGTCCTCGTTGGGCGGTAAAATCGTTTCTATCGTCGCTGGCGGAATCTCTTTCACGAGGAGTCCTTTCCATGGTGCGTACGGAGGATACTGCAAGTGGACCTTGGCGACCCGGGAGCTCGAGGCGCCGGCCGCGCCGTAGTGGCGAGAACCTTTTGCAGGCCTCCCCGTACCAAGAGCCACTGCAATGAAGAGGAGGTCCATCTGATGAAGTCGTGGCGCGCCCTGTGTTTCCTGCCCATCCTCCTGCTCTGCGGAGCCGGTCTCGCGCTCGCCGCGGGGGCCGATCCGTCGACGGGGACGGACTGGCCGCAGTTCCGCGGTCCGCAGCAGAACGGGGTCTCTCTGGAGAAGGGATTGCTCCGGAGCTGGCCGGAGAGCGGTCCGAAGATCCTCTGGAAGAAGCCGATCGGCAGCGGGTTTTCTACCGTGACGGTGGTGGGCGATGCCCTCTACACCATGGCCGTGGAGGGGGAGAGCGAGATGGCCTACCGCCTGCGCGCGTCGGACGGCGAGGTGGTCTGGCGCATGCCCCTGGGGCCGGTCTTCCCCGAAATCTTCGGCAACGGTCCCCGCTCGACGCCCCTGGTGGAGAAGGACGTGGTCTACGTGCTCTCCGCGACGGGCCGGCTGCATGCTCTGAAGATGAAGGACGGCTCGCGCCTCTGGGAGATGGACCTGGTGAAGGAGCTCGGCAGCCCCACACCCCAACGGGGGTTTGCCACCTCGCCGCTCGTGGATGGCGACCTCCTGCTTCTGGAAGCCGGCGGCACAGAGGGGAGGGCGGTGGTGGCTCTGGACAAGACGACAGGAAAGATCCGCTGGTCCGCATTGAACGGCGAGCCGGGCTATGCGACGCCTGTGGCGGTGACGATCGATGGAGTCCGGCAGTACGTGTTCGTCCGGGGGGAGGGAGACATCGTTTCCCTCCGTCCGGACGGCAAGGTGCACTGGCAGCACCCTTGGCGGGCGGGAGCCATCGCGTCTCCCTTGTTCCTCCCACCGAACCGGATCTTCGCGTCGGCGACGGACGACGCGGGCGCCGTCCTGGTGGAGATCGGCCAAGCGGAAGGCAAGGCCACGGTCCGCGAGGTGTGGAACAACCGGCTGATGAAGAACCACTTCAGCTCCTCGGTGCTCTACGAGGGGCACATCTACGGGTTCGACAATGCGAGCCTGAAGTGCATCGTGGCAGAGACCGGGGAGCAGAAGTGGGTCCAGCGCGGCTACGGCAAGGGCTCGCTGATCGCGGCGGACGGCCTGCTCTACATTCTGAGCGATCAGGGACAGCTGATCCTCGCCGAGGCCACGCCCGAGGGCTTCCGGGAGAAGGGGAAAGCCCAGGTGCTGGAGGGAAGGACGTGGACCGCGCCTGTGCTGTCCCACGGCCGGCTCTATCTGCGGAACGACAAAGAGATGATCGTCGTCGACGTGCGCACCCCGGCTCCGGCCGCAGGAAAGGACACACGATGATGCGCCGGTCCGGTCTCTGGCTCTTCCTGGTCCTCACTCTGCTGCCGCTGGCTGCCGGCGCGCAGACGCTCGACGAGGTGCTCGCCAGGCATGCCGCGGCCCATGGCGGCCTGGAGACGTGGCGCGCGGTGCATTCGCTGACCGTCACCGGCACCGTGGTCGCCTACAGCAGCCCCGGCCCCTTCGTCTTCGAATGGCGGCAGCCCGATTCGTTCCGTTTCGAGCAGTCGGTCCTCGGGCGGAAGGTCCTGTATGTCCATCATGGCCCGGTCACCTGGTGGATGCATCCGTTCATGGGTGTCGAGCAGCCGGCGGTGGTCGCCGAGCCCCAGGCCGCGCTCGTCCGGCGGGCTGCCGCGTTCGACAGCCCGCTCGTGGATGCGGCCGCCAAGGGCAACAAGGTCGAGCTTCTCGGCAGGGAGGAGCTCGACGGCCAGCCCGCCTTCAAGCTCAAGGTGACCTGGAAGGACGGGGCCGAGGAGACGTGGTATCTCGATCCCTCCACCTGCCTCGAGCTGGCCCGGTTCGATCACACGCTCGATTCGACGGGAACCAAGGAACGCTGGACCTATTATTCGGATTTCCGCACGGCCGCTGGATTGGTGATCGCTCACCGCCAGGACCAGGAGTACGGCATCCGCCATGTGGCACTGACGGTGGAGAAGGTCCAGGTCAATCCGGAGATCGATCTGGGGCGGCTCGAGATGAAGTGAGGCGCGCCTGAAAGGACGCCAAGGACAACAAGGACTTCAAGGACAAAAAGTGTTCTTTATCCTTGTCGTCCTTGATGTCCTTTGGGTCCTTTACGTCCTTGAAGCCCTTTACGCCCCCACCTTGAACTCCACGCCCTGGGCCAGCGGCAGCTCGGTGCCCCAGTTGATCGTGCAGGTCTGGCGGCGCATGTAGGTTTTCCAGGAGTCGGAGCCGGCCTCGCGGCCGCCGCCCGTCTCCTTCTCGCCGCCGAAGGCGCCGCCGATCTCGGCTCCCGAGGTGCCGATGTTCACGTTGGCGATGCCGCAGTCGCTCCCGGTCGCCGCCAGGAAGCGCTCGGCGCTCCGCATGTTGAGCGTGAAGATGGCCGAGGAGAGGCCCTGCGGCACGCTGTTGTGGATGCGGATCGCCTCGTCGAGGTCGTCGAACTCGAAGACGTAGAGGATCGGCGCGAAGGTCTCCTCGCAGGTGATCGGCATGTGGGCGCTCGCCTCGACGAGCGTCGGCTCGACGAAGAAGCCCGGCCGGTCGATCCGGTTGCCGCCGTAGAGGACCTTGCCCCCCTCGGCCTTTACGCGGTCCAGCGCCTTCAGGTAGTTGTCCACGGCGGTCTCGTCGATCAGCGGACCCATGAGCGTCCCGGGCTCCAGCGGATCGCCCACGCGGATCGACTTGTAGGCATTGACCAGCCGGCGCTTCATCTCCTCGGCGATCCCCTTCTGCAGAAAGAGGCGGCGGGTGGTGGTGCAGCGCTGGCCGGCGGTGCCCACGGCGGCGAAGAGGACGGCGCGGAACGCGAGGTCCAGGTCGGCGTCGTCGGTGACCAGGATGCCGTTGTTGCCGCCGAGCTCCAGGAGCGCCCGGCCCAGGCGGTCGGCCAGGACCTTGCCGATCTCGCGGCCCATGCGCACCGAGCCGGTCGCCGAGATGAGCGGCAGGCGCCGGTCGGCCACCATCCGCTCGCCGACGCCGGTGCGGCCGCCGAAGGCGAAGTTGAAGATCGGCGGGGCGTTGTTGGCCTTGAGCACCCGGTTGGCGATCTTGGTCACCGCCACGGCGGTGAGCGGCGCCTGGTGCGAGGGCTTCCAGATCATGGAGTCGCCGCAGACCGCGGCCACCATGGCGTTCCAGGCCCAGACCGCGACGGGGAAGTTGAAGGCGGTGATGATGCCGATCGGGCCCAGCGGCTGCCACTGCTCGTACATCCGGTGCTTCGGCCGCTCGGAGTGCATGGACAGGCCGTAGAGCTGGCGTGACATGCCCACCGCCAGGTCCGCCATGTCGATCATCTCCTGCACCTCGCCGAGCCCTTCCGAGGTGACCTTGCCGACCTCCAGGCTGACGAGGTGGCCCAGCTCCGCCTTGTGGTGCCGGAGCTCGTCGCCGAGCTGGCGCACGATCTCGCCGCGCTTCGGCGCCGGCCAGGTCCGCCACTCGTTGAACGCGTCCAGGGTGACGGCGGCCACGCGCTCGTAGTCTTCGACGCTGGCCATGTTGACGGCGGCGATGGGCTCGCCGGTGGCGGGATTGAGCGATTCGACGCGCTCGCCGTGGGTCTGGATCCACTCACCGGCGAAAGCGCCGGGGTTCTCAGCCTCCAGACCGAGGGAGTCGAGGAGGCGCGAAACGTTGCTGATGGTATCGACGGTCATGTACGGATTCTCCTGGCGTATGGGGCCTGGCGTATGGGGGTGCCCCGCGGACGGGGAGTTCAAGCATATCGTAGATGGATGGCCCGCTTCGCCCCCGCCCTGCTCCTCGCCCTCTCCGCGGCTTGGTGTGGCACGCTCTCCGGCGGTGCCACGTCCGCCGGGAGTGCGGCATTCGTGCTCTCCCTCCTCGGCGTCCTCGCCTGGATCGGCACGCCGTGGGGGGATCCCCTCCGGCTAGGACGGGTGGGGCGCTGGCTGCCGGTGGCTCTCTGGGTTTGGGTGGCGGTGAGCGCGGCGGCCTCGCCGGTCCCTCGGGCCGGTCTGGTCGGGCTCCTCCTGCTGCCGGTCTTCTTCGGCCTTCCCAGAGCCGTGGCGCGCTGCTGGAGCGGGGAGGACGCACGGCGGGAGGGGCTCCGGGCCGTCTCGGCGGTGGTGGCGGCCATGTCCCTCTGGGCGCTCCTCGACCGGTTTCTCCTGGGTACTCCGCGCGCCGCCATGCCGATCGGCCACCACAATCTGCTGGCGCTCTGGCTGGCCACCTTGCTGCCGCTGGCTGTCTTGCCAGCCCGGGAGTGCGGACCCTGGCGCTGGCTGGGGATCGGGGCCGGGCTGCTGGCCGTGGGGGCGGTCCTGGCGAGCGGATCTCTGATGGGAACCGCGGCGGTGGTTCTGGAGAGCGTTTTTTGGTTGCTGTTCTCCCCTCTCCCGCTCGCGGGAGAGGGGCCGGGGGTGAGGGCCACGAGGTGGCGGTCCGCCTCGGTCCTTGCCGTCCTTGCCGTCCTTGCCGTCCTCGCCACCCTCCAAGCCCCCCGCCTCCTGCGCATCCTCCGCGGAAACGACCCCTCCGCCCGGGCACGCACAACCTACCTTGAAGCCGGCGTCGAAGGCTTCCTTGCCCGCCCTCTCCTCGGCCAGGGGCCGGGCGCGACGGCCTGGACGGCTTCGCTCTTCCTCGATCCGGCTCCGGGCGTGAACCCCTGGGGCGAGGCGGTGGGCGAGCTCCACTCCCTGCCGCTCCAGATGGCCTATGAGCTGGGCGCGCCGGGCTTCCTGCTGGCGCTCGCCACGGCCGGCTGGTTTGCCGTCCGGCGGCTGAAGGAGCGGCGCGGGGCGGACGAGCCCGGGCTTTTGCTCGCTGCGCTGTTTGGCCTGATGGGCGCGGCCATGGCCCTCCTCGGGACTGCCTCTCTCGCGGTTACGGCGCTACCTCTGGCCCTCGCGGTGGCTGCCGGCGCCGCCCTCGCTGGTGGCGGGGAGTCGGCTGCCGGATCGGACGGATCCGTCGGATCAGACCGATCCGTCCGCTGGACTTACGCCGCCGTAGCCGCCGTGGCCCTCACGCCTCTCCTGGCGGCCCAGGCTTTCTACGACCAAGCTCTCGCGGCGGACCAGGCGGGCCACCGGGAGCTGGCGCGGCAGCGGCTGGAGAGAGCTGTCCGGCTCGACCCGGCGTTTCCGCTCTACCGCCTGCGTCTCGCTCTCGTGTCCGGGACTGGAGCCGCGGAGCGGAGCGCCGCCGCCGAGATGGCCCTCCGCGCTGCCGAGCAGGGCCATGGGCTGGCGCCGCTGTGGACCGTGGCAGGTATCCTCGGCCAGGTGACGGAGCGGCCCTGGGCTCCGGCAGCCCTCCAGACCGCCTGCTCGCTCGATCCGCTGAGCCCGTTCCCTCCCTGGTTCGGAATGCTCGCCGATCCCGCGGGCTCGCGGGCGGCTCGACGTGGCGCTCATGCGCTGCTGGCGGAGCCTCGTCTCGCCGCGGCTCTCTTCTGGAAACGCGATCCCGCCCTCTTCGACCGGACCCTGGGGGAAGCTCAGGCCTGGCCGGGGATCGACGCGGTCTGGATCGAGGCGCTTCTCGCGGCGGCCCCGCGTCCCGGAGAACGGACGGGAGAGCGGCACTGGCTCTCCCTGGATCTCGACGTGGACCCCCGGGCTTCGATCTCGCTGTTCACCTTCCGCCGCCGTCCGTGGCCGGCCGAGTGGCCGGTGATCCCCCTCGCCGGCGGTCCGCTCGAAAAGCTCCGGCGGGTCGGTCCGGCGACCTCCCGGCCGGGCATCCCGGCGTCCGCGTTCGCACCGTCAGTCTGCGCAGATTAGCTGCAAAGCATTGATCCTTCTGAGGTTCGCCGAGGCGTCCCGACGATCTCCGCAACTCCTGTGGAAAACCTTGTGGGAAAGGGGGGTGTGACAGCTCTGAAAACAAGGTGTGACCGCACTTTGGTCCGTTTTGCCCAGATTTTTGTGCAGTTCAGGCAACTTATTTGGAATCAGATAGTTGAAAAAAGGCATCCTCCGGCTCGAAGAGGTTTTGCCGGTCTTGGGCAGGCGCCGGGTTGTTGATTTTTCCACAGTTCGGAGAGGCGAGCTTCGGGCGCAAGTTTGTCACCCCCTCCGAGGGGGTATAGCCGGGCATCGATAGGCGGGGTGGAAAACCTTCTACTGCGCGCGGCCGGGGGTGTAGGAGATGTCGCCGGTGGCGTCGATGTGTGCCAGGTAGGTGAGGACCGGTCCGCCGCTCACCACCTCGGTCTCGATGCTCCGGCTCTCGCCCTCAGTCATTCCGATGCCGGCGAAGAGGCCGGTGCCGGGGAAGAGGCCAAGGACGTTGCGCTCCAGGTGTTGCCGCGGCTTGAGGCCGAGCTCGGTCGAGGCGAGCGGAGAGCCCGCGGCATCCTTGAGCGTCAACCGCAGGTTGGTCTGGGTGGAGGCCAGGTTGAGGATGCCCAGGCTGGTGCGGGTGACGACCGACTGTTCCGCACCGGCGTCGATGCCGCGGCCGTGGATGGCATCGGCCTCGGTCACCGCGTCCACCAGGGCTCCGAACCGCTTCCCCTGGCCGTCAGGAGGGCCGGCGAACATCAGGCTGACGATCCGGGGGGCGGGGCCGGCCGGACCGCTCCAGGCGATGCGCAGGGCGCCGATCCCTTCGTCGACGCCGAACAGGTCGAGCAGGACGTCGTCCACCCGGAGCGACCGGCCGGGCTCGACGTAGCGGTACGCGGTACGCGGGGCCGTGTTGTCCTGCCCGCGCTCCCAGAATTCGAGCGTCAACAGGCGCCCTTCGCCGGCCGGGTTGAAGGCGATCAGCCGGCTGGCCAGGAACGTGTCGAACGGGCTCTGGCCGCGCACCACGCGCGGGAAGAACATCTGGCCGGCGCTCGCGGAAGGTCCGGTCTCGATCGGCGTGGCCGGGATGAAGATCTGGTCTTCCGACTCGATCTCCAGGAGGACGGCCGAAGCGGCGAAGAGGATGCCGTTCGACACGAGCTGGAGAGTGAAAGGCCCGCGGCGGCTCACCACCTCGGGGAACATCCGGGAGAGCGGCTGGAGGCGCAGGATGCGCGGCCCGAGGGTGAGGACGGCCGGGTCGCCCACCAGCTCTCCCTCCGCGTCCTTCAGGAGGACCGTGACGCTTCCGCCGACCCCTTCGAGGTTGAGGGCCGCCAGGGTGCTGACGAAGCCGTTGCCTTCGAAGAGGCCGGTGACGATCCTCTCCGCGGCCGACCAGCCCGCCTGCGGATCTTCGTCGTCGATCGGACCGAAGCTCGCTTCCGCCGGGTGGGACCGGTTTTCGAGGCGCGCGGCGATCGCCGCGGTGACCGGCAGCGCGGTCTCCCGCGCCACGCGCAGGAGGTGGAAGGAGCCATCCTGCGCCGGCGTCAGCTCGACCACCGCGTGCTCGCCGGCTTGGAGCCCGGAGGAGCCCTGGGCGGCCGGCACGCGGACGATCAGGCTCGTCCCCGGCACACTCCCCTGGAGCACGCGCTCGACGGTCACCAGATGATCCACCTCCGGGAGGCCCGTGGGAGCGCTCGTGACGTCCTCCACCACGACCTCGACGAGCGCCGCGGGATCGGGCACGGCCCAGCCGGACGTGGACGTGATCAGGAGGAGAAGAAGGGCGAGCGCAGCACGGAATCGGAAGGTGTGGCTCATCAAAATCCTCGACCGGAATACGGCGTTGGACAGCAGCATCCAGTATACCGTATCAGCATAGGAAGAGGAGAGGGTTTTTCTCCCCTCTCCGGGCTCACCGGAAGACCGCGGTGAGGGTCTCGAGGTCGAGGTCGTAGAGCTTGCGGACGAAGGGGCCGGCGAGCAGGAACTGGTCGGTTGCGATGTCGGTCTGGTGGATCACGCCCGCGCGCCCGGTCTTCAGGAGGAAGCGGGCTCCTTCGGCGAGGCCCGCCGCCGTGGTCGACTGGATGGCCTGGAGCCGGTGCCCGCCGACCGAGCAGGGACGGACGACCTGCGAATACTCCATCCGGTGGAGCGCCTGTCTGGCATCGCGCCCTTCGACAGCGGTGTAGATGACCACCAGGTCGTCGTTCTCGATGCGGGGAACGGTCTCGAGCATGCGGTCGTGGAGGTACTGGATCTTGTCGGTGTCGGGCGGGGCGCCGGCGAGCAGGTTCCGCGCCCAGGCATAGTGGCCGGGATATCGCAACGTCTTGTAGTCGAGGTTCTTGACCTTGCCGGCCAGCGCGTCGGGGAGGTTGGCCGCCCCGCCGGAGGTGAACGCCTCCTCGTAGAGGATGCCCCGGATCGACAGGGGCCTGATCTCGTCGAGCGAGGGGACCGCATGGGTCTCGAAGTTCCGCACCACGAGGGAGGGCTTCACATACTCCGTGGCCACGCCGATCGTGCTCCAGGTGAAGCCGTAGTAGTGGGGAGGCTCGGCGGTGGCTGTCAGGGCGCCGACCCGCATGGCGATCCGGTCGACCTGCTCGACGTCGTGGCGGCGGCAGAAAGCCTGGAACAGGTGGTGGGCCAGCACGTTGATGACGCCGGGGGCGAGGCCGGCCTGGAGGAGGAAGCCGCGGTCCGCACCGCGGGCGATCTCTTCGATCTGCCGGGTCTCGGCCACGTATTCGGTCAGGTTCACATAGTGGAGGTGGTGCTCGCGGGCGAGCCGCGCCATGCGCGGCGCTTCTCCTCCCGGCAGGCAGTCGAGGAGGATGTGGGCGCCTCGAAGGGCCGTCTCAAACTCCGGGCTCTCTCCGTCGGCGGGGAGCAGGAAGGCGGTCACCCGGCCGGTCCGGTCCGAGCCGATGGTGATCCGGTCCGCCTCTTTGCGGGCCTTGTCGAGGTCCATGTCGCCCAGGAACAGATCGCAGGTGAAGTCGCCGAGCTCACGCAGGATGAGGCCGGCCGCCCAGCCGATGCCGCCGGATCCCGCGATGACGATCTTGTAGTGTTCGGTCATGTCGCACACCCCGGGCCTGGGAAAGATCCCGAGCCCGTCAGTTTTTATGTGGGGGTGAAAAGCGGAGGTGCGTCCCCCCGGAAGCCGCGGCATCGTAGCACCCGCTGTCGCGGAGGGTCAACGCCGGGCGTCGGGGTCCGGAGCGCGCCGGCGGATCGGCTGGCCGGCGGTGGCGGTCCGGTTGCGGCCGGTCTCTTTGGCCACGTACATGGCCGTGTCCGCCAGGCGGAGCAGGGCGCTCTTCTTCTCGTCGACATAGAGATCATCGGTCAGGTGGCGCTTCATGGTGGCCACGCCGATGGAGCAGGTCAGGCCGCGCAGCGAGAGCGGCTCGGGCTGGATCTCTCCGGGTTGGGCGCAGAAGACGGTGCTGATCACCTTCTCGCGGATCGCCTCCGCCATGTCGATCGCGTCGTCGAGGTCGCATTCGGGCAGCAGGATGACGAACTCGTCACCGCCGTAGCGCGCCGGAATGCCGTTGCGCCGCGCCACGAGGCCGCGCAGCAGATGACCGACCTCGCGGAGCACCTGGCTGCCGGCCAGGTGGCCGTGCGTGTCGTTGACCCGCTTGAAATAGTCGAGGTCCATGAACACCACCGCGAGGTCCTTGTCCTCCTCGGTGCAGCTCCGGATGGTGTCGGCCAGGGCGATGTGGAGGAAGCGGTCGTTGTACAGGCCGGTGAGGTTGTCGCGCTTGGCGATCTCCTGGGCCTGGCGGCCGTCCAGGACGTTCTGGATCGAAATCGAGATGTACCCGGCGAAGATCTCCAGCAGGTTGCGGTCCTGCTGGCTGTAGCCGGGGGCGTCCTTGCGGTTGATCAGCTCCAGGACGCCGCAGACCTCCTGCTCGATGCGGATCGGGACGGCGATCAGCGAGTCGGTCTGGTAGCGCGTCTCCTCGTCCATCCGGCGGTAGAAGAAGCGGTCGTTCGGAGCGTGGGAGGTGAGATAGGTCTCGCCCGTCATGTAGACCCGGCCGGCGATCCCCTGGTCTCCCGCGATGGTCCGGCCGACGAGGCCCTCCGACTTGTCTCCGAAGGCGGCGATGAACGTGAGCTGGTTCCTGCGCCGGTCCTCCTGCTTGGCCTGGGGATCGTCGAGGAGGATCGAGCCGGCGGCGGACGGGACGAAGCCGTTGGCGCGGCGCAGCACCTCGACCAGGTTCTCCGCGAGGCTGAGCTCCAGCGGGAACATTGGATTGGCGCGGCGCCGCTCCAGAAAGCGGACGAGTTGGACGTGGTCCAGGCTATGGCACTCGATACTCACCTGGAGTCCTTCGTTCGCGAGCGGCTTCCTCAAAGCATCGGTCATGCGGCCCCGTCCGTCCGGATCGTGGCGCCGACGACTGCGTACTGCGTTCCCATGGTCCCCTCCAGGAACGGGCTTCCTGATGTGGCCGACTCTGCGGACGATAGCAGAGATTCCGTCAACGCGGAAAGCACGGGGGAGGGTCGGGGTGGGGGCTCGACCATGCCGACCGACCTGTCCGGGCAGACGAAGCCGGTCCCCGGGACGCGCCAGCCCCGGCCGTCCGCAGGGAAGACCCGGACCTCGCTGCCGGCCGGGAGCTTGCCGGACGGGCCTGGGCAGTCCGCAAGGAGCACCGCCGCCCGCGGTCCGTTCCGGCCGAGCCAGAGCCCGGCGGCGAAGGGGAGGCCCGCGGCGAGCGCCACGGCCGCGACCGCGGCGCGGCGGATGCGGGGGTCGCGCGGCAGCAGGAGGGCGGGGAGAGCGGCCCAGGCCAGCAGGAGGCCGATCCAGACGAGCCGCTGGCGATGCTCCATCCAGAAGCTCCAGGCCGTCCCCGTCTCCTCCCGCGCGCCGGCGTCGCGGAGCTGTCCGCGGACGAGCTCCAGGTTCTCGCGCAGCCAGGGGTCGTCGACCCGCCCGGCCGCCTCCGCCCGCCGGTACCAGAGCAGAGCCTCCGGAAGACGTTCCAGATGGTGCGCGGCCGCTCCGAGGTTGTAGGCGAGGAGCGGGTCGGATCCGTCATACCCGGACGCGTAGGCCGCCATGGCTCCTTCGAGGTCGCCGGCATGGAAGCGGCGGTTGCCCTCGCGCAGGGCCGCGGCGGAATCCAGCGGAGGGAGCGGAGCGGTCAGTCCCAGCAGCAGGGGCAGGAGCAGAGGGACCTTCATCGCAGCCGGCGCAGCAGCCGGCGCGAGCGGTCCACCGCCTCGGCGACCAGGTCCCCGGTCTCGGAGAGCTGGGGTGCGAAGCGCAGGTAGTGGAGGTCCTCGGCCAGCCGGAGGAGCTCGGCGGTCGCCGCCGGCTCGGCTCCGCGCGCCGCCAGTGCCTCGCTCCAGCGGGCCGGCGGAGCTCCCGGCGGGACCTCCCAGCGCGCGGCAAGAAACTCGCGCCAGGCCTCCTCGATCCGGGCGGCCGCCTGGCGCGGACGGGTTTCGGTTTCCGCCTCCCGGAGCCGCTGCTCCACGCTATCCCCAAGCGGCCCAACCGGAGCTACGAGCGCCGCGCTCTGTTCGGGACGGCGGCGGCGCGCCAGGAAGGCGACGAAGGCGATCCCCCAGGGGAGAGCGAACAGCCATGGAGCCCAGCGGGTCCAGCCGCCGAGGCGGCCGGCCGCGGAGGCGATCGCGGCGGTGTGGACCGGGTGCGGCGCGCCGATCCCCGCCGCAGACAGCCGCGGCAGGGCCCGGATCTCCAGCGACGGCGCCACCGCCACCCGATAGGCCGCGTTCGACGGATCGAAGTACGAGACCTCGGGGACGCGCACCGTGAAGCGGCCCGCCCGGTCCGGCACCACCACGTAGCTCCAGGTGTGCTCTCCGGCGACCGTCGTGCCGTGGGTCTGGTCCTCGGACTGCTGCTGCGGGGGATAGAGGGTGAGCCCGTCCGGAGGAGCGATCCGCGGCTCGGCCAGGCTCTGAAGGTTGCCCCGGCCGGACAGGGTCACGGTCAGGGTCGCCGCCTCCCCGACCCGGAGCTGGGGCGGCTCGAGCCGCGCCTGCAGGCCGATCTGCCCCACGGTTCCGGAGAATCCGGGGGGAGCCGCGGGCAAGGGTTGGACCTCGATGGATTGAGGCGCCGTCGACAGCCGGACCTGCTCGGGATGGGACATCGGCGGGCCGAAGAAGCGCTGCTCGATCACCCGGGCCACCAGGTCGACTTTCGAGGGCTCGATCGTGTGGCGGCCGGCCCGCAGAGGGAAGAGGGCCTTCTGGAAGAGGGGCACCCGCGCGTAGCGCACGCCGCCCACGTCCACCATGTCGGCATTCGCGCTCGGCGGCAGCGGGATGTCGCGCACCCAGAAGCCCCGGAAGGTCGGCAGCTCGCGCGGCATGATCGAGGAGATGTCGTCCCGCGTATACAGATGGACGGTGTACAGAGCCTGCTGCCCCACGTACGGACGCTCCGGCGTGATCTCGGAGCGCAGGAAGACGGCGGGTCCGCGCGGCCTGCGGTGCGGCAGGAAGGGCCGGCCGAAGAGGCGCTCGAGAGGATCCTCGAAGCCGGGCTCCTCCTCGGTCTCCCCCTCGCCCGTGGGCTCGTCCTGGACTCCGATCACCCGGTCGTCCATCTCCACCGTCTGGCTCGGGAAGTACAGGACGAGCGAGTGGATGCGGGCGCGGCCGGTGGCGAGAGGCTGCACGCGGAACGAGACGCGGAAGGAGCGGGAGATGGCGTCGTTGACATAGCGGACGTCGTCGGACCGGATGGGGCCGGCGACGATCTGCAGGTTCTCGAGCTCGAAGTCCGGCCGGAACCGGGGGCTTTCCAGGCCCGCGATCCGCGCCTCGATCGTGAGGGTGGCGGTCTCGCCGAGGCCGATGACCGCGGGCTCCAGGCGCGCGTCGACGCGGATCTCGTCGGCCGCCGCCGCGGGGAGGGCGGTGAGACCGGTGAGGAAAAGGGCGAGAAAGAGGGAGGGTCGCCGCATCACCAGTCCTTCTCCTGCGCGCCGCGCTGCTGCGCCCTGTCGGCGGCCTGCTTGCGACGCTGCTGGCGCTCCAGATTCTCGACAGCCTGGAGCAGCGCGGCCGCCTCCTGCGCCGTCATGTCGTGCTGATCGCGGAACTGCGGGAGCGGCTGCTGCCCCTCGCCGGGCTGCTGGGGGCGGGGACCCCCCTGCTGCGGCGGTCCCGGCGGCCCTTTCTGTTGGTCGCGGCCTGGGTCGTTGGCGTCCGATTTGCGCTGGTCCTGCTGGTCGCCGGGATCGCCCGAGCCTTTGCTGTCCGACGGATTGTCCTGGTCCGGCCGGTCGCCGCGCGAGCCCTTTTGGGGGCTCTTCATCCGGTTCTGTTCCTTCTCCCGCTCGCGCAGCGCGATCTCCAGGTTGTGCTTGGCGTTCGCATCCGACGGAGTGAGGCGGAGCGCCTTTTTATAGGCCTCGACCGCTCCCGCGGCGTCGCTGGCCGCCAGCCGGGCATTGCCCAGGTTGTAGTGGGCGGCCGGAGCGAGATCGGGCGGGGCGTCGCGCGCCGCCTTTTCGAGCAGGCGGATGGACTGCCGCAAACGGCGGGCGCCGAGCTCGGCGGTGCCCGCGTTGTACTGGACCCGCGGATCGTCGGGTGCGAGGCGCAGCGCGGTGCCGGCGGCATCGGAGGCCGACTCCGGGTCCTTGGCGTTCCACGCCGCGATCGCCTGGCCGGTGCGCTCGCGCGGATTCCAGAGCCAGCGCTCGGCCCAGACGGGCAGATGCGGCTTCCATGGCAAGGACGACAGCGAGGGCAGGGACGGCAGCGCCGCCCAGCCGGCCAGGAGCAGGACGGGGAGCACCTTAGGCGGCACGGCGCCTCCCTGCCTCGTCCGGAAGCGCGGTCTCCGCCGCGGCGCTCCGGGCGAACGGCCCGACGGCGAGATGGAGCAGCAGAGCCGCCACGGCGAGGCCGAGCGGCCACTGGAAACGCTCCGCCAGATGGCTCGACACCTGGCTCTCGATCGTCCGCTTCTCCATCCGGTCGATCTTGTGGAGCACCGGCGTGGGATCGGCGGCGGCGCTGGTCACCCGGGTGTACGAGCCGCCGGTGGAGCGGGCCAGCTGCTCCAGCACGTCCTCGTGGAGGCGGCTGATCACCAGGCTGCCGTCGCTCTGCCGCTTGAACTTGCGGTTGTTCGTCCCCGGGATCGGCACCGGCGAGCCGCTCGGCGTGCCGAGGCCGAAGGCGTGGACCACGACCCCGCCGTCGCGCAGCTTGGCGATCTCCTGCTCCATCCCGCCGCCATGGTCCTCGCCATCCGACAGGAGGACCAGCACGCGATGCTTTTCGCTCCCCTCGCCGAACAGGCGGAGGGCCGCGTCGAGCCCGGGAGCCAGCTCGGTGCCCGGCGTCGGCAGCGAGCCCGGCTCCATCGTGTCGAGGAGCAGGTCCACCACCGCGCCGTCCAGGGTCAGCGGCGCCAGGACCACGCCGGTCCCTTCGGTCTGCACCAGGCCGATCCGGTTCCCCGGCATGGCCCGCGCCATGCGGCGGACCAGCGCCTTGGCCACGTACAGACGGGATGGCGCCACGTCGAGCACGCCCATGGAGAGCGACGAGTCGACCACGAAGACCACGTCGACGCCGCGCCGCTCCACCTCCTCCTGCCCGGCGCCCCAGCGCGGACGGGCCAGCGCGAGAGAGGCTCCGAGGACGGCGAGCGCGAGGCAGGCGATCGAGAAGCGAAGGCGGCCCGGCGACCAGGTCGGCATCAGGCGGCTCCACAGACCGCGCGCCGCCCAGGCCGCGTCGGCCGCCAGGCGCCGGCGCCAGAGCCAAGCCGCGAGCAACGCCGCGGCGAGGGGGGCGAGCGCTGCCACCGCCACCAGGCGGGGCTCGGCGAACCAGGACCAGATCATGGCTCCGCCGTGATTCTCAGAAGAGCGGTGGCGAAGGGGAGGACGAGGAGGCCCAGGCCCGCCCAGACCAGCGGCGGAAACGCCTCGTGATAGCGGACGTAGCGCTTCACCTGGAGGGGCGTCTTCTCCAGCCGGTCGATCTCCCGGAAGATCCGTTGCAGGCTCTCGGGATCGGTGGCCAGGAAGTAGTGGCCGCCGGTGCGCTGCGCCACGGTCTGGAGGAGCTTCTCGTCGACCGGCAGGTTCATCGGCACGCGGCGGTACTCGGTCCGGCCGGTCAGCGGGTCACGCACCGGGAAGGGCACAGAGACCAGGCCGCGCGAGCCGCCGACGCCCACCGTATAGACCTTGATCCCCAGCCCCTGGCAGACCGCGGCGGAGGAGAGCGGGTCGATCTCGCCCGCGTTGTTGATGCCGTCCGTGACCAGCACGATGACCTTGCTCTTGGCCTGGCTGTCCTTGAGACGCGCCGCGGCGTTGGCCAGGGCGACGCCGATCGCGGTGCCGTCGGGCAGGGCGTTGAGCTGGATGCTGTCGATGATCGTGTCGAGCATGTCCCGGTCGGTCGTCAGCGGCGCCCGCGTCATGGCGCCCCCCGAGAAGACCACCAGGCCGATGCGGTCGCCGGGCCGGCCGGCCACGAACTCGCGGACCACCCGCTTGGCCACGGTGAGGCGGTCCTTGGGCTTGAAATCCTCGGCGCCCATGCTGCCCGAAATGTCGAGCACGATCTGAATGTCGATCCCCTCGGTCAGGCTCTCCTCCAGGGCATAGCCGAGCTGCGGGCGGGCCAGGGCCACGATCAGGCAGGAGAGCGCGAGGAGGCGCGCGTAGAACGGCAGGTGGAGCCGCCAGCCGCCTCCGACGCCGCGTCCCATGGGGAGGCGGCTGTAGGTGAGAGCACCGAGAGTCGACCGGCCGTGGTGGCGCCAGGCGAGGAGCGGCACGGCGAGGAGCAGGAGGAGCCACGCCGGGCTCGCGAGATGCGGGAAGCCCTGGCTCATCCCACCGCCTCCCGCCGTTCCGGCCCGGCCGCCGAAAGATCGACCGGCTCGACCGGCCGCGCCCAGGTCTCGGTCTCCCGGGCCAGCTGCCGGGCCGTGGCGAGCCGCTCCCGCGCCCGCTCCTCGCCGACGTCCTGGCGCGCGAACTTGACGAGATCGCAGGCGCGCAGCAGCTCGACGAGCTGCCGCACGAGGGGGCCCGGCATGCGCCGGGCGAGGAGGAGGCGATGGATCTCGCTCGTCGTGCTCTCCGCCGCCGCAAAACCGAGGCTCCGCCCCAGATAGGCGCGCAGGGCGAGGCTCAACCGCGTGTGCAGGCGGAGGACCGACGGCTCGGCGGCGATCCGGTCGAGCTCGCCGAGGAGCTCCTCGAAGGGCGCGAGCTGCGGCCGGGCCGCTTCCACGGGCCCCTCGGCGCGCCGCCGCCGCCAGAGCATCCAGCCGAGCAGCGCGAGCGCGAGCCCCGAAGCCGACAGGGTCCACCAGAACGCCGCCCCGATCGGGAGCTGGCGCGGCGGCGCCGGAGGCTTCGGCGCGGGGTTCTCCTCGCCGGCCGGCAGCACGGAGCGGACGGTGAGCGCGAGACCGGCCGGCGTCCGGGCCTGGATCGTGCGGTCGCGGAGCGGCACCGCCACCTCGACCGGCGGCAGATCGACCTTGCCGGTGCGGAACGCGGCGAGGACGAGCCGCTGGCGCCACACCGTCGAGCCGCGTTCCTCGATCCTCTGCGGCGACTCCTTCTCCAGCACGTCGGCGCCGCCCCAGCTGGTCCCCCAGACCGGGAACCGGGGCTCGCCGGACAGCGTCGCCGGGTCCACCCGCAGCGTGAGCAACGCGTCGACCCGATCGCCGACCGTCAGCCGGTCGTGCGGCCCGAGGCCCACCTCGACCTTGGGTGCCGTCTGGGCGGCGGCCGGGAGGGCGAGGAGGAGGAGAGCGAAGAGCAGGGCCCTCATCGCTGCAGCCTCCGGCGGCGCTGCTCGAAGAACGCGAGGACGGTCTTGAGATACGGCCGGTCCGTCCGCAGCTCCAGGCGGTCGATCCCGAGGCGGCGGATGAGACGGGAGAGCTCCCCCCGCTCGCGGTTGCGGATCTTGGCGTGCTGGCCGGCCGCCTTGCGGCCGTTCACCAGGGCGAGCCGTCCGGTCTCCGCGTCGCGCAGCACCACCGGACCCGCAGCCGGGATCTCCTGATCCCGTGGGTCCACGATCTCCACCAGGATCAGGTCGTGCCGCGCCGCCGCGGCCTTGAGAGCCCGCGTGCAGGGAGAGCCGAGGAAGTCCGAGATGATGAAGACGACCGACCGCCGCTTCAGCGCGGCCAGCACCGAATCCAGCCCCTTCTCCAGATCCGTCCCGCCGTGCGCCGGCCGGTCCAGGACCTCGCGGACCAGGCGCAGCACGTGGGTGCGGCGGCGCTGCGGCGGCAGGAACAGCTCCATCCGGTCGCTCACCAGAGCGGCGCCGACCCGGTCCTGGTTGCGCACGGCGGCAAAGGCGAGCAGGGCGGCGATCTCCGCGGCGAGCTCCCGCTTGAGGATCGCCCGCGAGCCGAAGGAGAGGCTCCCCGACACGTCGATCACCAGGAAGACCGTCAGGTCGCGCTCCTCGACATACTTTTTGACGAAGGGGACGCCCATGCGGGCCGTCACGTTCCAGTCGATCGTGCGGACGTCGTCACCCGGCTGGTAGGGCCGGACCTCGGCGAACTCCATCCCGAGACCTTTGAAGACCGCGTGATAGTCGCCGGCCACTCCCTGATCGACCAGGCGGTTCGTGGCGATCTCGATGCGCTTCACCTTGCGCATCAGATCCGCGGGCAGCCGTCCGCTTCCGCCCCGGGCCGGAGCCGGGGTCGTGGGAGAGGGCTTCTTGCGCCGCGCGAGAAAACCGAACATCGCGCTCCCTGCGGGGCTCTAGGGCACCTGGATCCGGTCGAGCAGCTTGGCCACCAGAGCGTCGGACGAGATCTCCTCGGCCTCCGCCTCGTAGGTGGGGATGACACGATGACGCAGGACGTCGGGCGCCAGCTCCTTGACGTCCTCGGGAATCACGAAGCCGCGGCCGCGGACCATGGCCATCGCCTTGGCCGCGCGCGCCAGGAACAGGGTGGCGCGCGGTGAGGCGCCGAAGGCGATCAGGTCGGTCAGCTCGCCCAGGCCGGCCGAGCGCGGGTCGCGCGTGGCCATCACCAGGTCGAGGATGTAGCCGCGGATCTTCCCGTCGAGATAGACCGCGTCCACCACTTCGCGGAGAGCGAGGAGACGCTCGCGATCGATCGCCGGGACCGGCTCGATGTTGCGCTCGACCAGCATGCGGTCGAGGATCTCGGCCTCCTCCGATCGGGTGGGGTAGTCGATCTTCAGCTTCATCATGAAGCGGTCGATCTGGGCCTCGGCGAGAGGGTAGGTGCCCTCCTGCTCGATCGGGTTCTGGGTCGCCAGGACCATGAACGGCTCGGGGAGCTTCCAGGTCCGGTCGCCGAGGGTGACCTGCTTCTCCTCCATCGACTCCAGCAGGGCCGACTGTACCTTGGCCGGCGCGCGGTTGATCTCGTCCGCCAGCAGCAGATGGGTGAAGACCGGCCCCTTGCGGGGGAGGAACTCGCCGCTCCGCTGGTCGTAGATCAGCGTACCGACGAGGTCCGCGGGCAGCAGGTCGGGGGTGAACTGGATGCGCTGCGACTCGATCGCGAGAGTTTTCGCGAGAGTCTTCACGGCCAGCGTCTTGGCCAGCCCCGGCACGCCCTCGATCAGGACGTGGCCGCGGGCGAGCAGGCCCACCAGCAGGCGGTCGAGCAGGTAATCCTGCCCGACGATCACTTTGCGGAGCTCGGCCTCGATCCGCTTGAGGGTGAGCGTCTCGCGCTCGACGTCTCGGTTCAGTGTGGCGACATCAAGTTCCATAGGGCGGAGCTATGAAGCTGCAAGTGGGGTGCCACGGGGGAGAGGGGCTGTCTCCAGGGGAGGACTCTGCGGAACCAGGCTCCGGCGCGGCCTCCCCGGCGCGGGCGGCCCCGCCATTCCGGCCAAATTGGCACATAAGCCCCTTTCTTCTGATACGGTTGAGACCGTGCGTCCGCCGCCCCTCAAGAAAGCCCTCGGGCAGCACCACCTCACCGACGGCGCGATCTGCCGTCCGCTGATCGCCTTCCTGCAGCCGGAGGGCCGGAGGGTCCTGGAGATCGGCCCGGGTGGCGGAGTCCTGACCGCGGAGCTCCTCGCCGCCGGAGCCCGGGTCCTCGGCTGGGAGCTCGACCTCACCTGGGCCGCCGAGCTCCGCCGCCGGCTGACTGATCCGGCTCTCTCGCTGGTCGTGGGAGACGCCCTGGAGATCGACTGGTCCCGCCTGCCGCCCGGCACGCTCGTCGCGGGGAACCTCCCCTACAACGTTGCGACGGTGATCATCGAAAGACTGCTGCCGCACCACGCCCAGGTCTCGCGAGCCGCCTTCCTGGTCCAGAAAGAGGTCGCGGACCGTCTGGTCGCCGGACCCCGCGACGAAGCCTACGGCTCGCTCTCCGTCCTCACCGCCGCCTGGGCCAAGGCGAAGATCCTCGGCCGGGTCCGCCCCGGCAGCTTCCGTCCTCCGCCGAAAGTCGACAGCGCCTTCGTCGGCTTCGAGCTGCACCCTCCGCCGCTGCCGCCCGAAGAGATGACGGCCTTCATCGCTTTCGTCCGCCTCGCCTTCGGCCAGCGGCGGAAGACTCTAAGGAATGCCCTGGCGGCAGGGTGGGGGAGGGAGAAGGCGGGAGCGGTGCTCGCGGCGGCGGGGGTTCCGGAGAAAACGCGGGCGGAGGAGCTCGGGTTGGAGGAGTTTCTGGGGATCTGGCGGTCCGGCGGTTTGAGGCTGGTATAAACAAGATTTATACTGAAACCGGAAGGAGAGGCGGCCCGACCATGTCTACCGTCAAAACCGCGATCTCGCTTCCAGAGCCCCTGTTCGAGAAGGCCGATGCCTTCGCCCGGCAGCAGAACATCTCACGAAGCCAGTTGTTCGCGCGAGCGGTCGAGGAGTTCCTGCGGCACCATGAGAGCCAGGCTTTGTTGGATGCCCTCAACCGTGTCTACAAGGACTACTCGCCGACGCAGGAAGAGAAAGAAGTACGGCGCTTGATGAAGCAGAAGCAGCGAGAGAGGGTGAAGGGGGAGTGGTGATCCGTCAGGGCGATGTTTTCTGGTCCGACATGGGAAGGCCTTCCGGATCTGGACCCGGCTTTCTGCATCCTTACGTGGTGGTGCAGAATGACCTGTTCACCCGAAGCCACATCAACACCGTCGTTGTGTGCGGCCTGACCTCGGCTCTGCACCTGGCTGAAGCTCCAGGGAACGTGCTTCTGGATTTCGGGGAGGCGAATCTGCCGAAGCGCAGCGTCGTCAACGTGTCCCAGGTCTATACCCTCGATAAGGAGGAGCTGATCGAGAAGATCGGGACCCTCTCTCCTGATCGAGTCAAGGAGATCCTGGATGGCCTTTACCTCCTCCAGGAGCCTCGGGATCTGCTTGAACCTGCCGAGTAGGTTCTGACGTCGGACGGAGTTGGGACGTGGGGCACAGTCGCGATGCGCATGGGAGAAGAGAAAGACCGTCCTATATACTCCGCCGGTCGGCATCGGCCGGCGAACGCGCTCAATGTCGATTCTATCGTCTACCCTCTCGTCGACAGGGCCGGCGATCGGCTTGGCCGTCGGTCGGCTGGGCCTCTTCGCCGCCTTCATTCTGACCGCCTACGGGCTCGGGCGAACGCTGTCTTGGCGGCTGGCGCTCGACGGATGGGTGGAGAAAGTGGCTTTCTCCGTGACCCCGGGCACGGCGGTGCTGGCGCAGTGTGTCCAGCTCTCGGGCTGGCCGGGACCGTCGGGGCCGTGCGGCTGGCCGGCCGGCTGCCTGAGCTTCTGACGGCGGGCCGGCCTGCCTGGGTCGCCTTCGGCTTCCATGCCCAGAACATGGTGTACTTCGCCGACGGTCGGCTGTTGGGAAATTGGAATGGTCCGGCCCGGCGGGCCCGGGGGTGCTGCCGCGATGGATGCGACGGTTGAGGTTGCCGCCGCGCGGACCGCAGCGTCGGCGCCCTGGGAACGGTGGGCGCTTTTGGCCCTGGTCGGCGTCTTCGGCCTGTTGGCCGTCACCCTGTACCTGCCGGCCGAGGAAGATGCCTTCATCTACTACCGCTATGCCTGGAACTGGGCCCACGGCTCCGGCCTCACCTTCAATGCCGGCGATCCGGTCGAGGGTTTCTCGGGACCGTTGTGGATGGCGTTGCTCGCCCTCCTGGCGCGCCTGGGGTGGGATCTTCCGAGCGCGGTGCCGGCCCTGGGGCTCGCCTGCGGCGCTCTGACCATCCTCGCGACCCATGCCCTGGCGCTCCAGGCGGGTCTGGGGCGCTTCGCCCGCTGGGCCTGTACACTGGGCGTGGGGCTCTCCTATCCGTTCATCGTTTGGGCACGAAGCGGGCTCGAGACGCCGTTCTATTCCCTCGTGCTGGTGCTTTTCGTCAAGAGCTGGCTCGCGGCCGAGCTCACGGACCGGGTGGACGGCGGGGCCGCCGGCCGGCGGCGGCGGCAATGGCTGGCCGGTTGCCTGGCGCTTCCCGTCCTCCTCGGGCGGCCCGAGGGGATTCTCGTCCTGCCGGTGGTCTGGATCGATCGACTCACCGATCGCCGCGACCTGGCGGGAGCGTTGCGCTACACCCTGCCGAGCCTTCTGGGCTACGGCGCCTTCCTGCTCTGGCGCTGGCACACTTTCCACAGCTGGGTTCCCAATACCAGCATCAAGCTCTATCCCCTCCTGGTCGACCGGTCGATCCCGCAGCTTCTGGGCTACGTCGCCGCGCTCGGCCTGTGGCCCGTCGCCCTGCCCGCCTGGACGCTCTGGCGGTGGGCCACCCGAAATCGGAGGGACCGCCGAGAGGACCGGGAACGCCGGGAGAGGCGGCTCCTGGCGGCGCTTTTCGGGACGGTCTGCCTGACCTCCTTCTTCTTCCATCTGGCGGCAGGTGGGGACTACCGCCCGGCGTTCCGCTACCTGGCTCCCACCTTGCCGATCCTCTTGGTGGCCTCCTGGCATTCGTGGGAGCTGCTGTGCCGCCGGGCTCCCGCGCTCGCAGGGCGTCGGGTGCAGTGGGGCGTCCTCACCCTGACGCTGGCCGGCTCGCTCGCCTTCCTGGCGGAGAATCCGCCGCACCTTCGGGACTGGTCGACCCTCGTCTATCCGCGGTGGCGCGATCCCTATTCCGATACCGATCATTGGGGCGTACGCATCGCCCGGTGGATCGACCGCTACGTACCCAGCGGGAGCGTGGTGGCCTTCGGGCAGATGGGACGGGTCCCTTACTATCTCGCCCGCCACGGGCACGAGATCCGTTTCATCGACACGCTGGGACTGGTCGACCGCGAAGTGGCGGGCCTGTACCGGATGGACCGAAAGCTTGGAGACCTTCTGCGGCGGGTGGCCGGCGGACGGTCCTTGTCTTCCGCCCTCGAGCAGGGGCGGCGGGAACGGGCGGAGCAATTCGCCGGCCTCCTGCTGCGGCGGCGGCCCGATTTCATCCTGGTCGAGACAGAGCTCGACGACTACGCGATGATGCAGGCCCTGGTCGGCCAGCCGGCTTTCGCCGCGCGCTACCGGGAAGTCGTCGCCCTTGCTCCCCCGGGAGGAGCGCCTTATGTGCGGATCTACGCTCTGGCTGGCGGGCCGCGGCCTCCGCTTCCCTGAAGGGGCCGCCAGCCCCCTCGGCCCTTTGTGCTAGACTTGATGCCTACTTGAAGGCGAAACCTTCAACCAGAACATCAAGCCCGAGCACCTGATCCGATGCCTGACTCGATGCCGTCCCAGACCGAAACCGCCCTGCGGGCGCCGTCCGCCTGAGAGCTGGCCGTGGCCCTGGCGATCACCAAGACCAGCAAGCCGCGCGAGCGGGCCGTCCTCTCTCCCGAGAAGGGGAGCGAGCTCGTCGGCCTTCTCCTGCTCTTTGTCGGCGTGTTCCTCGCCCTCGCCCTGGCGAGCTATCGCCCGGACGATCCCAGCCTTTTTCATAAGGTTGCCGAGGAGGTCCGTCCGAAGAACTGGACGGGCGCGATCGGCGCCCACGTCGCGGCGCTCGCCTACAGCTTCCTCGGCCTGACCTGCCTGTTGGTGCCGTTCCTCCTGGTCTTCACGGGCTGGAAGCGGCTGCGTCCGCGCGCCCGGCCCCGCGTCGTCGGGCGCGGCTTCGGCGCCGTCCTGCTGCTCGCCTCGATGCCGGCCTTCCTCCAGCTGGTCCTGGGGCGGATCTCCTGGCGCGAAGGCTCGATTGCCGCGGGCGGCGCCTTCGGCCAGCTCCTCCGGGAGCTGCTCGAGCAGCGTTTCGATTTCCTGGGGACGCTCACGGTCCTCTCCGCGGTCGCGGCCTGCGGCACCGCGCTCGTGGTGCAGTCGACCCTGGGCAACCTGCTGACCGCATGGCGCGACCGTTTCCGACAGTTCTGGCAGGAGCAGATCCTGGCGCGCGAGCGGCGGCGGGAGCGCCGCGAAAAAGAGCGGGTGCGCCGGCGGATCATCACCAAGCATCTGCAGCGGGTCGTCGAGGAGAGGCAGAAGCGGGAAGAGGTCAATCCCATGGCCAAGCCCGCGCAGCCCGCGGCCGGAGCCTCCAAGCGGCCGGCTGCGCCGAGCCCGGCCGTGGCTGCGCCCGTGGCCGCGTCTCTCGTCGAACGCTCCGTCACGCCGGCTCCGGCCGCGCCTTCGGGCGACCGGATCGACCTTCCGCTGCGGCCAGCGCGCGTCACCGAGCGGCGCGGTGAGGCGGAGCCGGGAATCCGCCGCGTGAGCGCTTCGGAGCTGCAGGAGGACGAGGAGTTCCACGCCGTCCGCGCCGCCTTCGAGGAGATGTCCTCGCCGGCGGCGGTGGTCCGCCCGCCTCGCCCACGCACTCCGCCCCTGCCCGCGGCAGGCGCTCCAGCGGCCCCGCTCCCGGCGTTCCCCGGCCCGGTCTCCACCGCCCGGCAGGCGGCTCCGGCGCGGCCGGCCACCCAGCCGGCGCTCTTCACGCCGTCCGAGATCGCGCCCGGGACCCTGCCGCCGGTCAACCTTCTCCAGATGGGGGAGGGGCGGAGCGCCATGGACGAGGCCGAGCTGGTGCGCCTCGGCGAGGTCATCCGCACCCGCTGCGAGGAGTTCGGCGTCGAGGGGTCGATCGAGGGGATCAGCCCCGGCCCGGTGATCACGGTGTTCGAGCTGCAGCCCGCGCCCGGGGTCAAGGTCAGCCAGGTGGTGAACCTCCAGGACGACCTGGCCCTGGCGCTCAAAGCGGAGTCCGTGCGCATCGACCGCATGCCCGGCCGCTCCACCCTGGGCATCGAGGTGCCCAACCGCGAGCGCGGCATCATCCGGCTCGGCTCGCTCCTCGCCGACGAGCGCTTCAAGAAGTCCCCCTCCGTCCTCACCATGGCGCTCGGCACCGACATCCACGGCGAGCCGTACTTCGCCGACCTGGCGACCATGCCCCACCTGCTGGTGGCGGGCGCGACCGGCGCGGGCAAGAGCGTCGGCCTGCAGAGCATGATCACCTCGATCCTCTACAAGGCCACGCGCGACGAGGTCCAGTTCATCTTCATCGACCCGAAGCGCATCGAGCTGGGCGTCTACGCCGACATCCCGCATTTGAAGTGCGAGGTCGTGGTCGATCCCAAGAAGGCCGCGAACGCGCTGCGCTGGGCCGTGGCCGAGATGGAGCGGCGCTACCGGCTGCTCGCCGAGGTGCACGTGCGCTCGATCGCCTATTACAACCGGGCGATCCAGGACCCGCAGGTGCGCGAGCGCCTCTCCCTGTCGGAAGAGGCCCAGGCCAGCTTCACGGCCGCGGACCTGAAGCCGATGCCCTACTACGTGGTGGTCATCGACGAGCTGGCCGACCTGATGATGGTGTCCTCGTCGGACGTGGAGACCTCGATCGCCCGCCTGGCGCAGATGGCCCGGGCCGTGGGCATCCACCTGATCGTGGCCACGCAGCGGCCGTCGGTCGACGTGCTGACCGGCACGATCAAGGCGAACTTCCCCTGCCGCATCTCCTTCGCCACGGCGAGCCGGCACGACTCGCGGACGATCCTCGACCAGGTGGGATCGGAGAAGCTCCTCGGCAAGGGCGACATGCTGATGATGCCCCCCGGCTCCTCGCGGATCATGCGCCTGCACGGCGCCTACATCTCGGAGCAGGAGACGGCGGCGCTCATCCGCTGGCTCAAGAAGCTGGGCAAGCCGGAGCTCGACCCCGACGTCCTCAAGGCCTCGGATGAAGGTGGATCGAGTGGCGGTGGCGAGAACGACAACGACGACGATCTCTATGACGAGGCCGCGAAGCTGGTGGTCCAGGAGCGCCAGGCCTCCGCGAGCTTCCTGCAGCGCCGCATGCGCGTCGGCTTCTCCCGAGCCGCCCGCCTCATCGACATGATGGAGCGCGACGGCCTCCTCGGCCCCGCCCAGGGGAGCAAGCCGCGCGAGGTCCTGGTCCCGCAGAACTACTTCGACGAGATTGACGGCGCGCGGGTGGGGGTGGAGGAGTAGGGAACGCGCGCCAGGGATCGTGTAGTCTTTCCCCGGAGGACTAAGCCATGGTGACCATCGAGACCATCGCGACCGTGACAGAGGACGGCACGATCACGGCCCGAGCTCCTGGAGCCGTGCCGCGTGGGCGGCACCGCGCGGTCATCGTCCTCGAGGATGTGCCGCTCGAAAAGGAATCCCTGAAGAGAGAAAGCCGCCGCGGATTCCCCGATATGGCTTCGTTTCGCGAGAGCCTGGGAGTTTCCTCTTATCCGGGCAACACCATCCTGGAAATGCGTGAGGAAGAGAGAGATTGATCTACGCTGACACCTCGCTGCTCCTGCCCATTTACGTTCCGGAGGTGAACAGCGAGACGGCCAACAACGTGGTGAAGGGAGCCGAGGAGCTTCTGATCAGCGACTTGACCGTCGCCGAGTTCCTGGTTGGTCTGGCCCGGAAGGTGAAGCTCGGGACGCTTCCGCAGGAACTGGCAAGCCAGGTGCGATTGGCATTCGAGCAACACATGGCTGAAGGCTATCTTCACCGGATCCCGCTGGCCAGCGCACACAGCGAGGCCGCCGGGCAGCTCGCGGTCCAGTCGCCCGTCATGCTCAGAACCCTGGACGCCCTCCATCTCGCGGTGGCTGTCGAGCATGAGGCGACCATGGCGACCCTGGACGGTCGCCTATCCGATGCGGCTCGTGCAATGGGAGTCGAGGTTCTTCCGTAAGGCCCTCGAACGCCTCCCTGAGTGGATTAGGGAGAAGCCGCCGTCAGGTCCGCAGTCGCCAGGAACCGCGGTGGCTTGCGCGCCTTGGTCGCCTGCTCGAACGCGTAGGCCAGCTTGATCAGCGCCGGCTCGCTCCAGGCCGGGCCCATGAACGAGATCCCCAGGGGGAGGCCGAAGGCCCAGCCGGCCGGCACGGTGATGCTGGGATAGCCGGAGATGGCGGCGAGCGATGAGCTGCCGCCGGTGCCGGAGTCGCCGTTGACCAGGTCGATGAGCCAGGCGGGTCCGCCGGTCGAGGCGACGACGGCGTCCAGCTTGTGCTGGGCGAGCACCGCGTCGAGACCCTCCTTGCGGGTGAGGCGCCGGCAATTCTCCAGAGCCTTTTTGTACGCCGCGTCGGTGAGCGGCCCCTTGGCTTGCGCCTTGAGAAAGATCTCCTGCCCGAAGTAGGGCATCACCCGGTCCCGGTGCTTCTCGTTGAACTCGATGGCTTCCTGGAGCGTATGGACGGGCGCGCCGGGACCCAGGCCGGCCAGGTAGCGGTTGAGGTCGGCCTTGAACTCGTAGAGCAGGACCTCGTAGCCGTCGTCCCCGAGCTTGTTCGCCGCCTCGATCTCGACCGGATCGACGATCACGGCGCCCCGCTCCTTCATCGCGGCGACGGCCTCTTTGATGACGCTCTCGACCCACGGATTGTCTTCGAGGGAGCGGGGATGATAGATGCCGATGCGCGCTCCCTTGAGACCGTCCGGGTCCAGGAAATTCGTGTAGTCCTGGGCCGCTTTTCCGCGGTTCGCCCGGGTGGCCTCGTCCCGCTCGTCCACTCCGGTCATGGCGCCGAGGAGGACGGCGGCGTCGGCGACGGTGCGGGCCATGGGGCCGGCCGTATCCTGGCTGTGCGAGATGGGGATGATGCCCGAGCGGCTCACCAGGCCGACGGTGGGCTTGATGCCGACGAGGCCGCAGCGGGAGGCGGGGGAGACGATGGAGCCGTTCGTCTCCGAGCCCACGGCGGCCGCGCAGAGGCTCGCCGCGGCCGCCGCGCCCGATCCCGAGCTGGAGCCCGAAGGATCGCGGTCGAGGGCGTAGGGATTGCGGCACTGGCCACCTCGACTGCTCCAGCCGCTGGACGAGCGCTCGGAGCGGAAGTTGGCCCACTCGGAAAGGTTCGTCTTGCCGAGGAGGACGGCCCCGGCCTCCCGCAGTTTCCCGGCGATGAAGGAATCCCGCGCCGGGATCGAGCCTTCGAGGGCGAGAGAGCCGGCCGTCGTCGTCATCCGGTCAGCCGTCCCGATGTTGTCCTTGACGAGGATTGGGATGCCGTGCAGCGGCCCGCGCGGTCCCTTCTCTTTGCGCTCGGCGTCGAGGGCGTCGGCGATCTCATGCGCGTCCGGATTGACCTCGATCACCGCCCGCAGCTCAGGCCCCTTGTGGTTAAGCTGCTCGATGCGGGAGAGGTACTGATCGACGAGCGCCACCGACGTGTACGCGCCGGAGCCGAGGCCCGCCTGGAGCTGGGCGATTGTGGCCTCCTCCAGCTCGAAGCTCCCCGGAGCAGCGGCCGTTTCCGTGCCGGCCGAAGCGGGGAGGGTCGCGAGAGGTCCCGCCGCCGCCAATGCGCTGCCCGCGACCCCCGCCTTCAGCAGAGCCCTGCGCGTGAATGAGCTCACGAGATCCTCCTGCCTATGGATTTGAAGAGTTGTTCACCCCTCTCCCGCTCGGCGGGAGAGGGCCGGGGGTGAGGGCTACAGCTTGCCCTTGGGGCTCTCCTCGCCCCGCTGGATGCGGGGGTTGGGAGCGCCCAGCTCCTGGCGCTGGGCCAGCATCGTGGCGGCCCGGTCGAAGAGGTTTAGGGCGGCCTGGAGCTGCTTGTCTCCCTCGGAGAGGGTGCGGTGGCGCGCCTCCTGGCCGAAGAGGGCGTTCATGACCTCGGCGCGGACCTGGAGCTGCGAGTAGTCCCGGACGTCTTCCTTGGCCAGAGCCTCGTCGAGCTCCTGGGCGGAGGCGATCTTCTCCCTGACCACCCAGTCGCGGAACTCCTGGAGGAGATCCGGCCCCGGGCGCCAGCTCGTCGACTTGATCTGGCTCTTGTGGCGGCTGGTGTAGTCGATCGCGAAGTTCAGGTACGCGTTGCGCGCCAGCAGGAACTGCTCGAACGGCTGAAGGTCGTCATCCTGGACGAGCACGTCCGGGGTGATGCCGCCGCCGCCATACACCTTGCGGCCGAGATCGGTCTCGAAGATCTGGCTCGGATCGGCTGCCTTGCCCGTGATTTCGGGCGAGCCGGCGTCCGCGTGGGTGTAGTAGTCGAAATAGGAGGTGTAGTCGCGCTGGATCAACCGGCCCGACGGGGTGTAGTACTTGGCCGTGGTCAGCGCCAGGCCGGCCCCATAGGACAGGTTGTACACCGTCTGCACCAGCCCCTTGCCCCAGCTCGGCGCTCCGACCACCAGGCCGCGGTCATGGTCCTGGATGGCGCCCGAGAGGATCTCCGCCGCCGACGCGGTCCCTTCGTTCACGAGGACCACGACCGGCACGCCAAGCTCCGGATACTTGCCGCTCGCCTGGTAGCTCTGGAACGAGTCGCGGGTCCGGCCGCGGGTCTCGACGATCGTCGAGTCCTCCGGCAGGAACTGGTCCGCCACCTCGATCGCCTGGTCGAGCAGGCCGCCGCCGTTGTTGCGCAGGTCGACCAGCACCCGCTTCATGCCCTGGGCCTTGAGCTTGGCGATGGCGTCGGCCATCTCGCGGCCGGTGCCGCGGGAGAACTCGGTGAGCAGGATGTAGCCGGTGTCCGGCGTCACCATGTAGGCCTGGCGCACCGTGGTCTGCGGGATCTCGGCCCGGGTCACCGACATGGCGAGAGGCTCGGGCAGGCCGCGGCGCACGATCGTGATCTTGACCTGCGTCCCCTTCGGTCCCTTGAGCCTCTGGATCGCCTCGTCGATGGTCATGGCGTCCGTGGTCTCGCCTTCGATGGTGCTGATGACGTCGCCCGCCTGGATGCCCATGCGCGAGGCCGGGGACCCGTCGAGCGGTGAGATCACCGTAAGCTGGCCGTTGCGGACCCCGACCAGGATGCCGAGACCATAGAAGCTGGTCTGCTGCTTCTCCCGCATCCCCTCGTAGGCTTCGGGGGAGAGGAAGCTCGTGTGCGGGTCGAGCGACCGCAGCATGCCGTTGACCGAGGAGTAGACCAGGTCGCGGTAGCTCACCTCGGCGCCGTAGCGCTCGTGGGCCACGTTCACCAGCTCGGTGTAGAGACGCAGGGAGTCTCGCGTGTCGTTGCCGATGGCGAGCAGCCGATTGCCGAACAGGCCGCCGAGGACGAGCGAAAGGGTGAAGAGCGTGATCGCGGTGATGCGCCAGGTACGTCTCATAGGGGAAAGTGTAGCACCGTCCCGCCCGGACCCGCGCTCGGCCGCGCTTGACATTGACCGCCGGCCGCTCGATGATCGGCGTCTGGAGGTGTCCGCGTGTTCGGTCTTGGCGTTCCCGAGCTGATCTTCATCATGGTCCTGGCGCTGCTGATCTTCGGCCCCAAGCGGCTGCCCGAGATCGGACGCACCCTCGGCCGCGGCATGGCGGAGTTCCGCAAAGCGTCCAACGATCTCAAGCGGACGATCAACGTCGAGCTGGCCCTGGACGAGCAGCCCCCGCCGCCGGTCCGGCCCTACCGCCCCAGTCCGCAACTGGATGCGTTGCGCGCCCCGCGGCACCCCGACGGCTCGCCGGCCGCGGCCCTGGACAGCCCTGCGCCGGATGCCCTGAATCGCATCCCCAGCCCGGAAGACCCCGAGGATCCGGAGAACGTCCCGGGCGAGCGGGCCTGATCTCTCGCGTCTCTCCTCTCTCCATGTCGCCGATGCCCGTGCAGCAGTTCCCCCTCCCCCCCACGGAGGATCTGACCCGCATGTCCCTCCTGGAGCATCTGGAGGAGCTGCGGAAGCGCCTGTTCTGGTCGATCCTCAGCCTGGCTGTGGCGTTCGTCCCCTGCTGGATCTGGGTGCGGGAGATCTTCAATTTCCTGCAGCTCCCCATCCAGAAGATCCGTCCGGGGGAGAAGCTGGTCTTCACCGGTCTCGCCGACCCCTTCCTCCTGTATTTCAAGGTGGCGGCGCTGGCGGGCCTGTTTCTGGCGGCACCGTTCATCCTCTACCAGCTTTGGGGCTTCATCGCGCCGGGGCTCTACAAGCGCGAGCGGCTCTACCTGGCGCCGTTTCTCTTGTTCGGATCCCTGTTCTTCCTCGGGGGCGGCGCCTTCGCCTACTACGTGGCCTTTCCCATGGCGGCGAGCTTCCTCCTCGGGGTCGGCGACCAGTTCCAGATGATGCTGACGGTGGAGCGCTACTTCAGCTTCCTGATGACCATGATCCTCGGCCTGGGGATGATGTTCGAGCTGCCGATCGTGATCCTGGTGCTCGCCGCGCTGGGCGTGGTGACGCCGGGCTTCCTGCTGCGGCACTTCCGCTGGGCGGTGCTGATCATCTTCATCGTCGCCGCGATCATCACGCCGACGCCGGACGTGGTGAACCTCTGCGTGTTTGCGGTGCCGGCCCTGCTGCTCTACATCCTCGGCATCGCGGCGGCCTTTGTGGTGGCTCCGAAGCTGCGGGGTGAGACGGACACGGACGAACACTGACAGCCCACGGACCACCACGGACGGCTGACAGTCTGTCCCTGTTCGTCTGTGTCTGTCCGTGCCCGTCCGTGTTCTTTCTTCCCTACAAATACCCCAGCGCCTTGAGCCGCGCCCTCTCCTCGTCGGACTGCTGGCGGGGCCGCGCCTGCGGTGCGCCGCGCCGGTCGGCGAGCCAGCGGCGGAGGAGGTCGGCGAGCCGTTGCTCGGCGGGGAGCCCCTGGCCGGCCAGGTTCTTGGTCTCGCCCGGGTCCGTCTTCAGGTCATAGAGATACGCCCCGTCCGGAAAGAAGCGGGTGTTCCCCTGGCTCAGGATGTACTTGTGCTCGGACGTCCGCACCATCAGCCCGAGCTTGCCCGCGTGCTCGGCGAAGACGGCGCGGCGGCCGCTCTTCCCGTCCTTCGTCAGCTCGCGCAGATCGACGCCGTCCACCGGTGGGACTTCCAGCCCGGCGGCCTTCACCAGAGTGGGGAAGAGGTCGATCGTCTGCACCAACCCTCCGATCCGCCGTCCCTCCCGTTCCGCCCCCGGCCAGCGGACCATCATCGGCACGTGGGTGGTCGTGTCGTGCAGCCCCACGTGACGGTAGCGCACGCCGTGCTCGCCCAGGCTCTCCCCGTGATCGGCGACCAGCGCGATCAGGGTGTTCTCCAGGAGGCCGCGGCTCTCCAGGAACCCGAGCAGGCGGCCAACCTGGCGGTCGAGGTAAGCGACCTCGCCGGCATAGAGATCGCGGTTGCCGCCGAGCACCGGCTCGTCGAAGCTCCGCGGCCCGTACGCGCGGAACGGTACCCAGGCGCGCACCGGGTCGAGACCGGCGGCGGAGGCCGGACGGAAGCCGAGGGCGAACGGCTGCGGCGGCGTGTGCGGCGTGTGCGGATCGAACAGATGGAGCCAGATGAAGAAGGGGTGCTTGCCGTCCCGGGTGCTGACCCAGTCGAGCGTCATGTCCACAGCCAGCTCGCCCGCGAAGTGCTCGGTGGCCCGGGTGACGTCCTGGAATCCCTGGCCGAGCCCCGAGTTGTGGTCCCCGAGATGGGAGGCCGAGATGATTGCCAGCGTTTCGTATCCAACTCCCTGCAAGTGTTCGGCAAGCGTCGTGTGGCTCGGCGGCAGCGGTGTCTTGAGGTCGTAGACCCCATGGTTCTTGCCGTAGAGGCCCGTGAGGATCGACGCGAAGCTCGGGTTGGTGACGTTGAAGGCGCTGTACGAGTCGAGCCACACGTCGCTCTGCCCGGCGAGCCGGTCCATGGCCGGCGTGAGGCTCGGCTCTCTCCCCCAGGCTCCGACGTGGTCGGCGCGCAGGGTGTCGACTCCGATCAGGAGGATGTTGGGCGGTCCGGATGCTGCGGCTGCGGAGGGGCGCGCCGGCAGCTCGTGCCGCTGGTAGAGTGCCGGGCTGCCGACCAGGGCTGTGGGGAAAGGATGCCCGGGGACGGGACCGAGCGCCTCCGGCGCCGCATCGACCTGGAAGAGCAGGTCGAGCTCGTGGCCGGCGTAGGGGGAGAGATCGACCTCGACCGCGGCGGCGGCGATGGGGCCTACGCTCTGCGCCTCGACGCGACGGAGCTCCTTGATCACGCCCGCGTCCCGGACGCCGAAGCGGTACGTGCAGACGCACCCCTTCTGGGTGCCCAAGGGGATGAACGAGAAATAGGCGTCCTGGCCGATCCGCATCCGCCACTTGAGGCGCGAGCCCGCGAGCTGCTCGAGAACCCGGATCTGTCCCGCCGTGCGCCTGGGGAAGGTGATGAGCTGCTGCGGCGGGACGCGGCTCATGTCCCGCACCTCCTCCGCCCCGAGGAAGCCGATCTCCTGTATCGCCGGCCGCAGCCACTTGTTGTTCCCCGGCACGATCTCGGCTTCCGGCTTGAGCTGCCAGAGATCGATCCGCTGCCACGGCGGGAGCGCAGGGGCTTCGTCCCGGGCACGGCAGGCCGAGAGGGAGAGAGAGGCGGCGAGCCCCAGGATCGCGAAGAGGCGCAAGCGGTTCACGGCGAGGGGATCTTAACGGAACCGTACGTAGACGTCGCAGTCGAGGAACCGGCCGTCCTTGAAGGCACTGCGGCGCAGCGTCGCCTCGTAGGAATAGCCGGCCTTCTCCAGCACCCGCCCGGAGGATCGATTGGAGGCGAAAACCCAGCCCTCCAGGCGCTCGAAGGGGAAGTTCTCGAACGCGTAGTCCGTGAAGTGCCGCAGAGCCTCGGTCGCCAGGCCGCGCCCCCAGAACGCCTCGCCGATCCAGTAGCCGATTTCGGCGGTGAAGCGGGAGACGTCAGACAGCGGATGGAGCCCGACGCTGCCGATGGGCTCCCCGGCGTGCTCGATGGCCAGATTCATCGGCGGACCGGACCTCAGGGTGTTCATGGCGATGAAGTCCCGCGCATCGTCCAAGGTATACGGATGCGGGAACAGATCCCGCAGATTGAGCCAGACCCGGCGGTTGTCGGCATGGTGGACGAGGGCCTCCTCATCGCCCTTTTGCCAGGGACGCAGGACCAGCCGCTCTGTCTCGAGCCTCATGACCCGGGTAGCATATCTCCGCCGCCCGCCGAGAACCTCTCTGGGCTGTCGCGCGTACAGTATCCAGAGACGTCCGTCTCCTTTTTGTGGAGGAATCCTCATGGTACTGAGCTCCTTGCGTCGTCAGGTCCCGCCGGCACTGGTGGCGGCCGCTCTCCTCGCCGCCGCTCCCGCCGTGGCGCAGTGGCCCGGCCTCACCTTCCCGCCGGATGGCGACAACCAGTTCTCCTCGGTCACCCAGGGCATCGGCCCGGTCCGCGTGACCCTCCAGTACAACAGCCCCGACGTCCACAGTCCCACGGGCGAGGACCGGCGGGGCAAGATCTGGGGGACCAGCGTGGCCCATTACGGGATGGCCAATCTCGGCTTCGGCACCTGCGGCGACCAGTGCCCCTGGCGCGGCGGCGCCAACGAGAACACGGTCTTCACCACCAGCCATGACGTGAAGATCCAGGGCCAGCCCCTGCCCGCGGGCTCCTATGGCCTCCATTTCCTCGCCGGGCCGGAGGAATGGACGGTCATCTTCTCGAAGAACTCCACCTCCTGGGGCAGCTTCACCTATGACGCCAAGGAGGACGCCCTGCGCGTCAAGGCGAAGCCGGAGAAGAGCGAGTACAACGAGTGGCTGACCTATGAGTTCATCGACCGCAAGCCGGACCACGCCACGGTCGCCCTCAAGTGGGAGGACCTCCAGGTCCCCTTGACCATTTCCGTGGACAACGTCGCCGGCCTCTATATCGACCAGATCCGCCGAGATCTGCGGTCGAGCCCCGGCTTCAACTGGCAGAACTGGAACGCGGCGGCTCAGTACGCTCTGCAGAACAAGACGAATCTGGAGGAGGCCCTGACCTGGGCCGAGCACGCGGCCACCCCGAGCCTGGGCGGGCAGGAAACCTTCGCCACGTTGACCTCTCTGGCCGAGCTCCAGGCCGCCAACGGCAAAGCCGACGACTCGCAGAAGACTTTGGAGCGCGCACTCAACCACCCCACGGCCGGGCCGGTCGCCATCCACCTCTATGGCCGGCAGCTCCTGGCCCAGGGGAAGAATGAAGAAGCGATGCGGGTCTTCGAGCTGAACGCGAAGAAGCATCCCAATATCTGGCCGGTGCACGTGGGGCTCTCCCGCGGCCATGCCGCGCTCGGCCGGACCAAGGAGGCCCTCGCGGAAGCCCGCCTCGCTCTGGCCCAGGCTCCGGATGAGAACAACCGGCAGGGGATCGAGGCGCTGATCAAGCAGCTCGAGGCGGCCGGAAGCTCCCGATAGATTCAGGAAAGATGCGCCCGGCGGGCGGGCCTCCATGGCCCGCCCCCGGACGTCGCTCAGGCTCCCCCCGGACCGCTCAGGCCTTCTCGATGATCCAGTAGGCGCTCAAGTCGGGCTTGGTGGTCAGCCAGCCGTTCTCGGGAACGAGCTGCTGGTTGTTGTAGTACTCGTTGGTCAGCAGGACCCCGTCGCCGTACTGGATCTTGCCGTCGGGCCGGGGCGAGGTCGCGTTCACCTGCCAGCTCTGCTTGTTGCCCTGGGTGTCCTGGTAGTAATAGCACTCGTGCTTGTCGGCGAACGCGCCCAGGACGTTGTTGTTGCCCAGCTTGGTCTCCGTCGAGATGATCTTGACCGTGTCCGCCTCCTGGAGCTCGCTCCCCTTGAAGCCGAGCTGGGCCTTGATCCGCGTCCGTCCGGCGGTCGGGAACCAGTAGGTCACGCCGCTGTAGGCGGTGGCAAAGGCCTGCGACGGATCTCCCTGGAAGCTCAGGTACACGTTTGTGCCCGGCGCGACCACCGAAGAGTCGTTGGCCTTCAGGGTCTCGCTCAGGGGGGCGCTGGTCTCGGGCATCACATCCACGTTCGAGCTCATGTTCATTCTCCTTTCGGGGCTTGGCCGGCTCTTCATCGATTCCGGCGTTCACCTGAAGGAGTGGGGTGAGGGAGCGGAGAATCTCACCGGTCCCGGCGAATCCTTGTTGATAAGATTTGACTTCGGCTATAAATCCAGGCAGGATTCACTCGCTCGAGCGTGCTCACAGAAGTGGGCGGGGATCCCCGGAAAGATCGTTGCTCTTTTTGAAGGAGAAGTCATGTTGTTGAAGAAGTTCCTGCTCGCTTCCGGTGCGTTCCTCCTCGTCGGAGCCGCTCATGTCAGCACCGCCGTTTCCGCCCCGGACTGTCCGCCGCCGCGGCACTACCAGGGTGCCTGCATCCAGGTGATCGTCTGGGCGAAGAACCCGGACAGCGGCACCTGCTGCCAGTACTCCACCCCCTGCGCTGCGCCGGCTGGCTGGACGACCTACACCAGCGCCGAAGCCTGCGCCACCGGCTAGACACCGGAGGCCGTTCTGCCGAGGGCCGGTGACAGACTGTCGCCGGCCCGCCTTTGATCGATCATCTCGAGAGCCTTTTCCAGAACCTCGTCCCGGCCTTCCTCACGGCCTCACCCAGATCCCTTGGACGGCTCGCGTACGCGAACGGTTCCTGCCTCCGTGGCATATCCTTGGTGCCGAAAGCGAGGCCCACATGGAGATCACACGGATCGAGCCCTTCCTGGACTACTTCGAGCGCGTCCGCGAGAGATACGCCGCCCTCGGCCGCAACAAGGAAGCGGTCGCGGAGACGCGCCTCGCCTTGGCGCAGGCCCCGAATGAGGGCAGCCGGCAAGGGGTCGAGGCGCTGATCAAGCAGCTCGAGGCGGCCGGAGGCTCGCGGTAGGCCGGCTCGACTTCAGCTATACTAAATCGCAAGAGAGAAGCTGGGCA
>DATFPH010000505.1:0-3682 GCA_035264905.1 Thermoanaerobaculia bacterium
CTGGTTCGCCTGGTGTGCTCGGTCATGGCAGCTTGGGCCTCGTCCAAAGCCAACCTGAGACTCTGCCCTCGAGGCCGGTCCATCTTCGAGGGCTACAACGGGTCCTGGGCCGGTTTCATGATAGCACCGGAGAGATGAGCAAGCCGGGAGCCTGCGCGCTCTCACCAGGTCCGCGTCACCTTGCTCAAACCGGGCGGCGCTTCCGGGTCGCGGCCCATGGCGCAGGCGAGGTGATAGCAGAAGAGCTGGGCAGGAACGATGCCCACCAAAGGGCTGAGCCATTCGGGCAGCTCGGTGGGTAACCCGAGCGGGGTATGCGCCAACGCCAGCGCCTGCGGATGATTCGAGACGGCGACCAACTCGACGCCGCGCTCTTCGACCAGCGGTGCGAGCAAAGCCAACATGTCCTGGAGGACCGCTCCATCCGGGACCACCGCAAGCACCGGAAAGCCCCGGGTCAGGATCGCGACCGGCCCGTGCCGGAAGTCGGCGGACGAGTACGGCTCGGCCACGACGCTGGTGAGCTCCTTGAGCTTCAGCGACCACTCCGCCGCCGTCGCATAGTTGAAGCCGCGACCGAGCACCACGCACTGGGTCATGGACCGGTACCGCTGCGCCGCCTGCTCGATGGCGCCATCGAGAGCCAGCGCCTGCTGGACCAGCTCCGGCACGCGCTCGATCGTTCCGGCCTCCTCGCCGCGCTTTTCGCCAGACATTGCCACGGACAGGAGCGCGATCGAGAGGAGCTGGGTGGTGTAGGTCTTGGTGGCGGCGATCGCCCGCTCGGGACCCGAGCCGAGGTCGAGGACCATCTCCGCCTCCTGCGCCAGCGGCGAGGAGAGGTCGTTGGTGATCGCCAGGGTCGGAGCGCCCTGCCGCCGCGCGTCGGCCAGAACGCTGACGATGTCCGGCGACTGGCCCGATTGCGAGATCCCCACGACGAACGCTCCCTGAAGCCGCGGCGGCGCACTGTAGAGGGTGTACAACGAGGGGGCCGCCAGAGCCACCGGGAGCCCGTTGCGCGAGCCCCACAGGTACTTGGCGTACAGGGCCGCATGGTCGGAGCTGCCGCGGGCGGCGATCAGGACCCAGTGGACGTCCCGGCTCCGGATGGAGCGGGCGACGTCGCGCGCCGGACCGGCTTGCGTCCGGAGGAGACGGTCGAGGACGGCGGGCTGCTCGAAGATCTCCGACTTGAGACTCATAGGGCGCCTACATTAGCGTAACCGGTGCGAAGGGAGAGCAGTGACCGTGTCCAAGGAAGCGATCGTGGGAGTCGATCTGGGCGGCACGCAGGTCCGGGCCGGCAAGGTGCGGGCCGGGGAGCTGGTACGCCACGAGGCGCGCCGGATCTCCAGCCGCGAGCGGCAGGAGGTGGTGCTGGCAGAGATCTTCCAGGTGATCGATCAGGTCTTCGACGGCGAGGTGGCCGGCATCGGCTGCGGCGTGCCCAGCATCGTCGACGTCGAGTCCGGCATCGTCTACAGCGTCGTGAACATCCCCTCCTGGCGGGAGGTCCGGCTCAAGGAGGAGCTCGAGCGCCGCTACGGCGTGCCAGCCCAGATCAACAACGACGCGAACGCCTTCGCCGTGGGCGAGCTGATGTTCGGCAAGGGGCGCGGCCGCCGCAACCTGGTGGGGATGACTCTCGGCACCGGCCTGGGCACGGGAGTCATCATCGACGGCTGTCTCTACAGCGGCGAGAACGGCGGCGCCGGAGAGATCGGCCTGCTCCCGTATCGCGAGCACACGATCGAACAGTACGTCGGGGGCGGATTCTTTCAGCGGGCCGGGATCGAGGGCGATGAGGTGTTCCGCCGGGCGCGCGAGGGGGATCCGGAGGCCTTGCGGCTCTACCAGGAATACGGGTTCGAGCTCGGATATGCCGTCCTGGTCGCCCTCTATGCCTACGACCCCGAGCTGATCGTGCTCGGCGGCTCGATCAGCCGCGCCTTCCCGCTGTTCGAGCGAGGGATGCGCCAGCGCCTCGCGACGTATGCCTATCCACACTCTCTCAAACGATTGGAGGTCGCGCAGAGTGAGCTCGAGCACGCGGCAATCCTCGGGGCCGCAGCCCTCTATCTGGACGCCGCGAGGGAGCGCGACCGGTAGCATCGTCAACAGGCTGCCGGGCAGGGTGCCGCCGCACAGGGCCCCTAGGTTATGCTTGGCTTATCCTTGCGGCCCCCCGGTGATCGGAATGACGGTTCGGATAGCCCGCACCGGCAGGGTCTTGCGCCTCGTGGAGACCGCCGACGTCCTCGCCGACTAACCTCGGCCAACCCTGCGGTCCGCGGACAGCTGGCGTCGCTCGCTGACCTTTCAAACATTGTGCGGCAGAAATCGTTGGCTAGGAGTATTGAATGCTGAAGAAGAGAAAGTTATGGATACCGATCGTGCTGGTGATCTTGGTTTCGTGCGCTGCCCTTTTGGGACAGAGTAGCAGTCAAGGTCAATCCTCCACAGAGAAGTCAGCTGGCCGATATCAGCTGCAGGACGGTCCAGTAACAAAAGTGTTCGACTCACATACGGGCAAGATCTACTTGTGGTTTCCTCGGGACGAAAAGGAAAATACGGATCCATACGTGTTTGTTCAGGATCCCGTGAATGCAACGGGCACTAGAGTTGAGATCAAATGGAGTTCGAAAGTGGCCGGAAAGTAGAAAATGGACCCGGGGAGGTGAGATTGCTTGGCCGGAGAGTCATCTGCAACTGACGCAGGACAACTGTGATGGCCTCCTCAAGCCGCACAACACGAGGCTTACAGCGGATGCCTGACGGCGCCGCTGAAGCCACCAGCAGTTAGGCCTCACGAGAGCGCATGCACAACATCTTCTGGTTCGTCCCGGGTCGGCTTGCTGGACGCAGCGGCCCCTCCAAAGATCCCTGGAGTCTCCAGCAGCTTCGAGGCGCCGGCATTGGTGCAATCCTTTCAGTCAATGATGGGGCGTTATGCCACCCCGCGGACTTTGAGCGCGCCGGCCTCTTTTACCACTGCTCCCCTTTGTCGCCCAATGCGCCGCCCGAGGATGGCGACCTCGAGCACTGCCTGAGCACCTTGCCTGGGGCGTTTGGGTACGTCTTGCAAAACGAACACGCCGGCCTGGCGACTCTTGTCCACTGCCACTCCGGCAAAGACAGAACTGGTTTGTTCTTGGCCTACTACGCCGTGCGCACACTGGGCATGAGCAGGCATGAGGCCATCGCAAGCGTGCGTGCTGTTCGTCCTATCGCGTTCTCGGCACCTGGCTGGGAGGAATTTGCACTTCAGGTGCTGGCGGCGAGTGGGGCCTAACCTGTCGAGCGAGCGGATGTCTGACGCCGCCGATCACCTCCTGTGACCTTCAGGCCTCTACTGCCGGCGAAGCTCGCCCCCCCGCACGAACACCCGCTCGGCCGCGAGCTGCGGCGACAGGATGACAACGTCCGCATCGTAGCCGTTGGCGAGCTTCCCTTTGCGGTCCGCGATGCCGAGAATGCGCGCGGGGACTTCCGTGGCGAGCGGCAGGACGACCTCCAGCGGCACGGCCGCCTGCTCCACCATGTTTCGCACGGCGAGGTCCATGGTCAGCAGGCTGCCGGCCAGGGTGCCGTCGCGCAGGCGCGCGGCTCCTTCGCCGACCGTGACGTCGTGGCGGTACAGCTTGTAGGTTCCGTCGGCGAGCCCGCAGGCGCGCATGGC
>DATFPH010000506.1:0-22520 GCA_035264905.1 Thermoanaerobaculia bacterium
GTCCCGCCGGACATTGCCGTCGAGATCGTCTCGCCAACACCCCGCGACGGCCGGCGCGACCGTGTGGAGAAGCTGGCGGACTATGCGGCTTTCGGGGTGGCCTGGTACTGGATTCTCGACCCGCAGCTGCGCAGTCTGGAGATTCTCGAGCTCGACGGCAAGGGCCGTTACCTCCACGTCCTGGGTGCCAGCACCGGCACGCTGGAAAAAATCCCCGGGTGCGAAGGGCTGACGCTCGATTTGGACGCGCTCTGGACAGCCATCGACGACCTGGAGTAAGCACTACTCCGGCTGCACCGCGTAATCCGCCATCTCGGCGATGCTGTCCGTCTTCGACCAGACGCCGACCTTGCCGGAAACCGGAGCGGCGAGGGTGTAGTCCAGGAGCTTCTCGCCGTCCAGGTAGCCCTCGAGCTGGGTGCCGTGCACGGCGATCTTCATCGAGTGCCACTCCTTGAAGGGAATGTGGACGTCTTTGACACCCTTTTTCACGAAGCTCCGCTTTCCTTTGTCGAACGTCCAGAGCACCAGGTTGTCCTCCTTGCCGTTGAAGCGGACGGCCAGGTAGTCGCCGTTCGGCTTCAGGTTGAACAGGATCCCGGCGCACTGGTCGAGGGCGCCGCCCAGGAGCTTGAAGCGCAGCGAGATCTCTCCGCCGCGGAAGTCGTCGACGCCTGGGCCACGGCGTAGGGGAAGTAGGCGAAGGCCTTCACATAGTCGATGAACTCCTCGTGGCGCGAGCCGTAGATGGCGCGCGCCTTGTCCGCCAACCCGCCGGCCGGCTGCCCCTTTCTTCCACGCCCAGCCGTCCACGAGAAGCACCTTCTTGCCTTCGTCGTTCACGATCGACCAGTCGCCGACGACGGAGAGGAAACGGGTGGGCTCGCCTCCCACCTTCTCGCTGGCGAGATCCACGCGCACGGCAGCGGGAGGTTTTTTGTCCTGAAGCCGGTCCGCATCCCGCCGGATGCTTCCATCGCGACCACCTGGCGCAGGGAGCCGCCGCGGCGCGAGCCTTCCACCCAGGCGACGACTCCGGCCCGGCCCGGGAGAGCCGGCTCTCCGGGAGCCGCAACTTGGCGCGCGAGAGGAAGCAGGGCGTCCGGGAGGACCGGAGACGCCGCGATCGAGAACCGCGACGGAAGCTCGACGGCCGTCTCCCGTTGCTCGTCGCCGAAGCGGAGGAGGATCGAGGCGTCCGCCGTCGGGAGGTCCGGGACCTGCCAGCGGACCCGGCGCAGGTCCTGGTCCAGATGCGGCGTGATCCGCACCGGATAGGTCGCACCGCCGTCGAGGCTGAGGAACGCTTCCCACTCCTCGACCTCGGAAAGGTCCGGGAACAGCGCGAGCGGCGCCCACTCCAGCTCGGCCGTAGTCCCCACGACCAGGGTGGCGCCGGCCCGCGGAGAGACGAGCCGGACCGGCGGGCCCTCCTGCTCCGCGAAGCACGCGGGGGTGGCCCAGAGAGCGGCCCAGGCGAGGGAGAACAGCAGGAGGAGACGGCCGGCGGTACGCATCGCAGGGCGATTACCTTACAGGGAATCGCGGCGGCGGGCAATGCCGCAGCCCGGCAGACCGCCCCGTCTCAAGGACCGAGCGCGCCGCCCCCACGCCTTTCGCGACCGCTTACTTTGCCTTGACAGGCGCGCTGACAGGCATCACTGCTTTCTTCCCTTCGGCGATGCGCTCGAGGTACTCACGACTGAAGTCAACGCGCAGCTCGATCCACATCGGCAGGTGGTCGGACATCTGATAGGTCCGCCAATCTCTGAACTTGCCGGGCTTGCCGGTCTTCGTCGTGGGCACGTCGGGACCGTATTGCTCCGCTTCCGCGTCCCGGTAGACATACTTGTAGTAATTGAAGACACCGGCGTTGCACTCTTCGAGCCGGTCTTTCATGTCCGGAGCGATGAATGCGATCTGGTCGAAATGTTTCGACTGATCCAGGTTGGATCCGATCCCCAGCAACTGCGGATGAATCTGAAATCCGGGCTTCGTCAATGCCTTGAAGGTCTCGTCCTCGACTCCGAAAATATTGAAGTCGCCCAGAACGATCATGTTCTTCGCCCACGCCTGCTCTTTCGCCGCGGTGTCGGCGAGATGCTTGGCGAGCTGTTGGATTTCTCTCACGCGTTGGGGATCGTCGGCGACGCTCTCGCCATAGTAGATATGCGTGGTACAAATCGTAAACTTGAACCAGCCGGTACGAAAGCCGACGATGAACGGCGTACGCGCGAACTGCCCGGAGGGCGTGCTCTTGTCAACCGGCGGGACGACGATCTCGCCGGCCAGACCACCGAAGCGCACCTTGCGCGTGTCATAGATGAATGCCATTCGCTCCAGGTTCCCCTGCCGTCCTTCGGTGACATCGGTCAAGAGATACTCCCACCAGCTGCCGAGGATATCCATGACCTTTTCGAGCGACGAAAGGTCGTCGCGCACTTCCTGCACCGCCACGATATCGAAGTGGTCGATGATCTCGGCGATGTAGTAAAGCGCCTCGCGCTGGCGCGCTCCATACTTTCCGGACTCGAACTCACGGATGTTCCAGGTCGCCAGGAGCAACTTGCTGGAGCGAACGCGCTCCGGCACGCCTTCCTCCTTGAAGCCCTCCTTTAGGCGCAGCAAGCCTTGAGCTGTACGCTCTGCATGTGCGGCGGTGAAGGTCTTGTCCTGTCTATGGAGCTCGTAGTAGAACGGCATCGCGTTTTCCCCCCTCTGCGTTCGATTCCTTCGATCACAAAAGCGTAGAATGTTTGCGTATGTACGTCAACGACATCGCCGAGTGCGCATATCGTTACGAATGCTCCGATGCCGCGAGGAGCCGCGAGAGGCTTACAGGCACTCCGGTCTCCCTGGCCAATCGGCCGCTACGCCCCCGGCGCCGCGGGCGGCGTCCACTCGGCTTTGAAGCGCTTCAGGATCGTCTGGATCCAGATCCCCTCGTTGGCGGCGTAGGTGCCTTCCTTGCCGTTCAGCTTCCGCATGTTCAGGTCCCCGGCGTGATGGAGGCCGATCAGCTTCCAGTCGTGGTTGAAGACGGGGCTGCCGGAGCTGCCGCCCTCGGTCGGCGTGCGGTAGTGCAGCCAGGGGTCCTGCCAGTCGAGGAGCAGGTTGTCGTTGAGCGAGATCGACAGCTCGCGGCCGCCGGGGTGGCCGATGATGTAGAGCCGCTGCAGGCCGTCGGCCAGCGGCAGAGCCGGCGCTACGGGGAAGGGCTTGCAGCCGGCCGGCTGCTCCTCGAGTCGCAGGAGCGTGGCGTCGAGGTCGTCCGGCGACGAGGTCCACAGGAGCTCCGCGACTCCGCAACTCCAGTTGTCGAGGGATTCGAAGCGGACGACCGCCTCGTCCGGGCGCAGCGCTTTCTGGACCTTGGGATCGTTGCTCACCACGTGGGCGTTGGTCAGCAGCAGGAGCTCCTCCCCGAACGCATCGTGGAAGTGCTTGCCCTTGACGATGAAGCCCGTGCCGACCGCCTCGGTCTCGGTCTCGATCTTGGCCACGGCGAGCGAGCGTTCCAGGCCGGTCTTGTACCAGCGCAGGGTCTCCATGCCGGTGGCGCCGAGGATCTTCTGGAGCTGCTTGCTCCCTGCGGCCTTGGCGGCGTCCTGGATGGCTTCCTTGACCCCGGTCGCCTGCACGGAGACCCCGCCGCCCTGCCTCCTGAGGAGCTGGGAGCGCAGCACCGGCAGGAGGCTGGCCCCCGGCTCCTTGTCGTCCTTGAGGCCCCAGATCTCCTGGAGCTGGCGCAGCGTGCTCGACAGCTCGAAGGCGTCGGTCCCTTCGCTGTTGACATACTTGACGATCCATCCCAGGGCCTCGGCGTCGCGGCCGAGCGCGACCGCGGCCTCCGCCGCCGTCGCCAGGTCCCAGGCCTCGAGTGGCCCCGCCTTGGCGCGGTCCGTCAGGACGGCGAGGATCTCCTCGGCCAGGACCTCCGGCGTGGGGAATCCCTCGATCTCGACGCCGTCGCGCCGCGCCCGCGCCAGGAGAGCGACGGCGTTGATGCCGTGCCAGAGGCGGCTTTTGTCCTCTTGATAGACGGCGTAGTAGGCCGCGATCGCCTGCTTCAGATTGCGCTGGTTCCTCTGCGAGCCGGGCTCGCCCGCGTTGACGTACTGCTGCTTCCGGACCCGGCCGAGGAGGCCGCGCGCTTCGGCGCTCTCCTCCGGATCATTCGCCGCCGCCGCCTCCAGAGCCTCCAGGGTGATGACCGCCGCCGTCAGGTTGCCCTGGTCGATCATCGACTGCGCGTACTGGCGGCGGATCTGGAAGGCGGTCTGGTCGGCGCGCAGGAAGGCGTCCGCCGCCCGCTGCAGGAGGTCGAACCAGCACTTGCGGCGCAGGATCCCGAGGATCCGCTTGGCCGGCTTCTCCTCGTAGACGTCGTCGCTGCGGTCGAGGTGGGCGATCAGCTCGTCGCACAGGCGGGCCGCCTCCGCCCGGTCGAACGCGTCGGCGGCCGTCTTGAGCCTCTGCTCGAAGTCCTCTCCGTTCCAGGCCATGGCCTCCCTCCTCAATCCTCGTCCGACTGCAGCCTGAGAAGCTCGCGCAAGGCGCCGCGCAGCTTCGTGCCACTGAAGTACTTGCTGATGTTGTGGCGCCACCTGCCGGAATTCTGCTCGTTGATGTCGCGCACGATCTTCTCGTCGTTCCGCCGGAAGTCGTTGGCCAGGTTGGGATCGAAGCCGGCGACCGGATCGAGACGGTCGTAGACGTTGATCCAGCCGCCGTGCACCTGCTCGTGCGGGAAGCCGTCCTTGCGGCTCCAGCCGGGCTGGAGCTTGTCCTGGACCTCGTCGAGACCCAGGGGACACCCGATCGTCATCAGCCCGTCGACCGTTGGACACTCGGGGACGCGCTTCAGACAGTCGTAGGCGATCACCGTGCCCATGCTGTGGCTGACCACGATGTGCGGCCCCGGCTGCTTCGAGCCTGCGATCACGGCGTCCAGGAACCGGCGGCGGATGTCGTCCTGGACGCGGAAGGTGGCGCCTGGACGCGGGCTGTACTGGACGTTGAACAGATAGTGATGGACGTCCCGCAGCAGGGTCTCCATCAGCCGCTCCTTGATGAACCAGGGGAGGAGGATGCGCTCCTGGGCCTCCTGCGTCAGCCCGCCCGGCGGAGAGGGGGGCGCGGACTCCGGCTCTCCCGGCGTGACACTCGTCACCGCTTCATCGGCGACGAACGAGGACTGGAGCTTCGCCGCGAGCTGAGCCATCCAGAGGGCGTCATCGCCGCCGCCGGCGCCTTCAGCCTCTCGCCACGACATGTCCACGGGATCGGCGCCCAGGGCGTCGACCGCCTCCAGGCTCTCCTGCGCCGCCTCCTCCTTGAGGGGCTCGGGGTACATCACGTCCGCCCAGTAGACCATCGAGCTGGTGACGCCTTCGGTTCCCAGGTCCAGCCCGCCACCCTGCGCGAGGCCCCGCAGCCAGAGCTTCAGGAGCGGGTCGGGTGCCGGCTTGTTGGCGATGCCGTGGATAAAGGTGATGTGGGCCATGTCATACCCCTCTCTCGTCGAGTCTCAGGAATTGGACTGCTTCCGTCTTCGTGGCGTAATGAGCATTTTCTCACAAACAAGCCCCGCAATCCCCAAAAGGGCCAGCGCAATCCCCAGAGCCAGCCAGGGCGTCCGCCGCGGAGCCACCGGCGCCCCCTCCCCCACCAGCACGTAGCCGGCCCAGAGGCCCGGCCGGTTCCAGCGCGGATCGGCCCGCAGCCGGAGCTTCGCCTGGCGCAGAGCCTCGTCGGGCGGCAGCCCGCGGCCGAGCTGGGCGTAGAGCTGCTCCATGAAGACGGCTGTCGCCGCGTCTCCCACGTCCCAGAGGGTCGCCACGACCGCCGGCGAGCCGGCGGCGAGGAAGGAGCCGGTGAGGGAGACCAGGGCACCGCCGTTCTCGCTCTCCTCACCGGGACCCAGGGCGGTGCGGCAGGCCGCGAGCACCGCGAGCTCGCAACGGCCGTCGAGCCCGGCAATCTCCCGCGGGGAGAGGAGGCCGTCGTCCTCGCCTTCGGAGGAGAGGAGGATCGCGGCCCCTCCGCCCAACCGTTCGTCGACCACGGTATGCGTGGCGAAATGCACGACGCGCGCGCCGCGGGCGAACGACTCGCGAAAGGCCCGCTCGGTCGCCCGCTCGCCGGTGAAGACCTCGCTCTGTCCCCCCAGGAGGCCTCCGATCGTCGCGAGCTCCCGCCGCGCGGCGGCCAGCGGCACCGGCTCCAGCCGGGGAAGCGCACGAAAAGCCGAAGCGCGCGAAGGCTGCGGGGCTCCGAATCCGGCCAGCCGGAGAGACGCGGCCGGCGGCTCCTTCTCCGCCGCCTCTCGATGGATCGTCGAGACGCTCGGCACATAGGAGACGACCGCCAGCTCGACCAGCGGCATCCCCGGAGCCGCGGGGTGCTCCAGGATCTCGAACGGGAGATAGTGCAGAAGGCCGTCCGGTGCGATATGAAGCTGCTCTTCGTGCCGCGGGAGGGGACCTGCGCTCCCGAGGAGAGCTCGGGAGAGACGGGCGACCGCTCCGGCCTCCGGCTCGGTGCCTCGCGCGAGATCCCGGTGGACCCGGAGGATGTCGTCCAGGATCGGTCTCTTGCGGCCCAGATCGGTCATCCGGACGCCGGAGCGGTGGATGGTCCAGAGGTAGAGGCGGTCCTCCCCGAGGAAGTACTCGAGGAGGGTGTTGTCGCCGGCCTTGCCCATGATCTCGGCCGCGGTCGCCGGGGACCTCACCCCCCTGGCCCCCCTCTCCCATCTCCCACCCGTCCCCCGGGAGAGGGGGGAACTGCTGGCGCGGCCGAGAGCATCCAGGAGGTCTCGGGCCTTGGCGCGCTGGACCACCTCCAGGGCCTGGCCGGCGTATCTGTGCCCGGGCCGGCTCTGTTCGAGCCGCCAGAGCACGTCCACGGCCGCCGCGTAGACGGAGCGCTTGTCGCCGAAGTAGCCGGCCCGCCAGCCGCTCCGCTCGATCCCGGCGCGCACCCGCTCGATCTCATCCAAGGCCCGCAGGAAGTGCGCCAGGGCTCCCGGCAGGTCGCCCCGGGCCGCGGCGATCCGCCCCAGACCCTCTCCGGCGGACCATCTCCCTTCGGCGGATTCGCTCTCCGTCGACGCGGCGAGGCACCGGCGGAAGACCCCTTCGGCCTCCGGGAGCCGCCCGCGCGCAAGAAGAAGGCGTCCCAGGTAGAAGAGGTCCTGGATCTCCTCCGTCCTGTCGCCGCTCTCCTCGGCCAGGCGGAGCGCCTCGCGGTAGGCCGCCTCGGCCTCGCCGGGCTGTTCGAGGTTCAGATGGAGGGCGAGACCGAGATTGAGCTGCGCGTTCGAGAGCCCGGCCATGTCCTCGAGGGATTGGTAGCTGGCAATCGCCTCCCGGAACGCCTCGGTCGCGCTCACCGGGTCGCCCAGGTTCCGGTAGAGCACCCCGGCGTTCACCAGGAGGGCGGCACGCCGCCGCGGCTCCAAGGTATCGCTCCCAGAAAGCAGACCTTGATAGAGATCCAGGGCCTCGCGGTAGGCCCCCACCTTTTCGAGCACGACCCCCTGGTTGATCCGGGCGATCTCCCGCTGCTCGGCCGCCCAGGGATCGCTCCGGTGCCGGGCGGCGAGGTCGCCGGCCTCGGTGTAGAGCCGCATCGCGTCGGAGTAGCGCCCCTTCTCCAGGGCGAGCGCCGCGAGGTTCCCGAGGTTGATCGCCTCCGCCTCGGCCTCGCCGAGCTTGTGGTTGATCCCCAGGGCCTCGCGGTAGTGGCGCTCGGCATCGACGGTCCGGCCGAGGGCTTCCAGGGCGAGGCCGAGGTTGTTCAGCGTCTCGGCGATCGAGAGGGGGTCGCCGCCGGCCCGGCGCAAGCGGAGCGCCTCCTCACAATCCGGCAGCGCCGCGCGGAGGTCTCCCAGATCCTGCTGGAGGACGCAGGCGTTGTTCAGAGCGGCCGCCGCGACCCCCGGGTCCGCCTTCACGGTCGCGGCGGCGACCTCGCGATAGGCCTGGAGCGCCTCGCGGAGCCGTCCGGCCTGATGCAGCTCGATCGCCCGGTCGAGCGACGGCTCGGCGAGCGTTGGGGCTGCCCACAACAGGACGCCGAAAAAAAATCGGAAAGTCGCTGTTCCGTCCGCTCCGCTCGCTTGTCTCATGAGACTGAACAGAGAGAAACGGAAAAGGAGAACCCATGAATACCCATCGCTCCCTCAAGCTTATCGCTTTGACCTCCATCCTCACCCTTCCCCTCGGCACCGTCGCCTGCTCGAACGGCTCGAGCCCCACGGAGCCCGCCTTCTCGGACGACCAGGTCGTCGCCGCGAGCACGAGCGGCCTCTCCTCGGTGACCGCCGAGAGCAAGGGCAGCGACGACCAGGGCGCCGATGACCGCGGAGGCAACGGCAACGACGACAAGAACGGCGACAACCGCGGCGGCAAGAGCGGAAAGGGCGGCAAAAAAGGCGGCAAGAACGGCGGCCGGGACGACAACCAGAAGGCCGGCAAGGAGTTCGAGGGAGCCGTCGCCTCGGTCGGCCAGAGCTCGCTGACCCTCGCCAACGGCACCCGGATCGTCGTCAATGGCCAGACCCAGTGGATCGCCCGGGGCGACCTCCACTCCCTGACCGAGATCGCCGACTCCCTGGCCTCCGGCGACCCGACGCGGGTCGAAGGACGCGGCGCCCGCCAGGCCGACGGCTCGATTCTCGCCCGGACCCTGAAGGCCGAGGTGGACAACTAGGGGACGGCGAATAGCAAAAAGCCAAGGACCTAAGGGACCTAAAGGACTCCAAGGACACCAGGGACGGGAAAACCTGTCGCCGGCGTCCTTGAAGTCTTTCTGGTCCTTTGGGTCCTTTAGGCTTTTCCTACCTCCCCACCCGCACCAGCCGCAGATCCCGCACGCGGGCAATCCCCAGGCTGAGCTCCGAGACCTTCCCGTCCGCACCACGGCGAAAGCGCGCCAGCAAGCCGTTCTCGTCTTGAAACGCATCGGCATAGGCCGGCGTGAGTGCAAAGGAGATGTCCGGCCGGGCGCGGAGGAAGAGCTTTCCGTCCTCCACCACCGCCCGATAGGTCACGTCGGCCTCGTCGCTCGTGTACTCCCCGGCGTACTCGGCGAGCTGCTCCGGCCTCGGCGTGCTCTCCCTGACCGGCTCGTAGATGGTGATGTCGCCGCCGGGTCGCAAGATCCGCACCGCGGTCGGCCGTCCGTTGGGTCCTGCGTCGATCGCGACCTGCACCCCGTCGCTCCCGGCATAGAACAGAGAGTCGGAGAGCGGCACCAGGTTCCTTCCTCCGCTCGTCCGCAGCCGGCCTTCGATCAGCGTGAGCCGCCAGGGCTCGCCGGTGCGCTGGTGGCGGTAGAGCCCCGCCTTGGCGGCGAGAGCCTCCGGAGTGAGCACGATGCCCTTGGGGGCCGGCGGCTCCGGTTTCGTCGGTGCCGCCAGGAACAGGTCGCCGGTCCGGTGCCCCAAGTCCGCCGGATCGACCTCCCCAGCGTTGCAGAGCACCGCCACCGAAAGACCCTGCTCGGGGTACCGCCCCAGGAAGGCCCGGTACCCCGCCGTCGCTCCGTCATGGTAGACCTCGGGCACGCCTTGATAGGTGGAGATGAACAGCCCTCCGGCATAGCCGGCCTCCTGCCCGTCGTTCAGACGGCCGCGCCGCAACTGCTCCTCGCGCAGGCCGTTCCCGCCGACCTTGCCGTGCACGAAATTCTCGTTCCAGAGGAGGAGGTCGCCCACCGTCGTGAGGAGGCCTCCGTTGCCGAACACGTTCTCGAACGGCATCTCGCTGTGGTAGGCGCCCTCCTGCTCCGTGTAGGCGATGGCCCTCCCCTTGATGATGCGGGTGAAGTCGTCCCGCCACTGCGTCTGGGTCATCCCCAGCGGGGCGAAGAGGTTCTGCCGCGTGAATTCGGGGAACGTCTGGCCGCTCACCCGCTCGATGATCAGGACGAGCAGGTTGTACCCCGTGTTGGTGTAGGAGAACTCGGCCCCCGGCTCATAGTTGAGAGACTTCTGCCGCGAGGCGATGTCGAGCATGTGCGCGTGGGTGTGGATGCGGGTCCCCCGGGGCCAGCCGGCCAGGGCAGCCACGCCGCCCCAATCGCGCAGGCCGCTGGTGTGATGGATCAGATGATCGATCGTGATCGGCGTTCCATAGTCCGGCAGCTCCGGGACGTATTTGCGCACGTCGTCCCGCAGCGACAGCTTGCCCTGCTGGACGAGGAGGAGCGCCGCGGCGGCCGTGAACTGCTTGGACACCGATCCCGCCTCGAAGATCGTGGCCGGCGTGTTGGGCACGTCGTGCTCCAGGTCCGCCATGCCATAGGCCCGCGACAGGACCGTCCGGCCCTTCTCGCCGACGGCCACGGTGCATCCGGGCTTCTCCCGCGAGCTCCAGGGAGCGAAGATCGCGTCGACCTGGGCCGAGCGGTCGGTTGCGGCGGCGCCGGTCCCCTGCCCCACGGCGGGGAGAGCCAGGAGCAGGAGGAGCAGGAACAGCGCGGACGGATGGTTCGAACGACCCATGGATCGACCTCCAGAAAGGAGATCAGCTTATGACAGATCTTGTAGAATCAACCCATAATGCAAACCATCGGAGAGCAGGAGCTCTGGTCGTTCTATCGCGGCGACTCCCCGGAGGCGCAGAGGGCGAAGACCTGCTCCGCCGTCCGGCAGGGACCCGGGTATCGGGTGAGAACGTTCCTGGAGCTGGCGACCCGGGTCGCGGAGCTTCAGTTCCGCAACCGCGACTATGTGCTCCTGTTCCGGGGCCAGACCGGGGATTACCGGAACGCCAGGAAGAACACGACCCTAAAACCTTCCCTGTTCCGGCCGTTCCAGTCGAAGAATCCAACTCCCGGCAAGCTCGTCGAGCGCTTCGAGATCCTGAAGAAGGCGGAGCAGGAGCTCGTATCGCGCTATGTGCAGCAGAAGCTGCTGGGCGTCGAACGGCTCAAGCGCCACCGGATCTTGCGGTGGGCGATCCTGCAGCACTACGAGGTGTGCCCGACTCCGCTGCTCGACGTCACCCATTCGCTGCGCATCGCCGCGTCGTTCGCCTCGCACCCTGCGACCAACGAGGCCTTCGTCTTCGTTCTGGGGGTCCCCAATTTGAGCGGTGCCATCACGGCGAGCGCCGAAGCCGGGCTGCAGATCGTCCGGCTCTCCAGCGTCTGCCCGCCCACCGCCGTCCGGCCCCACATCCAGGAAGGCTATTTGTTGGGTGAATATCCCGAGATGTCCGGCTCCGACCAGAAAGATCTCTACCAACACTATGAGATCGACTTCGGCCGCCGGCTCGTCGCCAAGTTCTGCTTCGATCCCGAGGAGCTCTGGAAGAAGAACGACGCCTTTCCCAAAGTCGAGAAAGACGCGCTCTACCCGTCGGCCGACGACGATCCGCTCTACAGATTGGCGCTCGAGGTGAAAGCGGTGGCGCAGTGACTTGGGGGAGTGACCTCATGCGCAAGACGATTTGGCTGATCGTGGCTCTGACGAGAAGCTCCGGAAGCCCGCCACTCCTCGGCTAAAAGCGCCCACCGCTCGTGGTCGCGCCACCGTCCCGCGATCTTGAGATAGCGCGGCGAGAAGCCCTCCTGACGGAAGCCGAGCGCTCGAACGAGGACCAAGGAGCGCACGTTCTCCGGCTGGATGTTCGCCTCGACGCGATGGAGCTTCAGCTCGCGGAAGGCAAAATTGAGAAAGAGCCATGCTCCTTCCCGCATGAGACCCTGACCCCCGTGGCGGGCGCTCCCGTAATAGGACAGGTACGCGCTCTGGAAGACTCCGCGTACGATCTCGCTCAAATGGAAGACCCCCACGATCTCGTCCGTCGCCCGGAGACAGACCAGACGGCCGATGAAGCGCTCCGATGTGGCGCGCTGGGTGTAGGCAAGGAATGCCTTCTCGTCGGCTGGGGGCTGCACCCAGGGCCGGTGCAGCTTCCGGCTCGCCCGCACCATGGCCAGAAACGCCGCGGCGTCGGCTGGCAGAGGAGGACGCAGGAGGACCCTGGGCGCCAGTCCGGTCAAGGCTCCGTCCTCAACAGATCGACAAACTCGGCGTAGTGGAGGGTCTCGATTCCGTCCTTCCCTGGCCGCTCGGCGTTGATCCGCATCGCGCGGCCGAGATCTTCGACGCGGATCTCATGGTAGCGGCTCGGGAGGAGCCAGGAGATGCGGGGAAAAAGGAGCTGGGTGAGGCGGTCCTGCAGGCCGTAGCGGATCTCCCGGGTCACGAGGAGGCTCGGCCGAAAGAAGCTGATGCGCGGGATGCCCGCGGCGGCGACGCCCTGCTCGGCAGCTCCTTTGAGACGAAGATAAAAGGAGCTCGCCGCCGGATCGGCCGCGGTCGAGGACAGGAGCGAGATGTGGCGCACCCCCGCGGTCCGCGCGCCCCGGGCGAAGGCGGCGGCGGAGTCGACGTCGATCCTCCACACTTCCTCCTTCGCCAGCTTCCGCGGCTGGCCGACGCCCATCGTGCAGAACGCGACCTCGGCGCCGCGGGCCGCCTCCGCGGTCTCTCGTTCGATCGAGCCCGGCTGGCTCATATCGATGACGCGCTGCCGCAGCTTGTCCTGCCCGGCGAGGCCGTCGAACATCTGGACCGGGCGCCGGGTCAGAGCCGTGACTTCCGCGCACCGCGGCGAGGCGAGGAGGTCGCGCACGAGAGCCGAGCCGACGGCGCCCGTGGCTCCAATGACGATGGCCCGATAGGTGTCCATGCCCGCATCCTACCCCGCCGGCAGAACCGGTGGGATACGCTCTGTCAATGGCTGATCTGCGGTTCGATCCCGATCTCCGGGCGTTGCTCGCGACCCGCGTCGCCCGGTTCGAGCGGCGGAGCATCCCTGTCGAAGGGCTCCGGCCGGCCGCCGTGGCCCTGGTGGTGATGCCGGACCCGGAAGCCCGGGCATCGGTCATCCTGACGGTGCGGGCTTCCGGGCTGAGCCGCCATGGCGGGCAGTGGGCCTGCCCCGGCGGACGGCTGGAGCCGGGGGAGACGCCGGAGACCGCGGCGCTTCGCGAGCTCGAGGAAGAGGTCGGGCTCGCTCTGCCGCCGGAGAACGTGCTCGGGTGCCTGGACGACTACGCGACGCGCTCGGGGTTCGTCATGACCCCGATCGTGGTGTGGGGGATCTCCGGCGCCGTTCTGCGCCCCGATCCACGCGAAGTGGCCTCGGTGGTGCTCCTGCCCCTCGAGGAGCTGACTCCCGACCGGGTCGTCCTGCAACCCGGGCCTCCGGGCAGCCAGCCGGTCCTCGCCCTGTCGCTGCCGCCCCGCGGGCTCCTCTATGCGCCGACCGCGGCGCTCCTCCACCAGCTCGCCGAAGTGGCCGTGCACGGCCGGGACACCCGGGTGGCCCACTTCGAGCAGCCGCGCTTCGCCTGGAAGTAGAGGAGGGCATCGATCTTGCCTCTCCGCCGGGTGGGGAAACGCGCATGCCAACCACCTTCCAGGAAGCCCACCTCTCGACCCGCCCGATCCGCGACCTCGGCCTGCGGATCGAAGGGACGGCGCTCGAGCCGATCCTGGAAGAGTTCAGCCGGGAGCTGGATCAGGCCGGCATCGGCCGGGTCCGTCCGCGCTTCTACCTGTCCAGCGAGTGGGGCGTGCCGTTCGACACGGTGGCCATCGCCATCCCCTTCTATCTGGCGGATCCGGAGCTGACGCGCCTGCACGCCGAGCGGACCGGCCACGTGGAGGGGATGGGCCGGGCCGACATCCTGCGCTACCTGCGGCACGAGATGGGGCACGTGATCAACTACGCCTATCGGCTGTACAACTCGGAAGACTGGGTGGACTGCTTCGGCTCCATCACCCAGCCGTACCGCGAGGAGTACCGCCCGGAGCCGTTCAGCCGCCGCTTCGTCCGCCACCTGCCCGGCTGGTATGCCCAGAAGCACCCCGACGAGGACTGGGCCGAGACCTTCGCCGTCTGGATGACCCCGGGTTTCGACTGGCGCGCCGAGTACGCGGCCTGGCCAGAGGCCCTCGCCAAGCTCGAATACTGCGATCGGGTGATGACCGAGATCCGCGACCGGGAACCGCTGGTGACCGCCGAAGACCTGGACGAGGACGTGGGGGAGATCACCTACACGCTCGACGACTACTATCGCTGGACCAGCTTCAAAGGGGACGACTTCCCGCCCGGTCTGGACGGAGCCCTGCGCGCGATCTTCGAGGACCTCGGCCGGCCCGAGGACCTCACGACGGACGCGCCGCGGCGGCCCGCCGCGGTCCTGATCCGCCGCCTCCAGCGCGACCTGCCGGCGGACGTCTATCGCTGGACCGGCCATTTCCCCGAGCACACCCGCCGGCTCCTCTCCTACCTGGCGGACCGGGCCGAGGCCCTGGACCAGGTCTATCCCGAAGACCGGGAGCTCCCGGCCGTGATCGCGCTCACCACCCTGGTGACGGCGCTCGCCATGAACCACGTGCACCGGGGGAGCTACATGCCGTAGGGGAGATCATGCCGTGGCCGCCGCTGGCTCCCGCTCCGGAGCGGACGGCGCCGATGCCTCATACCGTTCCAACGCCAGGTCCACGATCTTCTGGATCAGCTCCAGAAATTCGATGCCGGCCGCGGCGGCCGCGGTGGCGAACTCGCTCTCCTTCTCCAGGTAGCAATTGGCGTTGACCTCGATGACGTAGATCTCCCCGCTCTCGGTGAGGCGGAGGTCCACGCGGCCGTAATCGCGCATCCGCACGGCGCGGGCGGCGTCCAGCGCGGCCTTCTGGAGACGGGCGCGCATCTCGTCGGGCAGATCGGCCAGCACCGACTTCGTCCCCCGGTACTCCACGCTCTCCGGCGACCACTTGGCCTTCGAGCCGAGCACGCGCGGCACCCCGTCCGGCAGCCCCGAAAAATCCACCTCGATCGGCGGCAGCGCGACAGGCTCGCGGTTGCCCAGCACGCTGACGTAGAGCTCGCGCCCCTCGATGTACTCCTCGACCAGCGCCGAATCGTTCACCTCGTCGTGGATGGCCAGCACCCGCCGCATCAGCGACGTGGCGTCCCGCACCAGCGAGTCGCCGTCGATGCCGATCGAGGCGTCGGCGCTCAGCGGTTTGACGAACAGCGGCATGTGGAGGTTGCCGCCGGTCTCGAAGTCGGAGTCCTGGCTGAAGACCGCGTAATGGGGATAGAGGATCCCCTCGAACGCGAAGGCCTTCTTGGCCAACGCCTTGTCCTGCCGCAGATACAGCTCTCCCGGACCGCCGCCGGTGTAGCGCACCTTGAGGAGGTTGAGGAGGCCGGCCACGGCCACGTCGGCTCCCGTGTCCTCCCCGAAGCTCTCCAGGAGGTTGAACACCAGGTCGGGCTGGCGCTCCGCCAACCCGTCGACCACCTCCCGCACGTCGTCCCACACCGCCAGGATCGACACCTCGTGCCCCTTCTCCCGCAGAGCGTCGGCGACCTGCTCGACCACCACGTCGCAAGTGGTCGCATTCTTTTCCTCGAGTCCGGTCAGGACCGTGATCTTCATCGAGCACACCTCCATTCCGAGACGGTTCTTTGCAAAGGCTGCGCCGCAAAGGCTGCGCCGTTGAGAGGAGAACCGTCAGAGAAGGAGGCGGGCGAAGACCCCCTCGACCACCCGGTCACAGTGGGGGCCGTCGAAGAGGTAGAGCCGGCGCACCTCGCGGCCGATCCGCTCGTCGAGCGCCTGCCGCAGGCTGCGCTTGGCGCGGTGCAGGCGCACCCTCACGTTCTCCGCCGTGAGACCGAGCGCATCGGCGGTCGCCTCGGTCGAGAGGCCTTCGATCTCGCGCAGGCAGAACACGGCCCGCAAGGGATCGGGGAGGACCTCCACGGCATCGCGGAGGACGGTCTGCAGCTCGCGGTTCTCCAGCTCCCGCTCGGGGCCGAGCGTCGCGGCGGGAGGGTCGGGCGGCTCGCCCCCGTTGATCGAAACCAGCCGCTGCCGCTTGCGGGCCCGGGCCAGCGCCTCGTGGCAGGCGATCCGGGTGAGCCAGGTCGAGAAACGGGCCTCGCCGCGGAAGCCGGCGAGCTCGCGGAAGGCCCGTACGTAGGCCTCCTGCATCACGTCCTCGGCTTCCCCGTCATCCGCGAGGATGCCGCGGGCCACGCGGAAGAGCCTCTGGTTGTAACGCCGCATCAGGATTTCGAACAACGAGGAGTCCCCCGCCAGCACGCGCGCCACGACCTCCTCGTCGGAGAGGGTCGCGGGCGCGGCAACGGGTTGGAGAGCTGCCTGGCTCATCATCTCGGCTCCACGTCTCGACTCTACACCCGGCTCGCGTGCAGGGCGGGCTCGCGCACCGTCCTGGGCGACTCCTGCCGCAGCTCGGCGAGCCGGGCGAGCGTGGACGCGCCGACCGCCATCGCGAGATCCCGGACGGCGATGTCGAACAGGCCCAGCGTGACGAGATTGACCGCGATGAGGACCAGCCACGCGGTGGCGATCCAGGCTCCAAGCCGCGTCCAGCGCGTGAGCACCATCAGGCCGACCACGATCTCGATGACCCCCACCGCGTAGATGAACGTCTGCGCCGACACCGGCAGCAGACCCGCCACCCAGGGGCTCAGGTACTTCGGCCAGTCGGTGAGCAGATTGAAGAACTTGTCGAGCCCCGCAAGCAGCGGGACCAGTCCATAGGTCAGCCACAAGGGCCGGTAGAGCGACTCCAGATTCAGGCTCGGTTGTATCGTGGGCATCACATCATCCTCCTTCGCCTGGAGAGAGTCGCGAAGGCGGAGAACGTTACAGCGGGCAGCATCCGGTTTGTGACAAAGACCAGTTGACATCCTCCGAGGCTTGGGACAGAATTGGTTTGCAGCACAGACCATCTGCCAAAGGAGACTCAGATGGATACCCGAGACCTTGATCGCATCCGGTTCGTCACGCGGCACTTCAACGATCTCCAGGGTTTCCGGTATTGGGTGCCCCTGGGGCTCCTGACCCTGAGCGTGGGCGGGACGACCTATTTCGACAACCTGCCGCTCGTGGCTCTCCGAGCCCTTCTGTTCCTGGGAGCCGTTCTCGTAGCCTTCGGCGCGAGGCGGTACTACAGAAACACCTTCGGCCAGATCGAGCAGCAGGCGGTCCGTCCCACCCTGGAGCTTTCTCCCGTTTCGATCTTCAGCCCAGCCGGTCCGACGCCGCGGCTCGAAGGCTTTCCCTTGGTGGCTCCCGCCATGCGGCCGCTTTTGCTCACCATGGGGCTGGCTCTCTTCCTCTTTTTTATCCTTCAGGCGATCAGCCCGACGATTTCGATCGTTGAATCCCAATCCCTGGCCGAGCCGCCCTGGCTCACACTCGATTCGGTTTTCCTGGCGGAACCGGCCTATACCCGAGGGATCCAATCCGTTCTTTCGGGAAGGCTGATTCCATCGTCCGCGGCCAAAGCTGTGGTCACGCAGGCGATCTATGCGCTCTGCGGCTCTCTCTTCCTGGGCGTCTGGCTCTGGCGGGAACGCCGCCTGTCTCAAAGCTACTATCTGATCCTCGGAGCCCCGCTGCTGGGGCTTTCCGTGGTCGGTACCTTCCTGGGGTATTTCGTGTATGAGGAGAGAGAGCCGGTCATTCGGACCCTCGACCTCTTCCTGCCGGCGGCGATCCATCTTTGGATCGCTCTGCTCCTCTGCGGCTCCGCCATGATCGTGGCAGGCCTCCTCGATCACTGGCAGCTCGTGCGGGCGCTGGGACGGCCGGGAAATACCGCGGTCAGCGGTGGATGTACAAGGCCCAGTCGCCCGTCTGCGGCGTTTTGAACGACCGCGTTCCCCCGCCGACGATGCCGGGAGCGCTCAACCAGGTGCCCTGCCGCGGGTCGAGCCACTCGACGATCAGCGTCCCGGAGACGGCTGAGAAGTCGACCGTGATCGTGCCGCTGACCGGCAGATAGAAGGCGTAGGACTGCCCCGGCTCGGCCATGGCGTAGGCCGTGCCCGAGACCACGAGCGCCTGGTTCGGCTCCATCCGGTGGAAGGGCACCCGGGAGGCGAACACCGAGAACGGCGCGAGGAAGGCCCCGGTGCCGGCGCCCGCCGCGCCCGCCAGGAAAGCCGCCCAGGTCTTCTGACGGTTGCCGGTGTTCTCATCCCCCTGGCTGAACTCCTCCTGGATCACCGGCTTGACCGCCAGGCCGCGGTTGGTGATCCCCCGCTGATACACGCCCGAGTAGCTGGTGGCGCCCGCCTGGATGTCCATGTAGTCGGCCCACTCGGCTGCCGGAAAGTCGAAGTCGCCGATCTGGCAGTGGATGCTGGCCTCGCGGTCCCAGGGGTTCTTCTCGTGCAGGTAGGTCATGTGGGTCTCCACCTCGCTGACCGACCAGCCCTCCTCCCACTCCAAGACCAGGGTGAAGAACGTGTTCACGTAGCCGGAAATCCGCGCCATGCCATAGCGGATCAGCCGCTTGCGGTCGGCGTCCGGCAGCGAGCCGAACCCCGAGTCGTCGGCGAAGAACCAGAGGTGGGCGACCAGGCCGATGCGGCGCATCTCGAGAATCCAGCGCTCGTAGAGACGCCAGCGCGCCAGGTCGAAACGGGCCTTGTCATTGTTCAGGGCAGTCCCCACCCAGGGCGTGGTGGGCCAGGCGGTGCCGTAGTCCCCCTTGTTGGCCAGGTAGACGCTGAGCTTGTTCACCTTCATGCCGACGTGGCGATCGAGCATCGCCTGGCGGTCCACGTCGGTCAAATTCTCTGAGAGAAACGTCTGGGACCATTTGAGAGGATCGGGAGCGGCCTGGTCCAGGAACTTGCCCATCAAATAGACCGGCTTGCCTGCGCTGTAGCGGAAGCTGCGCGGAAACTGAAGATCCCGCACCACCGGGCCGGCCGCGAAGACGCCGGAGAGCGTGCCGGAGCAGTTGAAGCTGCCGCTCAGGCCGTTCAGCCCCGGGTCAGTGCTGTGCGACGTCCATGTCCAAAGCCCGACCTCGGCGGCGAAGACCCGGATCTTGAAAACGTTTCCGGATGGACCGCCGGCTCCGTCCCCGTCGAAAAACCCGTCGACGAGGAAACGGCGGCTGTTGGGACCGGGAGAGGTCACCTCCGCGGTGAGCTCCACGTCCACGAACGGATTGGGGAGCCCGCCGGACCCGTTGAAGGTGCGGCTGGCGCGCAGAACGACCTCGGCCGTGTCAAAGCGAAGCACGTCAGCGCCGGCAGGAGCAGGCCAGCTCAGCAGGAGGATGGCCGGCAGAGGCAGGAAGAACCGGCTGCGGAACAGGAGAGACCTGTCGAGCGAGACCATATTCCCCTCGCGATTTGTTCCCGTTTTGACCCACCCTTGACTTTCAGCGGCATCTGCAAGACTGAAGCCAAGCTCCTTGCCAGGAACAGTGGTTGACATCCGGTGCCTCTCGGGCCAGAATTGGTTTGTCAAGCAGACCGGTCGTCGAAGGGAGACTGACATGGTGACCCGAGACCTCGATCGCATCCGTTTCATCACGCGGCACTTCAACGATCTGCAGGGACTCTCGGTGTGGGTGCCCCTGGGGTTGGTCGCCCTTGGTGTGGGAGCTCCAGCGCCTCTGCGCGCCGTTGTGCTCCTGGGCGCGCTTCTCCTGACGCTCGGAGCGAAGCGGTACTACAGGAACACCTTCGGCGAGGTCGACCTCGAGCCGGCCGATTCCACCGCGGAGCTCTGTCCGGCTTCGATCTTCAGCCCGGCCGGTCAAAGCTCGCGGATCGAGGGCTTTCGGCAGGTGACCCCGATCGCGCGGCATTTCCTGATCACGGTGACGCTGGCCCTGGTTCTTTTTTCGTTCTTCCAGTCGGTCCCTCCCAACATCCTGATCCAAGGGGAGGAAACGCTGGGCCAGCATCCTCAGGTCCTCCTGGAACCCGCGCCCTTTTTCGGGCCGCCGTTGATCAAAATCCTGGCGGGTGGCGTGGTGCGATCGCCATCCATGCTCAGGGCGGTTGTCGCGCAATCGATGTACGCCCTCTATGGCTCCGTGTTTCTGGGGGTCTGGTTCTGGAGAGGGCGCCGCTGGTCCCAGAGTCATCATCTGGTGCTCGCCGCCTTGCTGCTGGGGCTTTCCATCCTCGGCACCTCTCTCGCGTACATCGCACGGCCGGATGGGATGATCGATCCGAACATCGACCTCATCCTTCCGGCCCTGGTCTATCCTGGAATGGCTCTGCTCCTCTGCGGCTCTTCGATGATTCTGGCGGGGCTTGTCGATCACTGGCAGATTGTCCGGGCGCTGGGCCCCCGGACGGAGGAAGAATCGCGATGAGCACTACTCCCTTCGAACAGCTCGCGAACCTGGACCGGCGGGTCCACGATCCCGCCCGTCTGGCCATCCTGACGGCGCTCTCGGCCTGCGATCGGGCCGACTTCCTCTTCCTGCAGCGGATCACCGCGCTCACCAAGGGGAACCTCTCCTCTCATCTGTCGAAGCTCGAAGAGGCGGGGCTGGTCGAGATCGAGAAGCGGTTCGTGGGGAAGAAAACCCAGACCCTCGTTCATCTGAGCGACGCCGGCCGCCACACCATCGAGGGCTATTGGAAAGAGATGGAAGAGCTCCGCGAGAGCGCCGTCAACTGGCGGCCGAACCTGGTGCCGGCACCGTCCGCAGGGTAGAGGTTGTGCTGGGGAGTCGCGGAAACAAGGAAACGGTCTGCTACAGCCACTGCAATCCCTACTGCTGATCTGAGGCGAAACCGTGGGCCTGGGGTACCAGGCCCACAGAATCAAATCTGACCGTCTGCGGCGCTCACATCACCACCAAACGCACTCATTGCCCCACCATGTCTCTCTGTAGGCCGTCTGGTACCCCCACTGTTCGCTGAACCCGCCGCAGTACTCCTGCCGCCAACCAACCATCACGGTCTTGGTCGCGTCGCTGTACCATTCGATGTACTTCTCATAGCCGTCGCCCGCCTGAACCGGCGCGGACGGGGTCACCAGCGCCGCGAGAGCCAGCACCGCAACGAGCACACCGAGTTGGAAGAATCTCTTCATAGTTCTCTCCTTTGTGATCAGCCCGAGTTGGGCTCTCTTTCTCAATGCGCGATTCGCGCGCAGAATCCGTCAGGTGATCTTCGAAAGCACCTATTCGATGCCGAACTGCCCCTTCTCCCGCTCGTGCTCGCCTGCTGAGCCGCCTCCCAGAGGCCGGCTCAGCTCCTCCTCCCAATCGCCGGGGACATAGGCCAGCACCTCCCACCAGGCCGGCTCATGCCCCACCTTGAGAGCGAGAGTCGACCACGCGGAGTCGGGCGGAACGCCGGCCCCCACCGCGACGGCCGCGACCCCGAAGATCGCCACAGCCGCCGCGACCAATCCCCATGAGTCTCCAGGCAACCCTTCCCGCGTTTTGGTCCGCGCGTCTCTTTCCAGTCCTGGAGCTGGCCCCCCGGCGCCCTGCGCGACGCCAGGGGGACGATCCAATATCACCCGGCCTTCGGCAGCGTGGCGGGGTGAGCCCGCGGCCTTCCCACAAAAGGCAGGGGCCGGCCCGGCTTTTGTACTCCTGTCCGGAGAGGGCGTCAAGAGAAATCTGATCAATTGAGCAAGATTCTTTTCAGAAAAGACTTTCGCGGCGGCAATTGACCTTTTGGACGACCCCAAAGGTCTTTTGCAACCTGTTCGGGAGCTTTTGCGAAGCGGACAGGTCTCTTGCCCGGACATCTGCCCACCCGGCCGAACCAAGGAGATTCTTGGGGTTGAAAAAGAGGAAGAGGCGCCGCAATTGACCGGAGGCGGAGCGGGGCGCCTCCGGTGTTCCTGTTTTTCTCTTTCCAGGCGGTGTAGCCGCCGTCGATCACGACATGGAAGGCTGACCGGCCTCGACCGGCCTCATCCAGGCGCGACGCCGCCCAGGAAGTAACCGATCGCCAGGACGATGAGCGCCAGGAGCAGAAGGACCAAATACGCTGCCCTCCAGCGGGGATAGCTCCCCCGCAAGCCCTCGGCGCCAGCCGCGGCCCGAAGGGTCTCGAGATCCACCATTGCGGTCCTGACGTAGTGGCGGATGATAAAGAACATCGCAAGAGCGAACACGAGGGAGCCCAGCACGCCCCAGGCAAATCCGACGATCGCCTCCGCGCTCGGGAACATGAAGACACCGATGGGGAGCATGATGAGAGCCAGGACCATGGAGTAGACCATGATCCGCGGGATGGCGATCATCGTTTCCCGCAGGTCTTCGAGGTGATTCCTCTTGAGCTGGCGAATGAAGCGGATGTAACTGTAGAACTGCAGCCAGGCGAGCGGAATCGACAGCCACACGACCAAGACGTAGAGCACAAAGGCACGCCGGCCGCCAGGGCCCGCGCTCAAAGCATCGACAAGATTTCCGGTGCCCCTCACAAAAGACCCCTGGAAAATCGAAAGCACGAGCCCAATGGAGGAGAGGACAAGAAGGCCCAGCACGACGTAACGCAGTCGCCGCAGGGCAGGCGCCTGAACCAGCCTCTTTTCTTCCCTCGCCGCGGACAGCCGTTCCTCCAAATCTCGCGAGAATTCCTGCGCACCACCCTCGACCACCTTGCTCATGATTCACTCCTGTTCAGGTTGAATGCTGGCCCTGGTTTGCTCCAGACGAGCTT
>DATFPH010000507.1:0-39632 GCA_035264905.1 Thermoanaerobaculia bacterium
CCACCGCCCAGCTCCGCGCCGACGTGGCGAGCCAGCGCATCGCCGACCTGTACCGGGGCCGCGGCGAGAAGTTCCAGTGGATCGTCCAGGTCGATGGCCATCCGGCGGGGTGGATCACTCTGGTCGTCAGCAACTGGGAGCACGGCCTGGCCGAGGTGGGCTACGCGCTCTCGACCGCCTACCAGGGCCGGGGGATCATGACCGACTCCCTCCAGGTCCTCCTGGACGATCTCTTCCACAACACGCTCCTCGAACGGATCGAGGCCCGCTGCGCAGTGGAGAACTACGGCTCGCAGCGCGTCCTGGAGAAAAACAACTTCCTCCGCGAAGGCCGCCTCAAAGGCTACTTCAAGCTCCGCGGCCGGCGGGTGGACAACTACGTCTATGGCCTGCTCCGCGAGGACTGGCTCGGGCGGGGGCGGTAGGAAATGAGAGATCGCTTGGATGAGATCGTCCGCCGCGCCCGTGAAGCTGAACACGGTCAGCCTCGTGAGACGACGACTGAGACCCGCTTGGAGGCGGTTCGCCGTCTGGCCGAGTTGTCCCTGCCGGTTGGAGATCCCTACGAGATGGAGAGGGAGTCAGTCCCCAGCCCCGACGATCTGCTCCCTGCATGAGTCTGCAACGGATGGAGCCCTGACCCATGTCCATCCTCTGGCGCCGCCTCGACCGGCCGGGCCACGAGTCGGCCCGGATCTTCTCCCGGGACTCCCGCTGGCATCTGACCGGTACCGCGGTGTTTGCCCATGAGGGTCAGCCGTGCCGGCTGGACTACTCGATCGTATGTGACGAGGATTGGCAGACCCTGTCCGGCCGGGTGGCCGGCTGGGTCGGACAGGAGACGATCGAGATCGACATCGTCGTCGACTCCGACCACCGCTGGTGGCTCAATGGGGCGGAGTGCCCCAACGTGGCAGGCTGCACCGATCTCGACCTCAACTTCAGCCCGTCGACCAACCTGCTGCCAATCCGCCGCCTGAATCTAGCGGTCGGAGAGGAAGCGGCCGTCCGTGCCGCCTGGCTCCGCTTCCCGAGCTTCCACCTCGAGCCGCTCGACCAGATCTACCGACGGATCGATCTTACGACCTATAGATACGAGAGCGCGGGCGGCCGCTTCGTCACCGAGCTCCCGGTGAACGAGGCGGGGTTCGTGACTCAGTATTCCGGGTTCTGGCAGGCCGAGGCAGGACTCGCACGCTGACCATGGCCCAGAATCAATCAAATGGCGCGCCGCTTGAAAAGAGCTCGCCACGTCTCGCTCTCATACCATAAAATCGGTAGGCTGTTGTTTGGGCAGCCGTGTTTAAAGGCTAGGAGAAGTCCACACCCTCCGAATCCCCGCTCGTATCGCACACCACAACCAGTCCGCTGGCATTGGGCAAGAAGGTGCTCCTTGTCTGCCTCGGTAAAGTCCTTATTTGCCCCGGCGAATAAGTTGTGACTCTCATCGAGTTCCTCAACTGCCAAAACAGCTTCCGCGAACCCTTCGATTCGACCGCGAGCACTCTCATTCAAAACCAGCAGGCCGACAAATATTTCCGCATTAGCGGGCCGTACGGTGGGCTCTACGTTTTCCCACCACTTCTCCAAGGTAAAACCCGTCCCGCTGAAATCGTCAACAAATACCAATGCATCACAGTCACCTTGAAGCCGTGCCACTTCAAGCATTGAGAGGAGGCGGCAGTTTGCGTACTTCCGACCTCTCAGGATGTCCTTAATTGCCCTCGCGACAGTTCCTGAACCGGAGCCAGCATCGCCCACGGGAACGAATCCGATTGCGTTAAAACCGCGATCCTCGAGTTCGACTCGAATAATATCAATTAGCTGCTTCGCCATGCCTCGAATATTGGCCGCATTCAGATACTTCACCTTTTTTATTACACTGAGCGCCAGAGGAATACGACTATCCTCAAACTGCTCAAGCCAACCTACTACTTGAGCAGCGGACATTCCTTCATGGTCAGACCAGCTTTCCACTGCGCGATCAATCTCCTTCCTATAAGTTGCCTGAATCGTCGTCAACCGCTGTCGCATCCTTAGCTCCAAGCAGCAAGCTGCCGGTCAATTTGTCATTCAGAAGCTGCATCAAGACCTGCAATGTCTTGATTAGATCGGTGTTTGAAGAGATCATGTCAAAGTCGATGTTTTCTACTTGGGCAAGAAGTCGCTTGGCCGATCTATGTATCTCTTTCGATTCTTTTGCGAAAGTTGCTCCTGGGACATTAATGTCGTCAATCTCTCTCTTCGGTTCGTCGAGAAACCTGGAGAATTCGTTTGCCAGCCTCTTCTGTCGGCGTCCCTTGGCAGCCCGATAAATTTCCGCTAGTTGCCTGAAGTCAGTCACTGCTTTGATCACTTCGGACTGATATTTATTCAGTAGAATTTCTACGCACCGATCGTCACCCCTCGAAATCCAGGGCTCAAACCCGTCCTCCATGGCGGGACGCCGAATTCTGTCGAGCTCGATAAAGAAGTCTGCTTTCATGCGCGCTGTTGGTGGAGCGAGCATCATCTCCTGAAATCTATCTGAATAAGTGAGCAATATCTTGCAGCGCCTGATCTGCGCCACGGAAAGCTTTGTCAATTCTGAAAGCTTGCGCTCGTTTGTCTCTCCGAGCTGATTCATCAACGTTTTGAGCTTGAGCGCAGTTGGCATAAGCTGCCAACCCTCACGAACGTTATGTATGTGAAACATTGTGAGGATATTTTGTGTATCGCTGGGGCGCTCAACAATGATTGCTGGGACCTTCGATATCTCAAGCTCCTTTGCACACCTCCAGCGACGCTCGCCATCTAAAAGAATGAACTTTTCCCTTGCAGGCCGGTGGCCGATAGGAGCTTTATAGACTGTTACCGGCACCAGAATTCCGAGCTTTTTCACCGACTCCCGGAGCACACTCATAGGCTCTTCGTCGAAGAGCCTGCGTGGATTGTGAGGGTTAGGCCCTATGTCTACAATCTGAATGTTGTTAACCTTCGCGACCTGCACGGACCATGCCCTCCCGAGTCGAATAGTTAGTGAGAACTAATTCTTTTACTTCGCCCCGATCGCTGCCATTGCAGGAGATGAGAGACTTGGAATGGGCTACGTGCCTTCTCATGTGCTGAGGATAAATCGCTTCGAGCTGCTGGTCGTAGGCTATGGTCAACATGACCTTTATGCCTCGGTCCGATAGAGAGTCAACCAGCCGAGAAAGGCGTCTGTGATGGGAAAGCTCGAAGAAATCAGCCGAATAGCGATTGAAGCCCAAGTCCGCCTTCGCGCCTCGCGGATAAGGAGGATCGAAAAATACAAAATCACCTTCTTTTGCCAAACGGGCAGTTTTGCCGAAGTCTGCGGTTAGTAGTCTCGCATTGCGCAAGGATTCGTTGGCCCTATCAATATCATTCGCGCGCCACATGGCCTGTGGCAACCTGTCTCCGATCGGAACATTAAACCGCCCACTTCTGTTGACTCTGTACAGACCATTCCAGGACAAACGATTTAAATAGGCAAAGCGAACCGCTCTCTGGAGATCTCCTTTCGGAGCAGCATCTCGCAATTCGTAGTAGAGATCGCGAGATGCTGCGAGTGAAAGAAGTCTGGTCTTCAGCTCGGCGCAACGGAAGCGTAAGACACGATAGAAATTGATAAGTTCGCTATTGCTGTCGGCTAGAATTGCCTTTTCGGGTCGCAGGTGGAAGAATAATGCCCCGCCCCCCACCATTGGTTCGATGTATGTATCCCACTTAGCTGGGAGGAGACCCGTAATCGACCCGATGATCACGGTCTTACCCCCGGCCCAACGAAGGATGGGGCGTCGACCGATACCGGGGTCTCGTCTGCTCAAGTCGATGGACATAGTTCTAGGAAATCATACTAGAAATTTCTTCCTCCGTAACGCTGTCTCAGTCCTCCATCTCCTCCGCTGTCGCGCACAGGCTCATCCGCCGATACGTCCCGCTCGCCTCCACGTTGTGCCCGAAGTAGCAGTCGCCCGTCTGGTCGATCTTCACGGTATCGCCCGCAAAGGTCATTTTCAGGACGCACTCGTCCTCTCGATAGACGGCCCGGTTCTTTTCCAGCTTCACGACCCCGGACGCCTCGCCGATGTTTGGGCCGTACTCCTTCCAGTTGGCTCCCTTCCAGAGTGCCAGCAGATGGAAGCGCAGGCGGCCGTCCGGCAGTTGCAGGATCTCGATGGTGCTGTCCGGATCCTCGACGAGGCCGTAGGTGCCGGTCAGCCCCTTGGGCTCCACCGGGTGCGGTTTGCCTTCGACTCCGACCTCCAGCGTGTAGGGGAAGCTCTTCGAGGCCGCGTAGCCTGACACTGTGATCCGGTAGTCGCCCGCCTCGGGGAGCTCGAAGCTCCAGGGCGAGTCTCCGGCGTCAGTCGAGCCGTTGCCGGGACAGGCGACCGCGTAGGCCGCCTCGGGCTCCGGGCTGGTGAAGCGGACGGTCATCCGCTGGCCGGCGCTCGCCTTCAGGGAGATAGGTGTCGGTTTCCCACTCATCCACTTGTTGGATCTTGATCGTGCCGCGGAGCTCGGCCGAGCTTTTTCCCTTCTGGAACTGGATGCGCTCGGCGTCCTCCTCCTGGGCCAGAGCCGGGAGCGATCCCGCCAGGAGTAGAAGGAGAGCTGGAATCTGCCACTTCTTTATCATTGCTGGGCTCCTTCCTGTGTCGGCGTAGTGGCCAGGGCCGACAGCTCCGCGATCGAGCGCAGGGCGCCTCCGCGCATCACGTATCGCACCTGGCGAAGGTTCTTGGCCTCCGCGGTCGGATCGGCACCGAGGATCAGCAGGTCGGCCTGCTTGCCCTTCTCGACCGTCCCGAGATCCTTCTCGCGGCCCAGGGCGCGGGCGCTGTCCCGCGTGGCGGAGAGCAGCACCTGCGGTGGCGTCAGCCCGGCGGCCTGCATGGCTTCGAGCTCGGCGTAGACCGACGGGCCGTGCAGCGTCAGCGGATTGCCCGCGTCCGTGCCGAGCGCGACGGGAATGCCGGCCTCCACCACCCGCTTCAGGTTGGCGGCGCCGATCTGCTCGCGCCGGGCCAGGCCCGCCTGCCGCCTCACCATGTCCTCGTGCGTGACGCCCGCATCGAGCGCGGCCGTCTCAGCGAGCTTCGCCAGGGTGACAGGATCGGCGCAGTGGTTCGGGTCGTCCGCGGCGGGCGCCTGCCGGGTCAGGGTGGCCTCGGACATTCTGAGATAGCCGCGCGGCACGGTCAGGGTCGGGCAGTAGACCGCGCCGTTCTTTTTCAGGAGATCGAGGAATTCCTGGTCCACCGGCTGGTCCCAGACGCTATGCACCAGGAGCTTCGCGCCAGCGCGGAGGGCGTCCTTGGCGCCGTCCAACTCGGTGGCGTGGACGATCAGCGGCAGCCCCTTCTTCGTCGCCTCCTCGCCCGCGGCCTGAATCAGCTGCGCGCGCTCCGCGGCGGTCTGCCCCTCGCGCTCGATGTACCAGACCTTGATCGCGTTGGAGCCCTGGGCCTTCAGGTAATCGACGCCGTCGCGCGCCGTCTTCTCGTCGGCGACGTAGAGGAACTGCCTCTCGCCCGGCACGTTCACCCAATGGTCGAGGGTCGAGAGGAGGAGGCCGGCGGCGGCCACCCGCGGCACGTCGGTGCGCGGCTCGGCCCAGGCGGGCAGATTCAGCGTCCAGGGGTAGCCGCCGACGTCGAAGACCGCGGTCACCCCCGAGCAGAGCCAGGAGCGGCCGAAGCGCTCAGGGTGGGTCCGGAGGTCGGCGACGACCTCTTCATAGGGATGCTTCGCGCGGACGTCCATCGAGTCGGGGCGGCCGTCCGCCCAGCCGGTCTGCGAGAAGTGGACGTGCGCGTCGATCAGGCCGGGGGTGATCCAGAGCCCCTTCAGGTCGACGACGTCGACTCCCTCCGGCACCGGGCAGGCGGACCGCGGGCCGGCGCAGTCGATCAACCCGTTGCGCACCACGACGACCGCGTCGCGCACCGGCTGGGCGCCTGTGCCGTCCACCAGCGTGGCGCCGGCCAAGGCGCGGGGCGGCGGCGGCACGCCCGGCAGGGTCGGGAAAGCGGTGCTCACCGCGATCTTCCAGCCCTGCGGCGTCTCGAGGAAGACGCGCTCGGAGATGCCGGAGACCTCGTTGGCGCCGTAGCGCACCCGGTAGCGGTAGGTGCCATAGACCACCCCTGGGCGCACCGGGGTCAGCCGCAGGTCCTCGGCGTCGATGTGGTCGGGCCATCCCTGGCCGGCCGTGGCGGCGAGACCGGCGTAGCCGAGATCGAAGCCGGTGGGGCCGGTGCGCGCCAGCCGGTCCGACTCCAGGTAGCAGGAGAGGTAGGCGTCGCGATCCTTGTCGCGGATGCCTTGCAGATTTTTCTCGAACAGCCGCCGGGCCGAGGCAAGATCTGCCGCGTCGTCCGCCCGCACGGCGGGAGCGAGCAGCAGGAGAGCGACGAGCGGCGGGAGGATGGCGCGCAGCCGTGGGAACATCTTCTTCTCCTTCTCGCGTCCTTTTGGAGATGACAGCGGCCCCATGCTAACTCACTGCCGGGCGAGACTCTCATTGCGCCGGATCAGCCCTTGGCTTAGAGTGTGCACCTTGTGAGCGCGTCGTCCCGACCGTCTCGTTCGCCGGACTGAATCGAGGAATTCTACCGACATGGAACCGAGCTACCGCCGCTCTTCAGGTCTGGTCGACGTTCTGGACCGCGTCCTCGACAAAGGTCTCGTGGTCGCGGGCGACATCCGTGTCTCTCTCGCCGAGGTCGAGCTCCTCACGATCCGCATCCGGCTCCTCGTCTGCTCCATCGACAAGGCGGAGCAGATCGGGTTGGATTGGTGGCGCCAGGACCCGCACCTCTCCGTCGGCGCCCGGCGGCTGGCGCTCGAGAATGAGGCTCTCCGGGAACAGATCCGTCTGCTGGAGACCCGGGTGGCCTCGCTGACCGTGCAGAACGAGCCGGAGGCGCCGCCCAGCCGGCCCGCCCGGTCGAGCAGAAAGAAGACAACCAGGGGGTAACGAATGCCGGTCGAACGTGCTTCCGGTGGCACCAGTCTCATCGACGTCCTGGATCGCGTCCTCGACAAGGGGATCGTCATCGATGCGTGGGTTCGGGTCTCTCTGGTGGGCATCGACCTGCTCACCGTGGAGGCGCGGGTGGTGGTGGCCTCGATCGACACGTACATCAAATATTCGGAAGCCGTCGGCCAGGTCCCGACCGTTTCGCGTCCCGCGCTCGAAGGCAGGACGTCGGAAGAGCTCCTGGCGGAGAACGCGTCGTTGCGGGCTCAGCTCGCGGCGTCGACGGCTCGGGAGGAGGCGGCGGTGACCCGGGTGACCCGGAGGACGCGGCAGACTCAGAAGAAGCTGTAAGTCATGGCCCGCCTCGCCCAGATCGATCCCTCCCCCGAATTCCGGGGTGGCGCCGGTGCCGGAGCCAAGGCCAAGCTCGCGCTCGTCGAGTCCCTCCTCGCCGAGCAGGAGGCCCGCCCGTGCGCGCTGTTCGTCCTGCGCTGGCTGGTCCGCCATGCGGGGATCGAGCGGGGCTTCTGCGCCGTCGTCGACGGCGACATGAGCCGCATCACCGGCCTGACCGGGATCGGCGTCCCCCTGGCCGCTCTCGATTCCTTCACCCTCCCTCTCGACGACCGGGCCCATCCGCTGGTGGTCGCGCTGGCCGGCGCGGAGCCGGTGGCGTTCCACAGCTCGGGCCAGGGCCTGTTGCGCCCGTTCGACACCCCCCTGGGCGCAGACTCGTTCCATGCGGTCCCCCTGTCCCGCTCCGCCGAGCACGGCGATTTCAGTCCCGGCCTCCTGCTGCTGACCTCGCGCGGGGACGGCCCGCTCGGCGAGGACGTGCGCTGGGCCGCCGAGATACTGGGCGTCCGGCTGGTCTCCCTCTGGTACCGCCGGGCCCAGATGGACGAGCGGCGCCACAAGCGGGAGCGGAGCTGGCTGTTCGGCATCATCAACGCGGTCACCGATCCGATCCTGCTGACCGACTCCGATGGACGGATCCTGATCGCCAACGCCGGCGCCGAGATGCTCTTGACCGCCGACGACCAGAAGAGCGAGGGGCGGCGGCGCGCCGTGGCGCTGAACAACATGCTGTTCTCGGCGGCGCTGTTCAACGCCGAGGGGTCGGAGCAGTCCCGCAAGGAGCTCCTCCTGGTCGACCCGACGGACGGCCAGGACCTCCTCTTCGAGGTGCTAAGCACGCCGGTCAAGATCCGCTTCGGCGAGGCCGGGGTGGTGTCGATCCTGCGCAACGTCACCGACCTGCGCCGGGCCAGCGAGGAGATCGAGGAGAACTACCGCAAGCTGCGCGCCGCCGAGGTCGAAGCCCGCGCCGAGCGCGACCGCCTCGACCTGATCCTCAACTCGGTGGTCGACCCCATCCTGGTGACCGACCCGGCGGGGAACATCATGCTGATGAACCCGCCGGCGGAACGGATGTTCACGGTCCGGAACAGCGCGGGCAGCAGCACGGAAGCCGAGCGCCGGGTGCGGGCCAACGACGCGGTGTTCACCTCGTTCGTCTCGACGAACATCTTCGCCGGAGCGTCCCGCCACTGGCGCGGCGAGCTCACCCTGGTCGACCCCGAGACCGGCGCGAACGTCCCTTTGGAGGCGATCTCGGGCCGGGTCAGCTCCCAGCGCGGCGAGGAGACGGCCGTGGTGACCATCCTCCACGACCTGACGGATGCGGTGGAGAAGGCGCAGCTCTACGAGCAGGTCAAGCGCCACTCCGAGGAGCTGCGCGAGAAGGTGCGCCTCGCCACGGCCGAGCTCGCCGAGCAGAACGAGCTGCTGCGCCGCCAGGCCTTCCAGCTCGAGCAGGCCTCCGCGGCCAAATCGCAGTTCCTGGCGAACGTCTCTCACGAGCTGCGCACGCCGTTGAACGCCATCATCGGCTACACCCATCTGATGCTCGAAGGCGTGTCCGGCGCCCTGAACCCCGCGCAGAACGAGAAGCTCGGCCGCGTCGATTCGAACGCCCGCCACCTGCTGTCGATCATCAACGACCTGCTCGACATCGCGCGGATCGAGTCGGGCAAGCTGCCGATCCAGGTGGAGCGGGTGGTCGTGCCGGACCTGGTGGACGAGGTGATGACCGAGGTGGAGCCGCTGATCGCCGGCACCAGCCTGGCCGTTGCGCGCAGCATCGCGCCGGACGTGCCGGAGCTCCGCACGGACCGCCAGAAGGTCAAGCAGATCATCCTCAACCTCCTGTCGAACGCCTTGAAGTTCACGCCCCAGGGGTCGGTCTCGATCGTGCTCGACTACCATGCACCGGACGAGGAGGTCTCGGTGGCCGTGGCGGACACGGGCATCGGCATTTCCGACGAAAATCAGAGTACGATCTTCGAAGCGTTCGGCCAGGCGGACAGCTCGTACGCCAAGCGGCACGGCGGGACCGGTCTGGGCCTGTCCATCTGCCGCCGTCTGGCGACGATCCTGGGCGGACGCATCACTCTGGTCAGCAAGCTGGGAGAGGGCTCGACGTTCACCCTCTATCTCCCCCGCCGGACGAGGAAATGATGAGCCAAGAACCCGAAACGGCGGCGGTGCTGCCGCCCCTGGTGCTGATCGTGGACGACGTGGACCACGGACGCGAGATCTGCTCGGAGTACCTGGAGTTCCGGGGCTTCCGGGTGGCCACGGCGGCGGACGGCCAGGAAGCCCTGGACAAGGCGTTCGAGCTCCTGCCGGACGTGATCCTGATGGACCTCTCCCTGCCCAAGATCGACGGCTGGGAGGCGACGCGCCGGCTGAAGAAGGACGAGCGCACCCGCGCCATCCCGGTCGTGGCGCTCACCGCCCACGCGCTGGCGGACGCGCACGAGAAGGCCCTGGAGGCCGGCTGCGACTCGGTGGTGACCAAGCCCTGCCTGCCCAAGGATCTGGAGGCGGAGGTCCGGCGCCAGCTCGCCGGGAGGACGCGATGAGCAAGACGGACAAGCCGGCCGGAAAGACGCCGCAGGCCCGCAAGCCCGCGAAGGCCGCCGCGGGCAAGGCCGCCGGCGCCGGTAAGGCCAAGGCTCCTGCCAAGGCCAAGCCCGCGGCGAAGAAAGCCGCACCGGCCCGCAAGGCCGCCGCCCCCCCGCCGCCCTCCCCCCGCGAGGATCGTCTGGCGGCCCTGGCCGCGAGCACGGCCGATCCCCGGACGCTCCCCTTCCGTGGCGCCGAGGACCTGCGCGAGTCCCCGGCCGACAGCGGCAAGTACGTCTACTGCATCATCCAGACGACCGAATCGCTCCGCTTCGGCCCGATCGGCATCGGCAGCGAGCCGGCCGACGTCCACACCGTCAACTTCAAAGACATCGCCGCGGTCGTCTCCGACACCCCGCTGGAGGTCTACGACCCGACGCGCGAGAACGTGCTCGCCCACGAGCGGGTCAACGAGGTCGTGATGCGCGACTTCACGGTGCTCCCGATGTCGTTCAGCACCGTGTTCAAGACCTCCGAGGACATCGTCGAGCTGCTGCGCACCGCCTACGACGCGTTCCGCGACGTGCTGGTCAAGATGCGCGACAAGGTGGAGTTCGGGGTCAAGGTCCTCTGGGAGCCGGAGATCGTCATCCGCGAGATCGAGAAGGACGACGAGAACCTCCGCCTGCTGCGCCAGGAGATCTCCTCGCAGCGCGGGTCGACCTACTTCGCCCGCATGCAATATGGCCGGCTCGTCGACTCGCTGCTGCAGCAGCGTTCCGAGCAGCTGGTCACCGACATCTTCAACACCCTGGGGAGCGTCTCGGTCGCCTCGCGCGCCAACAAGCCGATCGGCGAGAAGATGATCCTGAACGCCGCGTTCCTGGTCGCCCGCAACAGCGAGGCCGGGTTCGACGCGAAGGTGAAGGAGATCGACGCCCGGTACGAGAACCTCAAATTCAAGTACACGGGTCCGTGGCCGCCCTACAACTTCGTGAACATCCGCCTGAAGCTGGAGCGCGCGGCGGAAGCCGAATAGCCCGTCTCCAGGACTACCATGGTCATTCTCGACCGGCTCCTCTTCGGCGGCCTGCGGTTCGTTCTCGACAAGGTCGCCACCGCGGTCGACACCGAGCTGAACGACGAGGGGCGGCTGCGCGAGGACCTCCTCGGCGCGCAGATGCAGCACGAGCTCGGGGAGATCGACGACGAGGAGATGGCGCAGATCGAGAGCGACATCCTCGAACGGCTGCGCGAGATCCGCGCGGCCCGCGGCGAGGAGCCGGCCGGGCTGCGGCCGGGGACGCGGGTGGTAGGGGTGGATATCTCGATGGATGGCTCCGAGGACGGGGGGTGACCTTCCTCTTCTTCGGTGGCAAAGGAGGCACCGGCAAAACCACCTGCGCCGCCGCCACCGCCCTGCGCCACGCCGACGCCGGCCGCCGCGTCCTCCTGGTCTCCACCGATCCCGCCCACTCCCTCGGGGACGCCCTCGGCGTCGGCCTCGGACCCGAGCCGCGAGAGATTCCGGCCCGCCGCGGCCGCCTCGCCGCCGCCGAGCTCGACGCGGGAGGCGCCCTCGAACGCTGGCTCGGCGAGCGCCGCGCCGAGCTCGAGACCATCGCCGAGCGCGGCACCTACCTGGCCAAAGAGGACATCCAGCGCTTTCTCGACCTCGGCCTTCCGGGGGTCGACGAGCTCGTGGGCCTCGTCGAGCTGATGCGCCTGGCGCGCGACTTCCCGGGCGACGAGGTCGTGGTCGACACCGCGCCCACGGCCCACACCCTGCGCCTCCTCGCCATGCCCGACGAGCTGCGCCGCTTCGCGTCGGCCCTGGACCGTCTGCAGGAGAGGCACCGCGCCGTGGCCACGGCCTTCGGCGGCGCCCGGCAGCCGGACCGCGCCGATGCCCTGATCACCGAGATCGAGACCCAGGGGCGCGATCTCCAGACCCTGCTGCGCGATCCGGAGCGCACCGCGTTCTTCTGGGTCCTCCTTCCCGAGGCTCTTTCCGTTGAGGAGACGAAAGACGGCATCCGGTCGCTCGAAGAGGCGGGGATTCCCGTCCCCGAGTTGATCGTCAACCGGATGACGCCGCCGCCGACGCCGCCAGACACCCCCTGCGCGCGCTGCGAGGCCCGGCGCCAGGCGGAGCGCGAGGCGGTTGAAGCCCTGCGGGCGGCGTTCCCCAAACGGCCGGTGCGCTTTTTGCCGGCGCTCCCCAAAGAGCCGCGGGGGCGGACGGCGCTGCGGGCGGTTGGGAGGCTGTTGGAAGGCAGCAAGGACTCAAAGGACCCAAAGGACAACAAAAGACAATCTGGCTTGTCCTTGGAGTCCTTTGGATCCTTTGAGTCCTTGGAATCCTTGCTCCTCCCCGACACCCTCCGCCTCCTCTTCGTCGGAGGCAAAGGCGGGGTGGGCAAAACCACCTGCGCCGCCACGCTGGCGCTCCTCCTCGCCGAAGCCCGGCCCGGCCGGCGGGTGCTGCTCCTCTCGACCGACCCGGCCCACTCGCTGGCGGACGCTCTCGACGTCCCCCTGGGGGACGATCCGCGGCCGGTGCCGGGAACGCCGGCCGGCCTGCGCGCCCGCGAGCTCGACGCGCCGCGCACCTTCGCCGCCTGGCGGGCACGCCACCTGGTGCAGATCGACGAGTGGCTGGCCGGCGCCGCGGAGGACGATCGGGACCAGGACGCCTGGCAGGGGCTCCTCGACCTGGCGCCGCCCGGGCTCGACGAGCTCTCCGCGGTCTCGGCGCTGATCGATGCCCTGGAGGGGACTTCGCGGGAGCCGGCCGACGACCTGGTGATCGTCGATACCGCCCCGACCGGCCATGCGCTGCGCCTGCTCGAAGCCCCCGGATTGATGCAGGCCTGGGTGAAGGAGCTGCTGAGCCTCCTCCTCGAATACCGCGAGGCCGTCCACCTGGGGCGCCTGGCCGAGGAGCTTCTCGAGCTGTCCCGCGCCCTGCGGCGGCTCGGCACGACTCTCCACGATCCCGCCCGGACACGCTTCCTCGCGGTGACGCGCGCCGCCGAGCTGCCGCGGCGCGAGACCGTCCGCCTGTTCGCGGAGCTGGAGCGGCTCGATCTGGCGGCTCCGGCGGTCCTGGTCGACGCGGTGACCGCCCCGGGCTGTGGCCAGTGCGACGCGGCTGCAGCCATCGAGCAGGCCGAGATCCGGCGGCTCCGGCAGGACCTGGGCCGCGCCGGCCGGGAGCGGTGCGCTATCATTTCGGCTCCCGCTGTATACCCGCCGCCGCGCGGTGTCGATCCGCTGCGCGACTGGGGGCGAACCTGGACCCTTTGGGATAACGAAGCGACCCGCGAGCCGTGAGCCGATCCACCGCCACCTACGTCTACTGCCTCGTGCGGAGCGCCGCGCCGCCGTCCCTGGAGGGCGCGCCCGACGGGCTCCCGGGGGCCGCTCCCCCGCGCCTCCTCCCGCTGGACGGTCTCTGGCTCGTGGTGGCCGATGCGCCCCTGCCGGAGTACGGCGGCGACGCGATCGAGAGCCGGCTGTCCGACCTCTCCTGGGTCTCCGACCGGGCTCTGGCCCACGAGAGCGTCGTGGAGCACTTCGCCGCGGCGGTCCCGGTCCTCCCGATGAAGCTCTTCACCCTCTTTCACGGCGACGAGCGGGCGGTCGCCCATCTGCAGGAGCAGCGCGAGGAGATCGGGAAGATCTTCGATCGGATCGCCGGCCGGGTCGAGTGGGGCGTGCGCATCCTCTTCCGCGAGGACGAGGCGCGCCGCCGGGCGGCGGCCGCGGCGGCCGGCGAAGGGGAACGTCCCACTTCAGGGACGACTTCAGGCACCAGCTTCCTCCTGCGCAAGAAGGCGGAGAAGGAGAGCGTCCGGGACCTGACCACGGGCCTCCGCGCCGAGGTGGACCGCGCCTACGAGGAGCTGGCGAGCCGGGCCGTGGAGGCGCGGCGCCGCCAACCGGAGCCGGGCGAGGCGGGCGCGCGCCTCCTGCTCGATGCCGCGTTCCTGGTGCCGGCCGGCGAGGACGAGGCGTTCGACGCCGCGGTCCAGCGCCTCGCGGAGCGGCTCGCCGAGCGGTCCTGCGAGGTCACCCTGACCGGCCCTTGGCCGCCCTACAACTTCCTTGGAGCCCTGGCGTGACCGAGCCGGACCGCCTGGACGTCCTGGAGGGCCCCGAAAGCTCCCTCCTCGACCTGCTCGACAACCTGCTGAACCAGGGGGTCGTGGTCTCGGGCGAGGTGATCCTGGGGCTGGCCGGCGTGGACCTGATCTACCTGCGCCTCTCCGCCGTCCTCTGCGCCGCGGACAAGCTCCTCCCTCATTTGACCCCGAAGCCCAGGGCTCCGGAGCCCCGGAAGTGAGCCGCGGCCTGTATCTCTACGCCCTGGCCCGGGCGGGAGACGAGGCCCCGCTCGGCGAGGGGCTCGCGGGCGAGCCTCTGCGCCGGCTGGACGCGGGGCCGGTGGCGGCCATCCTCGGAGAGATCGCCGCGCCGCCCGTGACCCCCGAAGCGCTGGCCGCCCACGACGCCGTGGTACGCCGCCTGGCCGACAGCCTCCCCGCCCTCCTCCCCGCGCGCTTCGGGCAGACGGTTCCGGACGAACAGACCCTGAGCGCCTGGATCGCCGCTCGCGAGCGGGACGTGCTGGAAGCGCTCGCGCTGGTCGAGGGGTGCGTCCAGATGACCCTGCGCGTCTTCGCCGGACCGGACGCACCGCACGTCGAGCTGCCGGCGGCGCCGGTCCCGGAGGATCTCGGCCCGGGAGCCCGCTTCCTCCACGCTCGAAGGGACGCCGCGGCGCGGGCGCGCGCCCTGCCGGAGATCGCGCCGCTGCGGGAAGCCCTCCGCCCCTATCTGCGATCGGAGCGCGTCGAGCGCGCCGCATCGCCAGGGCGGCTGCTCGCCACCGCCTACGACCTGGTCGCCCGGGGAGAGGCAGACGCCTATGCCCGCACCGTCGCTGAGGCGGCACCCCACCTGGCCGGCTGGAGAGTCACCGCGAGCGGCCCCTGGCCCCCCTATGCCTTCGCGCCGGGGTTGACCTCCGGGAGCGGCAAGGCATGAGCACGCGGGACGCCATCCGCCTGGAGATCGAAGAGCTGGACGCCCTGCGCGCCGAGCTCGAGCGCCGCACCGCCGAGGAAGCGCCGCGCTGGAACGCCGACCCCGAGGACGTGCAGCGCTCCGTGGCGCGGCTCGTCCTGACCCTCGTCGAGTTCCTGCGCAAGCTGATGGAGCGCCAGGCGATCCGCCGCATGGAGCAGGAGACCCTCGCCCCCGAAGAGCTCGAAGCCGTGGGCCTGGCGCTCATGCGCCTCGAAGAGACCATCCACGACATGGCCGGCCAGTTCGGCCTCGCCCCTGAAGACCTGAACCTCGACCTCGGTCCGCTCGGCCGGCTGCTCTGAAATCAGGTCGATCTGAGGTCGAGAATTGAGGACCGGCGGGAAGATCGAGAAGGTCGCGCAGTACACCGTGACGGACGCGGCGCGCCTGACGCTCTGGAGCCTGAGGTAGGCGCTCAGGGCGCTCTTGTCAATGAGGTAACGAGTTTCTATGACCGCCAGGCCCTGGCCATGACTTCTGGATCGGAGAGATCCGATCCTCGCATCGCTGCCAAGGCCTCCACCTCCGCGCGGCGGGCCTCGACGCGCAGAACCTCGCGGAACGCCTCCTCAATGGTGTCCTTGATCGTCGCGGTGGCGAGGACACGCTGGACTTTCGACAAAAGATCTTGGTCGATCTCGACACTGGTTCTCCGGGTGCTCATGAAGATTCCTTCCTGGCCGAGGATATCTTGACTCCCTACCCGCCGGGTCGTCCGCCAATCCGGCCTGCCGTGGCAGAATAGCGCCGCGGATGACCGGTCAACCGGGGAGGTGACATGACAAGACGTGTCTTGGTTGGTGCCTTGGTGGGTGCCCTTGCGGGCGCGGGATGCGCGGCGGCGCAGTCCGCCGACGCTTCGCACGCGGCGCCGGTGTCGAGCGGCAGCACGTTCATCGACCTGCTCTTCGTGTTTGTCCTGGCCACGTTCATCGGGTTGGGCGTAGTCACGCGCGTGTCGCGGCTCCTGCACACGCCGCTCATGTCTCTCACCAATGCCATCTCGGCGATCGCCATCGTCGGCTCGCTGGTCATCGCCGGCCAGGAGCACCCGACGCTCATCAACATCCTCGGGGCGGTGGCCATCTTCGCCTCGATGACGAACATCGTGAGCGGCTTCCTGATCACCGACCGCATGCTCAAGATGTTCAAGGAGCAGAAGGAGCGCGGCCTGAAATGAGGTTCCAGCTCATCCAGGCCGCCTACCTCGCGTCGTCCGTCCTGTTCATCTTCTCCCTCTACTGGATGAACCACCCGCGGACCGCCCGCCGCGGCGTGTTCGCCGGCGTCGCCGGCATGACGCTCGCCATCCTCGGCACGCTGCTGCAGCCCGGCATCTCCAACTGGGGCCTCGTCGGCGGCGCCGTGGCTCTCGGGTTCCTGGTCGGCATCCCGCTCTCCTGGGTGCCGCTCACCGCCGTGCCGCAACGGACGGCGCTCTCGCACGCGTTCGGCGGTCTGGCCGCCGGCCTGGTGGGCATCGCCAAGTACTATCTCACCCTCGGCGAGCACCCCGCGAACCTCACGCCGTTCCTGATGACGGCCATCGTGGTGGAGGTGATCCTCGGCTTCCTCACCTTCACCGGCAGCCTGATGGCCGCGGGGAAGCTCCAGGAGATCCGCTGGATCCCCCAGCGGCCGGTCACCTACACCGGCCAGAACGCGGTCAACCTGGCGCTCCTGGGGATCGCCGTGCTGGCCGGCATCGGTCTCATCCTGCGCCCGGAGGAGCTCTCGCTGCTCTTCCCGGTGGTCATCGTCCTGTCGCTCGTCTTCGGCGTGCTCCTGGTCATCCCGATCGGCGGCGCCGACATGCCGACGGTGATCTCGCTCCTCAACTCGTACGCGGGTCTGGCGGCCGTGGCCATGGGCTTCGTGCTCGACAACAAGCTCCTGGTCGTCGCCGGCGCGCTCGACGGCTCCTCGGGTCTCATCCTGTCGATCATCATGTGCCGGGCGATGAACCGCTCGTTCACCAACGTGCTGTTCGGCGCCTTCGGCCAGGTGCAGGCCAGGGCCGCCGCCGGCGAGGCCAAGACGGCGAAGGTCGAGACGCCGGAGGGCGCGGCGCAGATCCTCGAAGAGGCCCAGCTGGTAGTGATCGTCCCCGGCTACGGCATGGCCGTCGCCCAGGCGCAGCACCGCGTGCGCGAGCTCTACGACCAGCTCACCAAGCGGGGCGTCGACGTGCGGTTCGCCATCCACCCGGTGGCCGGCCGCATGCCCGGGCACATGAACGTGCTCCTCGCCGAGGCGGACATCCCCTACGACAAGCTCGCCGAGATGGACGACATGAACCCCGACATGCCGCAGGTCGACGTGGTCCTGGTGATCGGCGCGAACGATGTGGTGAACCCGGCGGCGCGGCACGACAAGGCGAGCCCGATCTTCGGCATGCCGATCATCGACGCCGACAAGGCCCGCATGTGCTTCGCCATCAAGCGCAGCATGAACCCCGGCTTCGCCGGCATCGAGAACGAGCTCTATTTCGCCGATCACACCTACATGCTGTTCGGCGACGCCAAGGCCGTAGTCGGCGAGATCGTGAAAGAGCTGTCGGGGCAGAGCGGCGGGCACTAGCCCCCCGTTGACTTCTCCGCCTCCCCTCGCTACCATCCAGGAATCAGGACCGCCCAGGTCCTGTTTTCTTCTGGGGAAGGACCGGGGGGCCTGGCAGCATGATCCGCATCACGAAGCAGACCGACTACGGGATCGTTCTCCTGACCCATCTCGCCGCCGCGCCGGAACGCCATGTGAACGCTCCGGAGCTCGCAGGCGAGACGCATCTGCCTCTCCCGATGGTGAGCAAGATCCTGAAGCTCCTCGCCCGCGAGGGGCTTCTCGCCTCGCACCGGGGGGTCAAGGGCGGCTACAGCCTGTCGCGGGCTCCCGAGGAGATCTCGATGGCGGAGGTGGTCTCGGCCCTGGAAGGGCCGATCGCCATTACCGAGTGTATCGACGATCAGACCGGGTGCTCGCACGCGCCGGTCTGCCCGGTACGCGGCCGCTGGCACCGGATCAACGCCGCGCTGCGCGACGCTCTCGCCGGGATCTCCCTGGCGGAGATGGCGGAGACGGCGTGGCCGGAGCCGAAGCTGGTCACGCTGGGCGGACGCGCGGCGCTCGCCGGCCTGCCGCTTCGCCCCGGGCACTGAGATACGACGCAAGAATTCGAGGGAATCATGGAGACGACTTCCACCAGCACCATCGAGCAGTTCGCGAGCCAGGAGTACAAGTTCGGCTTCATCACCGACGTCGAGCAGGAGATCGTGCCGCCCGGGCTCTCCGAGGACGTCGTCCGGCTGATCTCGGCCAAGAAGGACGAGCCGGAGTGGATGCTCGAGTGGCGGCTCAAGGCCTACCGCCATTGGCTCACCATGAAGGAGCCGCGCTGGCCCAACGTCCACTATCCGCCGATCGACTATCAGGGGATCAGCTATTGGGCGGGACCCAAGAAGAAGGGCGAGGGGCCGAAGAGCCTGGACGAGATCGATCCCGAGATCCTCGAAACGTACAAGAAGCTGGGCATCCCGCTCAAAGAGCAGGAGATCCTCGCCGGCGTGGCGGTCGACGCGGTTTTCGACAGCGTCTCCGTCGCCACGACGTTCAAGGAGAAGCTCGGCGAGATGGGGATCATCTTCTGCTCGTTCTCCGAGGCGGTGCACAACCACTCCGAGCTGGTGCGCCAGTACCTCGGCTCGGTCGTCCCCTACACGGACAACTTCTTCGCCACGCTCAACTCGGCGGTCTTCTCGGACGGCTCGTTCGTCTACATCCCGAAGGGGGTGCGCTGCCCGATGGAGCTGTCGACCTACTTCCGGATCAACGCCAAGAACTCCGGGCAGTTCGAGCGGACGCTGATCATCGCGGACGAGGGCGCCTACGTCTCCTATCTGGAGGGGTGCACGGCGCCGATGCGCGACGAGAACCAGCTCCATGCCGCGGTCGTCGAGCTCGTCGCCCTGGAGGGCGCGCAGATCAAGTACTCGACCGTGCAGAACTGGTACCCGGGTGACGAGAACGGCAAGGGCGGCATCTACAACTTCGTGACCAAGCGCGGCAAGTGCGACGCGCGCGCGAAGATCTCCTGGACGCAGGTGGAGACCGGCTCGGCGATCACCTGGAAGTACCCCAGCGTGATCTTGAAAGGCGAGGGCTCGATCGGCGAGTTCTACTCGGTCGCCCTGACCAAGGGGTGGCAGCAGGCCGACACCGGGACGAAGATGATCCACATCGGCAAGAACACGCGGAGCACGATCGTCTCCAAGGGCATCTCGGCCGGCCACGGCCAGAACACCTACCGCGGCCAGGTGAAGATCCTCAAGGGAGCGGATGGCGCCCGCAACTTCTCGCAGTGCGACTCGATGCTGATCGGCGACCAGTGCGGCGCCCATACGTTCCCGTACATCGACGTGCAGAACCCGACGGCGCGCATGGAGCACGAGGCGACGACCTCGAAGATCGGCGAGGACCAGATCTTCTACTGCAACCAGCGCGGCATCGCCACCGAGGACGCGGTCTCGATGATCGTCAACGGCTTCTGCAAGGAGGTCTTCCGCGAGCTCCCCATGGAGTTCGCCGTCGAGGCCCAGAAGCTGCTCGCCGTGAACCTCGAGGGGAGCGTCGGCTGAGCCCCCTGCAAAAATGACAATCCTTATCTGATACCGGAAGAGAGAGATGCTGAAGATCAAGAACCTGCACGCGTCGGTGGACGGCAACGAGATCCTGCGCGGAATCGACCTGGAGGTCGGCAGCGGCGAGGTGCACGCGATCATGGGGCCGAACGGCTCCGGCAAGAGCACGCTGGCCCGGGTGCTGGCCGGCGAGGAGAGCTACGAGGTGACCGCCGGCGAGGTCCTCTTCGACGGCAAGGACCTCCTGGAGATGGACCCGGAGGACCGGGCGCGCGAGGGCGTGTTCATGGCGTTCCAATACCCGGTGGAGATCCCGGGAGTGAGCAACACCTACTTCCTGAAGGCGGCGCTCAACGCCGTGCGCAAGCACCGCGGGCTCCCCGAGATGGACGCCCTGGAGTTCCTCACCGTGGTGCGCCAGAAGATGAAGCTGGTCCAGATGGACGACTCGCTGCTCAACCGGCCGGTCAACGAGGGGTTCTCGGGCGGCGAGAAGAAGCGCAACGAGATCTTCCACATGGCGGTCCTGGAGCCGCGGCTGGCGATCCTCGACGAGACGGATTCGGGGCTCGACATCGACGCCCTGCGCATTGTCGCGGAAGGGGTCAACGTCCTGCGCGGCGCGGCGCGCAGCTTCCTGCTGATCACCCACTACCAGCGGCTGCTCAACTACATCGTGCCGGACTATGTCCACGTCCTGGTCGACGGCCGGATCGTCCGCTCGGGCGGCAAGGAGCTGGCCCTGGAGTTGGAGGAGAAGGGCTACGCCTGGCTGGAGCGGGAGGTGGCGCAGGTCACCCCGGTGGGAGCGTGAGGAGAGCGCCATGGCTGTGATGGAGACTCCCGTCGCCCGTGCGAGCGAGACGACCCTCCCCTGGCTGGCCGAGCACGAGCGCTTCCTGCGCGCGCTGCCGGCCGGCGAGCCCGCCCCGCTCCAGGCCCTGCGCCGGCTCGGGATCGAGCGCTTCGCCACCCTCGGCTTCCCGACCCTGCGGCAGGAGGAGTGGCGCTTCACCAACGTCGCGCCGATCGCGCGCGGCACCTTCGTCCGTCCGGAGAGCGATCCCAATGCGGCCGATCCGGCGCGCCTCTCGGTGCTGAAGCTCGACACCTCCGCCCGGCTCGTGTTCGTCGACGGCCGCTTCTCGGCGCAGTTGTCACAAATCGACGAGCTGCCGGCCGGCACCCTCGTGACGAGCCTCGCCGAGGCTCTCGCGCGCACTCCGGACCAGGTCCTCCCCTGGCTCGGCCAGCTCGCGACCATCGGCGATCATCCGTTCGTCGCGCTCAACACGGCGTTTCTCCAGGACGGCGCGTTCGTCTCGGTGCCGCGCGGCGCGGTGATCGAGAAGCCGATCCACCTCCTGTTCCTGTCCTCCGGCGAGGCGGACCGGCCGACGTTCTCCTTCCCGCGCAACCTGATCGTGGCGGGCGAGAACAGCCACATGACGCTGGTGGAGACCTACACCGGCGAGGGCGTCTACCTGTGCTGCCCGGTCACCGAGATGGTCGCCGGGCCGGCCTCGGTGGTCGACCACTACAAGCTGCAACGGGAAAGCCGCGACGCGTTCCACCTCGCCACCTTCCAGATCGAGGGGCAGCGGAGCGCGACGCCTTCGTCCCACTCCATCTCGATCGGCGGCGGCCTGGTGCGCAACGACGTCAACGCCGTGCTGAACGGCGAGGGGATCGACTGTATCCTGAACGGCCTCTACCTGGCCGACGGGCGGCAGCTCGTCGACAACCACATGCGGGTGGAGCACGCCAAGCCCCACTGCGGCAGCCACGAGCTGTACAAGGGGATCCTCGACGGCAAGGCGCGCGCGGTGTTCAACGGGCTGATCCACGTCCACAAGGGGGCCCAGAAGACCGACGCCAAGCAGTCGAACCGCAACCTCCTGCTGTCGCCGGAGGCGATCGCCAACTCGAACCCGCAGCTCGAAATCTTCGCCGACGACGTCAAGTGCACCCACGGCTCGACGGTCGGTCAGCTCGACGACGACGCGGTCTTCTATCTGCGCTCGCGCGGCATCGGCGCCGAGGCGGCGCGGAGCATCCTGACCTACGCCTTCGCCAGCGATATCGTGGAGCGGATCCGGCTGGAGCCGGTGCGGCGCGACCTCGAAGAGTTCCTGTTCACCCGTCTGCCCCAGGGCGAGGTCGTCCGGCAGGCCGTCTAGGAGGTGTCTTCATGTCCCTGGCGGCAGTCATCTCCAGAGCGGACCGGGCGGACGCGCACGGCTCGCCGCCTCTCGCACCCGGGTATGACCTCGCCCGGGTGCGCGCCGACTTTCCGATCCTCGCCCAGCCCATCCACGGGCATCCGCTCGTCTACCTGGACAACGCGGCGACCACCCAGAAGCCGCGGGCCGTGCTCGATGCTCTCGCCTCGGTGTATGAAACCTCCTACGCCAACGTCGGGCGGGGCGTCCACACGCTGACGCAGCGCGCCACCGAGGCCTACGAGAGCGCCCGCGGCACCGTGCAGCGCTTCCTCGGCGCGGCGCGCCCGGAGGAGATCGTCTTCCTCCGCGGCACCAGCGAGGCGATCAATCTGGTGGCGCAGAGCTGGGGGCGGCAGAACGTGGGGGCGGGCGACGAGATCCTGATCACGGCGCTGGAGCATCATTCCAACATCCTCCCCTGGCAGATGCTCTGCGCCGAGCGCGGCGCCCGCTTGCGGGTGGCGCCGGTGGACGACCGCGGCGCGGTGATCCTCCCGGAGCTGGAGCGGCTCCTCTCAGAGCGCACCCGGCTGGTGGCGGTGGCCCACGTCTCGAACGCGCTGGGCACGATCCTGCCGGTGCGCGAGATCGCGGAGCTGGCGCACGCGCACGGGGCGGTGGTCCTGGTCGATGGCGCGCAGGGGGCGCCGCACCTGGAGGTCGACGTCCAGGAGCTGGGCTGCGACTTCTACGCCTTCTCCGGGCACAAGGTCTACGGTCCGAGCGGCATCGGCGCGCTCTGGGGACGAATGGAGCTGCTGGAGGCGATGCCGCCATGGCAGGGGGGCGGCGGCATGGTGGTGCGGGTGACGTTCGAGAAGACCACCTACCTGCCGCCGCCGCATCGCTTCGAGGCCGGCACGCCGTTCATCGAGGGGGCCGTGGCCCTGGCCGCGGCGCTCGACTACATGACCGGGATCGGACGGTCCGCGATCGCCGCCTGGGAGGCGGAGCTGCTGGCTCTGGCCACCGAGCGGCTCATCGAGATCCCGGGCGTGCGGCTGATCGGCACCTCTCCGCACAAGGCCGCGGTGATCTCCTTCGTCCTGGAGGGCGTCCACCCGCACGACGTGGGGACGATCCTCGACCAGGAGGGGATCGCGGTGCGCGCCGGCCACCATTGCGCGCAGCCGGTGATGGAGCGTTTCGGGGTGCCGGCCACCTCGCGCGCCTCGTTCGGGCTCTACAACATACCAGAAGAAGTAGAGGCTCTCGCGGCCGGCCTGCGCCGGGTCCGGGAGATCTTCTCGTAGGACGGAGACGAGCGACGGATGAGCGACAACCTGCGCGACCTCTATCAAGAGGTCATCCTCGACCACAACCGGCGGCCCCGCAATTTCGGGCCGCTGCCGGACGCCAACCGGACCGCCGAAGGGCACAATCCGCTCTGCGGCGACCGGGTCGTGGTGCAACTCCAGATCGAGAACGGCCGCGTCCAGGGCATTTCCTTCCAGGGGTCCGGCTGCGCGATCTCGACGGCGTCGGCATCGCTGATGACCGAGGCGCTGCGCGGCAAGACCGTGGAGGAGGCCCACGCGCTGTTTCACGTCTTCCACGACCTGCTCACCCGTGGCGGCGGCGATCCCGCGGAGCTGGGAAAGCTCGCGGTCTTCTCGGGGGTCCGCGAGTTCCCGATCCGCGTCAAGTGCGCCACCCTCCCCTGGCACACCCTCGCGGCGGCCCTCGAACAGCAAGACCAGCCTGTCTCGACGGAATGACAGCTGGACTGACTTCTTCCTTCTTTCCAGGAGACCGCCATGGCTGATCCGAACCAGGACGCGCAGAGCCCCGACGACATCGAGAACGGGATCGTCGAGGCGCTGAAGACCGTCTACGATCCCGAGATCCCGGTCAACATCTACGAGCTCGGGCTGATCTACGACGTCGACCTGCAGGCGGACGGCCTGGTCCATATCAAGATGACGCTGACCTCCCCCGCCTGCCCGGTGGCCGGCTCGCTCCCCGGCGAGGTGCAGGCGAAGATCGAGGGCGTACCCGGTGTCTCCGCGGCCGAGATCGAGCTGGTCTGGGACCCGGTCTGGAACCCCTCGATGATGTCGGAAGCGGCCCGCCTCCAGCTCGGCATGTTCTGAGATCCTTCTGTGGCTCCGCCCCCGACCCTGGACCGGAATCTGCATAAGCGAAGGGGGAGCCGGGGCACACGACAGATGCCCGGATCTCTCGGGCTTCATGCCCGAGAGCGGAGAGGGAACAGCGCTTATGCGGACACAAAACAACAGTCACGCGGCAGTACGTCCGATCGAGGAGCCGTTGCAGCTCGACGTGCCGGAGGAAGATCCGAAGTCGCCTTCCGAGACGCACCGGCTGCTGCGGCAGAGCGAGGAGATGTCGGCCCAGCTGCAGAGCATGGAGGCCATGGGCCGCCTGGCGGGAGGCATCGCGCATGTCTTCAACAACCTCCTGACCGCCATCTCTTGCGAGACCGAGCTCGCCCTGCTCCGGCTGCAACCGGACGATCCTGCGCGCAAGCACCTGCGCGAGATCGAGCGCGTCGGTGAGCGGGGGGCGGCTCTCGCGCGCCAGCTCCTGGCGTTCAGCGGCCGGCAGGTGTTGCAGCCGAAGCTCCTTCAGCTCAACTCGGTGCTGACGAATCTCGACGACAAGCTGCGGCGGGTCCTGGGGGACGCCATCGAGCTGCGGGTGGAGCTCGATCCCGATCTCGACCGCGTCAAGATCGACCCCGCGCAGATGGAGCAGGTGGTCCTCAACCTGATCTCCAACGCCCGGGACGTCCTGCCCCAGGGCGGGACGGTGAGGATCGAGACGAAGATGATCGAGGTCCGGCCGGGAATGGATCACCCGCTCCGGTTCTCACCGGGGCGTTACGTACAGCTCAAGGTGACCGACACCGGTCCGGGCATGGCCGAGGAGGTGCGGCGGCGAGTGTTCGAGCCGTTCTTCTCCACCAAGCAGGGGACCGAGATCACCGGCCTGGGGCTCTCGACGACCTACGGGATCGTGATCCAGAGCGGTGGCCACATCGTGGCGGACAGCGAGTTGGGCCAGGGAACGCGCTTCGTCGTGTTCCTGCCCAGCGCCGAGCCGGTGGACGATTCCGAGACCGGGGACGGGATCTCGCGCAAGCGCCCCTGGGAGACGATCCTGCTCGTCGAGGACGAGGAGAACGTGCGGCGGCCACTCCTCGAGATCCTCACAGCGCACGGCTACAACGTGCTGGAGGCGGCGGACGCCGCGCAGGCCCTGGAGATCAGCAAGAAGCACCCGGGGCCGATCCATCTGATGGTGACCGACATCCTGATGGGCAGCATGAGCGGCGTCGAGCTCGCCGAGCAGCTCAGCTACGACCGCGCCGGCATGAAAGTCCTCTTCGCCACCGGCTACCCCGCCGGCCTCGCCGAGGTCCCGAGCCTCTCGCAGGTCGACGCGCCGCTGCTCAAGAAGCCGTTCAGCGGGCGCGACCTGTCGGCGAAGGTGCGCGAGGTGCTGGAGGGGGATTGAGGCGCGTCGCCCTCCCAGAATTTTTCCAAGCTCCCTCGCCTAAGCCTTTGGGCGAGGGAAGTCAGTACACTTCGTCGTGGCTGCCCACCGTCTCCAGAAGAACGATTCTTCGTGCTCAACAAAGCTGAACAGGATCCGGAGGTCGTAACCGGCGCTACAGGCCCAAGTATGCTCCAGCTTCCCCTTTAGCTTGTGAGTGCGAAGCCTGGAATCAAAGGCATCTTCGCCGAGAAGCTCCAAGGCGACTCTCAGGTCCTCAGCCAAGGAAGTGTTCTTCTTGACGAGTCGGCGCGCCGCCCGCAGGAAGGCGGGAGAAGGCAGGAGCAGCCGTTTCACGAGAAAATGTCGTGGAGGATCTCGTCCGGCGTTGCAGGAAGGCAGCGCCCGGCCTGGAAGTCGCGCCGAGCTTCCTGAACCTCCTCAGCCAACTCGTCCCGTCGGTGCTCGATGAGTCTACGACGTACGATCTCGACGAGCTCGGCCTGCTCCTCAAACGGCAATTCGTCGACAGCATCCAGGAGTTCTGCGAATCGCATCCGTTTCTTCTCCCTCAGTGCACGTGCAGTATAGCGCCTCCGTGCGGGAGCCCGGGAACCGCGGCAGCTCGGCGTGTACGGTCCGGGATAGCGACAAACCGGCGGAGTTAACCGTTAACGGGACGAGATAGCCACTAACTCGACGAGTTAACGGCTATCTCGGCCGAGTTAACCGTTAACCGGACCGGTTAGCGGTAAACCGGGCGAGTTAACGGCTATTCGCGGCCGTTTAGCCGCTAACGGGCCCGGTTAACGGTGAAACGGCGCGGCTCAGCGCTCAAAATTTTGAGAGGCGTTCCCCTTTCCCGCTTCGCGGGGGAGAGGTCAGGGGAGGGGACTCTCCTCCATCCCCGCCAGATACAGCGCGTTCCACAGCAGCTTGAAAGTTCGGTGTGGCTGCGCCCGGTGCTGGGCGCGGAAGCCGATGAGGACCACCCTCCCCTTGCCGGCCTGGAAGTCGACCACCGCGGCCTTCTTCTCCAGGCGCTCGGCGCCTTTCAGATAGCCGCTGATCAGGATGTCCTCGGCGGCTTCCGGGTAGGAGGCGACGACGCGGCGGCTGAAGCGGGCGTTGGGCGGGCTCGTCTGAAAGGCGGGTGAATCGGCGAAGTAGGCGGCCTCCTCGGACCGCATCCCGTGGCTCAGCGGGTGCTCCGGATCGAGCCGGATGCGCAGCATGGAGCCGGGAGCGTGGAAATCTTTGGTGGTGACCCGCTCCAGGACGTTGCGCACCGGCAGCCCGAGGAGACGGATCACATAGTCGGCCGATTCGTCGAGGGCGACGAGGGTGCCGCCCTCCTCGACCCACTTCTTGAGCTTCTCTCCCCCATCCGCACCGATCCCGCCGGCATACGGCGCCGGCAGCGGATCCCAGACGCGCCGAGCCTCTTCGGAGACGGGCTCGCCCTTCTCGAGGATGTCCGCCCCCTCGGACGGCAGCAGGATCACGTCCACCTTGCCCCGGAAGGTCCCCTTTTTCAGGGCCTCGTTGTCCAGGTTCTCGAACGGGAAGCGGTACTGCTCCAGCAGGAAGCGGGTCCACCCCTCGTCGAGGTTCGCCACCCAGGGCTTGTAGAGGCCGATCCGGGCCGGGCGCATCCGCCAGGCCGAGCCCGTGGGAGCCTGCGCCAGGGGCCGGATCTCCACGCGGGCTTCGCGCGAGATCCGGCCGAGCTCCTCGGGCATCACCGACCCGGCCGGCAGCCAGAAGTCGCCCGGTCCGCTCGCGTCGCCAAGCTCCGCGACCGGGCTCTTCAGCCACCAGACCTGGTGCTTGCCGGCGAGCAGCTCGTTGACCGCCGTAAAGGAGGTGTCGGCGCGGTGGGAGATCAGCCAGCCGCCGGCACTGGCACCCGCTGAGACGTCTCCGCCCGGCCAGACCGGCTCGCGGACATCGGCGAGGCGCGCCGGGCTGCCGTCCATCCCGGTGAACGGGCCGTCCGACTCGACGACTTCCACCCCCAGGGAGATCGGGAGCGACCAGGAGGTCACGTCATACGGTGCCAGGATCTCCCCTCCTTCGGAGGCGACCACCTCCGGATAGCGCTGCGGGCGGAGCATGGTCAGGAGGAACTGCCGGTAGGGCTGCGCCGCGGGGATGACGTAGCTGCCCGCCGGGAAGATCTCCCGGCCGGCGACGACCGGTGCGTCGGTCCGCTGCACCTGGACGCCGTGCCGCAGCATCAGGTCGACGAGGAGAGGCGCCGTCAGCGGATCGTGCTGGCTGGCGGGGATGACCCAGGCGCGGGGGCTCTCGGTGCGGCCGCGCTCGGTCGCCTCGCGGGCCATCCGCCAGAAGTTGGTGAGGAGATCCGCGCGGTTCTCGGCCCCCGATTCCAGGAAGCTGCGCGTGGCGATCAGCTCGTACTCGACGATGTCGCGCAGCCGCCACCAGCCGCCCGGCCAGGGCGACGGGAAGTTGGACTGGCGCTGGTACTCGACGAGCCCTTTGACCCCGCCGCGCAGCTCGCCGGGCTCGATCCACATCGGCGTGGCGATGTCGGCGCTCGCCACCTCGGTGAGGAGGCCGGTGACGTTCTTCCACCAGGCCGTGTTGCGGGTGCCGCCGGGCCAGTAGCTGTCGAAGATCATGTTGCTGCCGACGCCGAGCTTCCCCCCCTCCTCCAGGCGCAGGCTCATGTTGGTCCCCAGCATGTCGGCCTGCCGGAAGATCAGGGAGTGGACCTCCGCGGCGAGGGGGTCGGCCTGCGGCGGCACGAACATGCGCGGGCCGGTCGAGCCCATCTGGTGCTCGTCCAGGAAGATCTGGGGGAACCAGCGGTGATAGAGGACCTGGTTGACCGCCTGGGACTCCTTCTGCGTCAGCATGTAGAAGTCGCGGTTGTTGTCGTGCCCGACGTAGGGGTGGTAGAGCCAGGGCATCGGTCCGCCTTCGTACGGCGTACCGAGGTTCTTGTTGTACCAGTCGACGACCATCACCTGGCCGTCCGGGTTGATCGAGGGCATGAGAAGCAGGATGGCGTCGTCCAGCCAGGAGAGCAGCTCCGAGTCCTCTGTCGTCGCGACGTCGTGGACGAATTCCAGGGCCATCTGGGTGGAGCCGACCTCGGTCGAGTGGATCGAGCAGGTGACCAGGGCGATCGTCTTCCCCTCGGCGATCAGCGCCTTGGCTTCCGCCTCGGAGAGGCCGTCGGGGAAGGCCAGGCGGCGGGAGATCTCGCGGTAGCGCTCCAGGTTCCCCTGGTTGGCCGCGGAGGTCAGGACGACCAGCGGCATGTCGTTGCCGAGCGTCGAGGTTCCCGCCGACTCGATCGAGACCCGGTCCGAGGCGGCATCGACCGCCCGCAGGTACTCCACGACCTTGGGCCAGGGGGCGAGCTTGCGGTCCTCCCCGACCCGGTGGCCGAGAAACGCCTCGGGCGTGGGGATCTCCGCGGCGCGGACAGCGCCGGCAGAGGCCAGACATGCAACAATGAAGGCGGACGGGAGGACGGAGCGGCAGCGCATGAGATCTCCTTTTCGGCTCGCGGGCGCGAGTCTACCGCAGCGGGCATGGCAGACGGCTTGCTTTTGTTCTAGAGAGAGCGCATCCACTTTTCGGATGGCTGTGAAATGGAACCAAGATGAAATCGATCCGCAGAATCGTGCTGGCGGGCGCTCTGCTGACGCTGCTGACTCCGGCCCTGGGCACCACGGGCGAAGGGAGCCCTGTCGCCCTCGACGAGCAGTTCCAGTACCGCTGGCAGCTCAAAAATTTCGTGGGGGCCATCGCGGGCCTGTTTCTGCCCAACCAGGGAGAGGGCTCGCTCAGCTTCAAGACGATCAACGGCCACCTCCGCAGCGAGCTCATGATCACCTCGAGCCAAGGTCATCAGGGAGAGTATTTCCGCTATGGCTCGGAGATCGACAAAAAGACTCTGCAGCCGATCCGGGCCTGGAGCGCCTACTCTTGGCGGGGGGAGTCGAAGTCGAAGAGCGAAGAGATCGAGAAACAGGGCGTGCTCGACGTGGCCGCCGGCATCTTCGCCATCCGGAGCAATCCGCCGACCAAGACCCGGCGGATGGAGATCTGGTCGGACGGTAAGATCTACCCGGTCGTCGTCATCCCGCTCGAGACGGAGATGCGGAAGCTCCCGGGAGGGAGGATCAAGGCACGGCATTACTCCATCCGGGGGGTATCGCTCCCCGGCCGCCACAAGTGGAAGGGAAAGATGGACCTCTGGCTCAGCACCGACGCGGCGGCCACGCCCGTGGAGATCCTCATCTCCCGGAACCTGGCGGACGTACGGATGGAGCTGAAGTCCCGGCCGTAGGCGCCCCGGTCTGACCGCCGGAGCGTCTCTTTCGACATTTGATCAGCGAGAGGAGGAGAGCATGGATCGGAAGAAGCTCGTAGCGGCAGTCGCGGTGATGTCAGTTTTGTCTCTGGCCGGCTGCAAGAAGGACCGGAACATCGAATCCGACGCGGCCGGCGAAAGCGGCGCCGGCCAGCCTACGCTCAACACCACGGCCCCGGCTCCCGAGCCCGAGCAGGCCCCGGCGCTGGAGACGGCGACGGCGACCCTGCAAGGCGCGCCGACGGATACTGATTTCAAGGGCACCATCACCTTCACCCCGGAGGGGAACGGCGTCCGGATCGTGGCCCACCTCGAAGGGGTGGATCAGGACGGCGACCACGGGTTCCACGTGCACCAGACCGGCGAATGCACCCACGGCGAGGGGGACAAGCACTTCACCTCGGCCGGCGGCCACTTCAATCCGGCCAACACGGAGCATGCCTGCCCGCCGACCGAGCCGCGCCACGCGGGCGACCTCGGGAACATCCCGGTGACGGGCGGCACCGGGCATCTGGAGACCACCTCGAACCTGCTTTCGCTCTCCGGCCCCAACTCGGTGGTGGGCAAGGCGATCATCCTGCATGCCAAAGCGGACGACTGCAAGACGCAGCCGACCGGCGACGCCGGCGACCGCCTCGCCTGCGGCGTGATCACGATGGGCAACGCCGACGTCGCGGCGAATGGCCAGCAGTAGGCTCTCCATTCTCCTGGCGGCCCTGGCCCTCCTCGCGGGGGCCGGGGCCGCGTGCGTTCGCGACGGCGGGGCCGACCCGAGCCTAGCCGGCTGGACGCCCGCCGATCCCCCGGCCGCTCCCGGCGCGATGGCCCCCAGCCTGACGTCCACGGTGGACGGCCTGCTCCTCACCTGGCTCGAGCCGGGGCCGGCGGGCCGCGGCGGCGCCGAAACCCAGTCGCATGCCCTCCGCGTCTCCCGGCTCCGGGACGGCCGCTGGTCGACCCCGGTCTCGATCGCCGCGGGGGACGACTTCTTCGCCAACTGGGCCGACTTCCCGGCCGCGGCGCAGGCGCCGGATGGCTCGCTCACAGCCCACTGGCTGGCCAAGACCGGGGGCGACACCTACGCCTACGGCATCTTCCTGGCCCGCTCGACCAACAGCGGCGCCACCTGGAGCCCGGCCGGGCTCCTCCACTCCGACCGCATCCCCGCCGAGCACGGCTTCGTCTCCTGGGTCCCCGAGGGAACCGGGCTGCGGGCCGTCTGGCTCGACGGACGCGAGACGGTGAAGGAAGGTCCCATGACGCTCCGCACCGGGCTCGTCGGCAAGGCGGGGTCCGAGGAAGTCCTCGACGCGCGCGTCTGCGACTGCTGCCAGACCGACGCCGCGCTGACCGCCGACGGCCCGATCGTGGCGTTCCGCGACCGCTCCGACAAAGAGATCCGGGACATTTACGTGGTGCGGAAGACGGCGGCGGGCTGGAGCGCTCCCGTGCCGGTCCACCGGGACAATTGGGAGATCCCCGGCTGTCCGGTGAACGGTCCGGCGGTGGCCGCGGCGGGGCGGCGGGTGGCCGTCGCCTGGTTCACCGGCGCGCCGCCGGCGGGTCCGCGGGTCCAACTCGCCTTTTCGGAGGATGGCGGCCAACAGTTTGGCGCGCCGGTCCTGATCGACGGCGAGAAGCCGCTCGGCCGGGTCGACCTGCAACTGGATGCCCAGGGGGATGCGATCGTGAGCTGGCTCGCCTTCCAGGAGAAGGGGGCCGCCGTCCGCCTGCGGCGCGTCAGCCCCAAGGGAGCCGCCGGCGCCCCGGTGACGATCGCCGCCACCAGCGCCGCCCGCTCGGCCGGCTTCCCGCGCTCCGCGGTCTCCGGAGACCGCCTCTGGCTCGCCTGGGTCGAGGACGCGCCGGGCGAAGGGGCTTCGCGGGTGCGGGCGGCGAGCCTGCCGCTCGCGGCGGTGCGCCCCCACCCCTGACCCCTCCCCCGCGGAGCGGGAGAGGGGAAGAAGACGAAGAAGACAAGGGTCAATTTTTTCGGGTTGGGTGGGGGCGCCCTCTCCCGCTCCGCGGGGGAGGGTCGGGGTGGGGGCCTCAGGTCACCTCCACCCACTCCAGCGTCACGTCCTCCCCGAGGATCCGCCCGGCGAGCTGGTGGAACTTCTCCCCCGCGTCGGTCACACAGACGTGGTGCTCCGGCGTATGGAGGGTCGCCGCCTCGATCCCCCCTGCGGCGAGACCGGCGGCCACCACCTCGGCCACGGCCTCGGCCGAGTCCACCAGCATCACGTCCGGCCCGGCCACGCGCCGCAGCACGGGCACGAGGAGCGGGTAGTGCGTGCAGCCGAGGACCAGGGTGTCGACCCCGGCGTCCAAGAGCGGCCGGAGATAGCGCACGGCGATCTGCTCGGTGATCGGATCGTCGTGCCACCCCTCCTCGACCAGTGGGACGAAGAGCGGGCAGGGCTGGCTCAGGATCTCCAACTCCGGCCGGATGGCGCGGAGGGCCTGCGGATAGGCGTCCGAGCGGACCGTCGCATCGGTGGCGATGATTCCGACCCGGCCCCGGCTGACAGCCGCCGCCTTGCGTGCCCCGGGCTCGATCACGCCCCAGGTGGGAATCTTCAGATGGTGCTCGGGATCGAGCTGAGGGAGGGCGAGAGCCGAGGCCGTGTTGCAGGCCACCACCACCGCCTTGACCCCACGCTCAGTGAGGAACTCGATGTTGCGCCGCGTGTAGCGCGTGACCGTATCGGGAGACTTGCTGCCGTAGGGGAGGCGGGCCGTGTCCCCGAGGTAAAGGATCGACTCCCGCGGCAGCCGGCGGCGGAGCGCGGCGGCGACCGTGAGGCCGCCGACCCCTGAATCGAAGACCCCGATCGCGTCCAAATCAACCTTCCATCAGCGGGTGCGCAGCGATGCCAGCGGGACGAGAGGCCGGCTGGTGTCCAGATGGCCGGCGAACGTGGTCCGCTGCAGGCCGTTCCAGAGCAGAGCCACCCGCCGCGCCTCGGGCACGTTCGTGGTGATCGAGTTGACCAGGCTGTAGACGCGCTGCAGTTCCTCGGTCGACCCGGACGGGGGCGGGTCTTCGTGCCCATCCCACACCAGGTTCACGTAGGCCGTCCCTTCCTTGGAGAGCTGGATGCCGGCGAGCGCGACGCCTTCCGGGAAGAGACGGACGCCGTCGGGCCGGGGCGCCAGGAGCGTCTCCGCGATCCGGCGGATGCGATCCTTGGGAGCGGAGGTCACCTGCAGCTCGCGGCGCTCGACGCGGAGCCCGATCCCGTCCGGCACCCAGAGCTCGAACGGCACCGGCGCCGGCTTGGCGTCGATTGCGGCCGGTCCTCCCTCCGATCCGCCGCTGTCACGCCCCTGGAGCCACCACCAGAGCGCGCCCCCGGCCAGCAGGGCCAGCGCGAGGCCCAGGATGAATGCCGCCGCGCGCCGGTTCATCGTCTCCCCGGCGACCGAGGCTGCGGCGGACGGGTGGCCCCGGCAGGTCCGGGGGAGGGCTGTGCCGGCGCGGGCTGCGCCGGTTGGGCTGGTTGACCGGCCTGGGGGGGCTCCGGCCGGTTCTCCACCAGCGCCTTGTACCGGCCGATGGCCCGCGTCAGAGACCCGACGAGCTCGGCGCGGTAGGCGGCGTCCTGGAGCTTCTTCTCCTCATCCGGGTTGCTGATGAAGCCGACCTCCACCAGCACCGCCGGCATGGCCGCGCCGTTCAACACGCGGAACGGAGCCTGCTTGACGCCGCGGTCCCGGAGCTGGAGCGTCTGGTTCAGCTCCCCTTGAATCATCGCGGCGAAGCGCTGGCTCTCCAGCAGATGATGGGTCTGGGCGAGATCCCAGAGAATCAGCTCCAGATCCTGCGCCTCGAGCCCGGCCGTCCCTTCCGGGAGAGCCGGCTCGGGCGTGTTCTCGGCCTCCGCCATGCGCGCCGCGTTGGCGTCGGAGGCTTCGGCGCTGAGGAAATAGGTCTCCGCGCCGTGCGCTCCCGCTCCCAGGGACGAGTTCAGATGGAGCGAGATGAACAGGTCGGCCTTGTTCTGATTGGCGATCGCCGTCCGCGCGTCGAGCGGCAGAGTGGCGTCCTCATTGCGGGTGAGCACGACGCGCACGCCGAGGTGCGACTCCAGGCGCCCCTCGAGCTCGCGGGCGATGGTGAGCGTCAGCTCCTTCTCCTGCACGCCGCTCGGGCCGATGGCGCCGCTCTCGCTGCCGCCGTGGCCGGGGTCGAGCACGATCGTGCGGACACCGGGCGCCTGCTCGGGCGCCGCCGGGCCGGGTGCCACGGGGGCGGGCGCCTGCGCCGGGAGGTGCACGTCGAAAACGATCCGGAAGGGGTTCTCCAGCACGTAGCTGGAGGCCTGCGCTCCCGCAGCGAGCTGGATGCGCACCTGCTCAGGGGAGATGGTCACGCCCTGGACCAGGGGATCCGTCACCACCGGCGGCGCAGGCGGCGGCGCCAGGCGGTCGCCCATCATCTGCACGTCGACCTGTCCGGGCTGCCGCAGGACCTGATAGCGCGGCGCCTCCGGGAACTGCAGCACCACCGTGGTCATCCCCTGCAGGTGGACCACGTCGAGCAGCACCGGGATCTCGCGGGCGGCCCGGCGGGAGATGATGAGCTGCTGCACGCCCGGGCGCCACTCGAAAGCGAAGCCGGCGAGGTCGCCATAGGTCTTCTGGAGGAAATCGAGAGGCACCAGGAGCGTCCCCTCGCCGCGGGTCGGCGGCTGCGAAAGGGAGACGATGTTGTCTCCGACAGTGATGATGGCGCTGCCGACGCCGATCACCACGTCCTTGCCTTCGATCGTCAAGGTGAAGCTCTCCCCCGCCTCGTCCGCTTCGAGCGTCCCGCCGAGATTGTTGACCAGGGCGGCGAGGCCGAAGAGTGGTCCGGTGGGGGCGAGGGTCACCGGCGCCGGCAGGACCGCGCCGTCGAGCAGGACCGTGGGCTGGCGCGGCGCGACCGGAACGGAGGGCGGCTCCGCCCGCTGCGCTTGGGCGGTGACGAGCACCGGCAGGAGGAGGCTGACCAGAGCGAGGAGTCCCAGGAAACGCCTGTCTTTCACGCCGGAGAGGATACCACCGACTCCGCTCCCGCTTCGTCCCGCCTGGGCCCTGCTTGGAAAGGGGGCTCCCGGTGTGGTAATGCTGTGGGCTCACCGTGGCCCACCGGCACGGTGGCTGTCTTCCCATTCCAAGGAGAGGAACCGATGGAGATCCGCCAGTTCCAGGTGGTCGTCCGGGCCAAGAACTTCGACAGCACCTGCCGCTTCTATGGAGAGTCGCTGGCCTTCCCGCGCTTGCAGGCCTGGAACCGCGAGGACGAGCGGGGTGCGCTCTTCCAGGCCGGCGCCGCCGTGATCCAGGTCCTGGGCCGCGGTGCCGCGGCCGAGGGGCCGCGCTCCTGGGACGAGACGTACGACTACGTCGGCCCCAAGCACAAGCTGACGCTCGCCCTGCTCGTCCCCTCGGCCGAGGCCGCTTACCAGGAAGCCCACTTCCGCGACAAGAACATCCCCGGCGGGCTGCGCCGCGACACGGACGGCGCGCTCATCTTCGAGACCCACGATCCCGACGGAGTGAAGGTCATCTTCAAGGAAGGGTGAGGCTCAGCCGATGGCGTCGCTCTCCTTGGTCTCCTGGAGCGGCCGAAAGGGGATCGTCCCTGAAGTGGTCGCGTCCGAAGGGCTCCCCTGGGGGGGCGTCGGCCGCTCTTCCGTCCAGTCCACGCGGTAGACCGGCACCGGCTGGGTCTTCCCCTTGAGTTGCAGCGGCGCGAGCACGTCGACCGGCGGCGGGCTGGTCAGGGATCGATAGAGACACTCGGAGATCAGGACCTCGCCCGGGCTCGCCTCGGCGCAGAGCCGGGCGGCCGTGTTCACCGCGTCGCCGATCACCGTGTACTCCAGCCGGCGCTCGCTGCCGATGTTGCCGGCGAAGACCTCGCCCACGTCGAGCCCGATCCCGATCAAGAGCACCGGCCGCCCCGGGCCGGCCGACTCGCGGTTGAGCCGCTCGAGCCTGCGTTGCATGGCGAGAGCGGCCTGGATGGCGCGGTCTGCGTCGTCCTCGCGCGCCAGCGGCGCACCCCAGAGCGCCATCAGCGCGTCACCGATGAACTTGTCGAGCGTGCCCCCGTGCTCGAAGACGATCTCCACCATCTCGGTGAAATAGCTGGTGAGAAGACTGGCGATCTCGTCCGGGCTCATCCGCTCGGAGAGCGACGTGAAGCCGCGGATGTCCGAGAAGAGGATGGCCACCCGCCGCTTGGCGCCGCCGAGCTGGATCTCTCCCTCCTGGTCCACGATCTGGCGCGCGAGGTCGGGGGCGAAGTAGCGCTGGAAGTTGGAGAGCACCACGGCCTCCCGCCGGACCCGCTCGACGAGCTGGCTGTTCTCGATCGCCATCGAGACCATGCCGGCGAACGCGGTGAGGAACTCCAGGTCCTCCTCGCTGAACGAGTGCGTGGCGCCCAGGTTGTCCAAATAGATGAGGCCGAGCACGCCCTGTCCGCTGAGGAGAGGCGCGCAGAGCGCGCTCTGCACCCGCTGGCGCAGGATCGTCCCCTCGCCGAACCGGGCGTCGGCGGGAACGTTCTCGATGAGGAACGCCACCCGCTCGGCCACCGCGCGGCGGGCGATGACACGCGGCACGTGCCATTCCGCGTCGGGCCGCTCGCCGCGGCTCCGCGAAATCCGCGATATGAGATCCCCGTCCGCTCCCGCGAGCAGGATCGCCACCCGGTCGACGCTCATCACCTGGAAGGCTACGTCCACGACCTTCTCCAGCAGCCGGCCGATCTCGGTCTGCTGCGAGAGCTCCTTGGCGATGTCGAGGAGAAGGTCGAGCTTGCGGGCCTGCCGGTCGAACGCGGACTCGCCCTGGATTTTGAGGAGAGACGCGCCCTGGGGAGCGACCGCGAGGCGCGCGGCGATATCCGCGGCGCCGCGAACCGGCATCTGGCGGAGGATCGTCGCATCCCCGCTCTCCTCGCCGAAGTCCGGCAGCGGAAGCGCCGCTGGCATCTCCTCCACGATGTCGAAATCGACTTTGCCGAAGGCGATCCGCGACCCGGGCGGCGCGAGCGCTTCCCGGATCCGCTCGCCATTGACGAACGTCCCGTTCGTCGAGTCCAGGTCGCGGACGAGAACCGCGCCTTCGAACGGCTCCAGCTCGGCGTGCCGGCGGGAGATCGTCGGATCGGAGAGGGAGAGGTCGCAGGCCACGGCACGGCCCACCAGGAGCGAGCGCCCGTTGGGGAGCACAAGAGAGCGATCTCCGGTGACAGCGACCAGCTTCAAGGGCACGACAGATCTCTCCGGGGGCAAGATGCCCGAGCCTTTACCCTACTACAACGGCGGGGAATACCGTCCGAGGGTTGAAGGTTCAAAAGCGGTGTGTTACGCTTCGCGGCGTTCGATGGACGTCGCATCGGGCATGCCTTGATATTGTGGCGCATTCGTCTAGGGGTCCAGGACGCCGGCCTCTCACGCCGGTAACACGGGTTCGAATCCCGTATGCGCTACCAGCGATCTCCCTTCCCGAATTCAAGATCTGGCAGTCCTTCCTTCGATGTCGTAGACTCGTAAGGTGGGAACCCGTTTTCCATCCCCTGAGAACCCCAGGACTTCCCTCCAAAACGGGAAGAGGAGTGGGCCGTTGGTTCCTCACTCGGGAGCGGGAATCGGATCTCTGGGGCTGTGGGATACTACCTTCATGGGTAAAGCATCCACTCTCAACATCGCTGAGCTGAGCCGTGACGAGAAGCTCGATCTCCTCGACCGGCTGTGGGAAAGCCTGGGCCAGGATTCCGAGTCCTTGCCGCTGACGATCTCCCAGAGAGAGGAGCTCGATCGCCGGCTCGATGAGTTGGAGGCCGAAGGCCCGGTAGGGCTCTCGTGGGATGAGGTTGTAGCCCAGGCCAGAGCGCACTCACGGTAAATTGGTGAACTATGCCTATCGGCCTGCGGCTGCGGCAGATATCGATCGCGCGTACGCCTGGTATGAGAAGGAGAGGAAGGAGCTCGGCGAAGAGTTTCTCGCCGAGGTCTATGCGACCGCACGGTTGGTTCTGGAGAGACCTGAGGCGTACCCGGTGGTTGTCCGACAGACGCGGAGAGCCCTCGTGCATCGGTTCCCTTACGGGCTGTTCTATCGAATCCTCGGCGACACCGTTGTCTTTGTCGCGTGCTTCCACACAAGCCGGAATCCTGCGTTGTGGAAGCGGCGCTCCTAGGTCGCTGCCCCGGCTGCCCGGCCCCAGGCCTGAACTTCCCGCAGCCAGGAGAGGAGGGAGTTCCAGCTCGCGCGGAGTTGGACTACTCCCTTCAGCAGATCTGACAACCTCCTCTCCATCCAGGTGAGCGAATGAGCGTTCCTGCTTTCGACTTCGCGGGCCAGGTCGCACTGGTGACCGGCGCGTCCGGTGCGCTGGGCAGCGTCGTGGCCCGGCGGCTCCTTGCCGGTGGCGCCCGCCTCGTCCTGCCGGATCGCCAGCCGGAGAAGCTACGCGCTGTTTTTCCGGAGATTGATGGCGGCGCTGTTTTGGCGCAGGCCTGCGACGTCACCGATCCCGATGCGGTGGATGCGCTGGTCCAAGCGGCGGTGGAGCGCTTCGGGCGGATTGACATTCTGTGCAACGTCGCCGGCGGCTTCCGCGGCGGCGCGCCGGTCCATCAGTCGGACATCGCTACCTGGGATTTCCTGATGGATCTCAATGCCCGGGCCGTCTTTCTCGTCTGCCGGGCCGTGGTGCCGGTGATGCTGCGGGCGGGCGGTGGGCGGATCGCCAACGTGGCTTCCCGGGGAGCGCTTGCCGGCGACGCGGGGGTGGCGGCCTACAGCGCGTCGAAGGCGGCGGTTTTGCGTTTGACCGAGAGCTTGTCGGCGGAGCTCAAGGCGCAGGGTATCCGCGTCAACGCTGTCCTGCCGGGGACGATCGACACCGCGGCGAACCGCGCGGCCATGCCGGGGGCGGACACCAGCCGCTGGGTCGATCCCGAGGCTCTGACGGATGCCATCCTCTTCCTCCTGTCGGATGCGGCGCGGGCTGTGCACGGCGCGGCTCTCCCGGTCTACGGCCTGGGCTGATAGGCTTTCGTGCGAAGGCCCCCGATCGGGGTTTTCCCGTCGGCGGGTGGATTGGGGCCAGGGCCCCGGGAGGATTCGATGAGCCGCATTCTGGGTCGGTACGCCGATGCGATCTATGCCTTGCTCCGGTTCGTCGCCGGATTCATGTTCATGTTCCACGGTCTCCAGAAGATCCTCGGGCTGGTCGGTGGCCAGAAGGTGCCGGTCGGTACCCTGATCTGGTTCGGCGGGATGATCGAGCTGGTCGGGGGGATCCTGATCATGATCGGCCTGCTCGCCAGCTGGGCCGCGTTCCTCGCCAGCGGCATGATGGCGGTGGCGTATTTCATGGTCCATCAGCCGCAGGAGACCTGGCCGGTCCAGAATCAGGGCGAGCTCGCCGCCCTCTACGCCTTCGTCTTCCTCTATATCGCCGCCCGGGGCTCCGGACCGTTCAGCGTGGCCCGCGCCTCGCGCAATCCCGCGCTGGATTGAATTCGGACGCATTTGGGCATAATGGGGCCGATGGACGACGTGCCGCGGCCCCCGAAGCTCTTCGCCGACGCCATGCTGGGCGCTCTCGCCCGCTGGCTCCGCGCCCTCGACCTCGACGTGACCTACGACCCGTCGCTCGACGATCCCGAGCTCGTCGAGCTGGCCGTGGCCGAGGGGCGGACGATCCTGACCCGCGACCGCCGCTTGACCGAGCGGCGGCGCGCCCGCAATCACATCCTGATCCAGTCCGACGACGTGGCCGAGCAGGTCCGGCAGGTTGTGGAGACCCTGGGCGTGACCCCGGACCCCGGCCGCCTCCTCGCCCGCTGTCTGCGCTGCAATCATCCGCTCGCCGACATCGACCCCGAGGAGGCGCGCGCCCGGGTTCCCCCCTGGGTGGCGCGCACACAGCAGGAGTTCCGCGTCTGTCCGGA